>CAZLWH010000068.1:0-4011 GCA_964563265.1 uncultured Erysipelotrichaceae bacterium
ATAAACGCATCTTATCCAGAGTTGAAGTAGAGAGTTAGCTCACATTACCTCACGCCAACCTGCGTCTTCGCAAGGTGGTTCAGCTAACACCGATGAGGGACCATACTAGTACGTTAACCCTTCTTGCGTGTGTAAGACGGGTTTTTTATAAGGAGGAACCATGATGACCAGAAAGTATTATTTCTCTTCTGAAAGCGTCACTGACGGACATCCGGACAAGGTCTGCGATCAAATCGCCGATGCGATCCTGGATGAAGCTTTAAGAAGAAACAAACATGCCAAGATGGCGGTTGAAGCCACTGTCAAGGATGACATCGTCGTTGTTTACGGCGAACAGAATCTGTATGCCAAGCTGGATTTGAAAAACTTGCCGAAGGACTTCGATCCGACCATCGACTTTGCTTCCATTGCCAAGAAGGTTTTAAAAGACATCGGATATGACCATGAATTCAAAGTCTTTGTGTTGGTAGGATCTCAATCCAAAGACATTTTCGATAAAGTTGTCTTGGGTGATGAAACGGCTGCAGGAGACCAAGGCATCATGTTTGGCTATGCCTGCAATGATACCCCTAACTATATGCCGTTGGCCATAGACACCGCGCATAGACTCTCTAAACGTCTGTCAGACTTCAAACATGAAGACAATCGCATCAAGCCCGACGGCAAGACTCAAGTCACCGTTTTGTATGAAAATGATAAGCCGATCAGGATCACCAAGGTCGTTGTTTCAACACAACATGCGAAAGAACTCGAACTACCGGAACTGAGAGCGTTGATCCGAAAAGAAGTCATCGATAAAGTCATCGATCCGAAATGGATCGATCCCAATGATTTCGAAACCATCATCAATCCCGGAGGCAACTTCATCATCGGGGGACCGGAAGGGGATTCCGGAACCACCGGTCGTAAGATCGTTGTCGATACATATGGCGGGATGGGACGCATCGGTGGAGGCTGTTTCAGTTCCAAAGATCCTTCTAAAGTTGATCGTTCCGCAGCGTATTACTGCCGTTATGTCGCCAAAAATGTCGTCGCCAACGGTTTGGCTGAGCGTTGCGAAGTCCAAGTCTCTTATGCGATCGGATTAAAAGAACCGCTATCTGTCTATATCAATACTTTCGGAACTGAAAAACAACCGATTGCAACCATCGAAAAGATCGTGGCGCGTAATTTCGATTTCACGGTCGGCAACATCATCGAAGAATTGAATCTGCTTCGCCCCATCTACCGTAAGACCAGCAATTTCGGCCATTTCGGAAGAATTGACGCCGACTTCAGTTGGGAAAACATCAAAACTTTAAAATAAGCATCCTAGAAAAATCCCATCAGGGATAACTCAGTACTGAAAAGCTGACCGTGACCACACATCACAGTCAGTTGTCTTAGGTAAATTCTTTCAAGCCTTTTTCTTGTGAGGTCATAAAAGCAGTGATATACTTAACATGCTTAACGATTTAGCCTTTAGTGAAAGGAGTCTTATGGATAAAAACAGTCTGGCCCATCAGCTTTCCATGGCCCTGGACAAAGCCCGTCGTACACAGAAATACATGAAGAAAGCAGTTCACTCAGACGAAGAACCGGTTTTCCTTCTGCTTCACTTTGCCCATCTTGCCAAAGATGGCAGTGTTCCCGTTTCAGCGCTCAAAGAAGCGATGGACGTCAGTGCCGCAGCGGCAACCCAATTCATCAAACGACTTGAAAAATATGGTTATGTCACCCGCGAAACCGATCATAATGATCACCGCATCGTTATGGTGACCTTAACCGATTTAGGCAAAGAGAAGGTCAATCAGACCAAAGCCGATTTCGAGAAAGCCCTCACGGGTCTCGTTGATACGTTGGGCCCACAAGATGTAGTACTATTTATTGATTTACTGAATAGGACATCCGCCTATTTGGAGAAAGAATTCACCTTATGAAAAAGAAATCAAAACGCAGATTCATCATCCTTGGCGTCATTGTCGCCATAATCATCATTGGAGCCATCGGGTTCAATAACCTGCGGGATACTGCCAAGAAAAACCTGGTTGCTTCCGCTACTGTGTATAAAGTCGAAAAGAACGATCTGATCATTTATAGTTTTGCCAAAGGCAAGATCGTCTCAGCGGACAGCACCGAGTATACCTTTACCGGATCTCTCAGTGAAAACCTCATCGGTTTGGGCGACAAAGTCGTCAAAGGAACGGATTTAGGAAAGTATACCAACCTGATGGGACAGACCAAACTGGTCGAGTCCAAGATCAGTGGGATCGTGACTCAGATCCCGACCTCTTTCAACAACGGCTGGGTTATTTCAGATGCGGACAAGCTTCAGATGAGCGTCCAAATCAGTGAAAAAGACATCGCCAAGATCACGTTGAACCAACAGGCTTTCGTTTACATCGATGCCTTGAAGGTCACCGTTGAAGGGGGAGTCACCGACATCAATTATCTCGGCAATACAACCGCTGACTATACGACCTATACAGTCACTGTCAGTTTTGAGAAGGCCGATTACGCCATCTTTTTGGGAATGACCGGCTCTGCCAAGATCGAAATCAGCGCCAACCGTGATATCCTGAGTGTTCCGATCGAAGCTTTGATCGAATTGAACGGGAAAACCTATCTCTTGGATAAGTCATGGCTTGATGATGTCAGCAAACCGCAAGCGGACTTCTATATTGAAGTCACTGTCGGTGTTGCCGATATCAACTATGCCCAAGTCAGTGCCGAAGGCCTGGAAAACAAAGAAGTCGTCATCCTTCCTGCGGATGCCTCGATGACAGGCTTCTTCAGGTTCGCCCGCTGATGATCAGTATCAGTCAAGTTACCAAACATTATCATATGGGTGATGTCGTTGTGAAAGCCTTGGACGGGATCTCTTTTGAGATCGCGGAAGGGGAATTCGTGGCGATCGTTGGTCCATCCGGCAGCGGAAAATCGACCCTGATGAACATCTTGGGTTGTTTGGATGTCGTGACCGATGGGATCTACAAACTCAACCAGAAACAAATCAAAGAGTACGATGAAGACGATCTGGCGGGGATCCGTAATACCTCGATCGGGTTCGTCTTTCAGCAGTTCAACTTATTGCCCAGCTTCTCAGCCTTGGAAAATGTCATGATTCCCTTGACGTATGCCCGTGTTCACCGCAAAGAACGTGAACAAAAAGCCAAGACCTTGCTGACGCAAGTCGGTTTGGGGGATCGGATGTTTCATAAACCGACCGAACTTTCGGGAGGTCAACAACAACGCGTTTCCATCGCAAGGGCTTTGGCCAATGACCCGGATATCATCTTAGCGGATGAACCGACCGGGGCTTTGGACTCGAGAACAGGCCAGGAAGTACTGAATCTTCTGACTCAGCTCAACCGCCAAGGCAAGACCATCATCATCATTACCCATGATATGGCGATCGCCCAATACGCCAATCGGATCATCCGGTTAAAAGACGGATTGGTCGAAAGTGATACCCGAAATGAGGTCCACGATGTTTAAAGAGTACTTTTCGATCGCATGGCGATCTGTATCTTCGCATAAAGTAAGGGCCTTATTGACAACCTTAGGGGTCGTCATTGGGGTCAGCAGTGTCATTCTGTTGCTTTCGTTAGGCAACAGTGCCAAAGCAGAAGCAGAAAAACAGATCCGAAGCATCGGATCAAATCTGATCTTTGTGACCGTGACGGATCCGATCGGTGTCTTACCGTCGATCTGGCTTGATGAGATCAAAGATACGGCCAAGATTTCGCATTACAGTCCAATGGTTCAGCATCCTGTCAATTATTCCATCAACGGCGCCAATGTCGAAGTCACCATCAGCGGCGTCAATGAAGAGTATGATTATGTTTCTTCCTTAACCATGACGTCAGGACGTTTCCTGAATGCCTTGGATATGAGAAGCAACTACCCGGTGGCTGTTGTCGGATCCAAAATATCCGACAGTCTGTTTTCAGGCGCTGATCCGATCGGACAGACCCTGGTCATCAACGGCGTGCCGTTGTATGTCAGCCCGGCGTGCGACGACGACACCGT
>CAZLWH010000068.1:4021-8096 GCA_964563265.1 uncultured Erysipelotrichaceae bacterium
TCGTCCTCGAAGTCATCATCGTCGGAAAAGTCGGGTCCAGAGGTCAGAATTTCTCGGGTGACAATGATATGCTGGTCTATATCTCGTATGATTACGCGCTGAATCTGTTTTCCAGCCGTGCATTTATGACCAGTTACTACATCACTTCCACCACGGAAGGCACTGTTGATACGACCTTGACCAAAGTGTCGGCGTATCTGGAATCCGTATTGCCTTCAAGTTCCTTATACAGAGCATTCAGCCAGTCTCAGATCTTGGGCATCATGGATACCCTGATGAGCTTACTGACCAGTCTATTGGCCGGGATCGCATCGATATCTCTGTTGGTGGGCGGGATCGGCATCATGAACATCATGTTGGTCACTGTACGTGAGCGAACCCGTGAAATCGGGATCCGCAAAGCGCTTGGCGCAAAACGTTCCCAGATTCTGTTTCAGTTTCTGATTGAAGCGGTCATCATCACCCTATTGGGCGGTTTGATCGGTTTGGGCATTGCTTATCTGGGGGCCTTCCTGATTACGGCCCTGAGCAGTTTCAAAGTCACCATCGGTCTGGATACGGTCGTCTTGGCCTTGTTGTTCTCGATTTCGATCGGTTTGATCTTTGGGATCTATCCTGCCAATAAAGCCGGCAAGCTTGAGCCTGTCGAAGCCTTGCGTTACGAATAAAATGAACCGGTTCTTGATGAACCGGTTTTCTTTTAAGTGTTATGAAGAACGATATGGATGTCAAAGAAAAAGTCCGCAAGGACTTTTTAGTTTGAGACGGTATGATGGACCTGAGGGGTCTCCATGGTGATCGGTAAGACCTGAGCCCCGATCGATTGAAGATAATCCAAGATCAGAGGTAAGGATTCGACCGTGTTGGTGTGACTTGAGGAGTCATGCATAAGCACGACATAGGTACCGCCCGGCTTTACTTTTCTGAGGACATTGGCGACTTGTTGCGCAGAAGTCGTCGTACTGCTTCCATCGCCTGATGAAACATTCCAGTCGAAGTAATGAAAGCCTTCTTCTTGGACCATCCTGGTCAAAGTGGTCATGATCCCGGGATTGAATCTGCTGCTGGTGTTGGAGGATCCACCGGGGAAACGGTAGAGCCAAGACTTCTCGCCGGTGGCTGATTCGACCCAATCCTGAACCAGATAGAGATAATAGAAGAAGACATCGGTTGAGGCATAAATGACGCTGGCGGTATGGCTGTAGGCATGCAGCGCGACGGTATGGCCTTCATCGTGAGCCCTGGTCATGATGTATTTCAGGGTATCGACTTTTTTTCCGACGAAGAAAGTGCCTTTGACGTTATATGCTTTGAGGATATCGAGGACTTCCAGGGTTCTTAAACTTGGCCCGTCATCAAAGGTCAGATAGACGATGGTTTGAGGAATATCCGTGACTTCAACTGTTCTTGTTTTTACGGTGGCGTTGCCGCTGTTGTCTTTGACGCTGTAGTAGACCATATAAGTGCCCAAGACTGCCGTATTGACCGTAGAGGTGATCTTGATGTCTTGGCTGACATCATCGCAGTTATCAAGGGCGCTAGCTCCGTATTCAATGTACGAGCTGTTTTGGGAAATCAGCAGTTTATCAGATCCAATGAGGTCTAAAACCGGAAACTGGGTATCTTCCATCGTGAAAGAACGGACCAGTTCCGCCAGATTGCCTGAACTGTCCTGGATCCGATAAAGGAAACCATCGTTGACGCTGGAGACAGTGACCTTTGAGGTCAAATCGCCATCCAGATTATCGATGGCGGTAAAGCCTTCTTCTTCATAGACTTTGTTTGTACATTTGATGTTTTGGACATTGCCGACCAAGGTGATTTCCGGGGCTGTCGTATCGACCACGGTGATGGTCCTATTCAAGGTCACGACTTTCTCGTTGACCGTTGCGGTATAAGTCACCTGATAGGTCCCTAAAACATCACGGTCTAGGTTAGTGTCGATCGTTACCGATAAACCTTCCTTGGCGTAATACCCGGGTTCAACATAAGACGAATGAACTTCAAGGGTCATCTTGGATTTACCAAGCAGGTAAAAGTCACCTTTCGTGCAAGAAACCAGCATCAGAAAAGTGCTTGTGATCATCAAAATCTTAAACAAGAGAGAGGTTATCTTTTTCATCATCGATATTATATCAAAAAAAAACCCGTATTGAGGGTCTTATGATTCAGGTTCAAACTGACTTAAATAAAGCGAGGTATAGAAACCGTTTTGAGCCATGAGGGTCTCATGGGTGCCTTGCTCAATGATGGCCCCATGATTCATGACCAAGATCAGATCCGCATCACGAATGGTAGACAGACGATGGGCGATGATGAATGACGTTTTGTTGCCCATCAGCTTCTCCATGGCACGCTGGATGAGGACTTCTGTACGGGTATCGACCGAAGAGGTGGCTTCATCCAAAATCAGGATCATCGGATTGGATAAGAAAGCACGGGCAATCGTCAGCAGTTGCTTTTGACCGGAAGAGATGTTGTTGGCTTCCTCATTGATCAACAGGTCATAACCTTCAGGCAAGGTCTGGACGAAATGATCGACTTTGGCTGAATCCGATGCTTTCAGCATTTCTTCTTCTGTTGCCTCCGGATTTGAAAAAACGATGTTTTCACGGATGGATCCGTTGAAGAGCCAGGTATCCTGAAGCACCATCCCGAAGATGTTGCGCAGATCATGTCTGGACATGGATCGGATGTCTATGCCGTCGACTTCGATGCTGCCTGATTTGACATCATAGAAACGCATCAGAAGATTGATCAGCGTGGTCTTGCCGGCTCCGGTCGGACCGACGATCGCAACACGCTGACCGGGCTTGACGTCGATTTTGAGATTTTTAATGAAGATGTTGTCTTCGGAATAACCGAAATCGACGTTGTTGAAAGTGACCGCTCCTTTGATCTCTGGGACAACGGACGTTACTGAATCCGAGACCTCATTGGGCTCATCGATGAATTCGAAGACACGTTCCGCTGAAGCAACCGTGGATTGAAGGACCGTTCCGATGTTGGCGACCTGGTTGATGGGTTGGGAGAAGTTTCGGATGTATTGGATGAAGGCTTGGATACTGCCGACTTCCAGTTTGCCATCGATGACCAAAACAGCACCCAAGACACTGACTGCGATGTAAGAAAGGTTGGAAACCAGAGAGATGATGGGCATCATCATGCCTGAAATGGATTCTGATTTCCAGAATTCCAGGAAGTATTTGGTTGAAAGAGCCTCAAAGGTCTTGATCTGATGATCTTCTCCGTTAAAGACCTTGATGATCGGATGATTCGAAAAGGATTCTTCGATATGACCGTTGAGTTGACCCAAGGTCCTGGTTCGGGCACTGAAGTACTTCTGCCCAAGTTTAACAATGCGGGTGACCAAAAAGAGACTGATAGGAAGGGAGATCAAAGCAATCAGGGTCATCTCCCAAGAGATCGACAGCATCATGATCAGGATCCCGATGACCGTTGTGATCGCGGTGATGACCTGTGTGATCGACTGCTGGAAAGACTGGGCAATCGTATCGACATCATAGGTGATTCTAGATAAGACATCTCCGATCGGTTCCGTATCGAAATACTTTAAAGGCAAGGCATTGATTTTTTCAGTGATCATCAATCTCAGTTTGAAGGTGATCTTTTGGGTCACTTTGACCATGATGTAAGATTGAAGATAATTGAACAGGGCACTGCCGACATACAGCAGGGCCAAGATCCGTATGACACCATTGACATAGACCAAGTCGATTTGAGCGTTGGGAACGCCCTGAAGCATCTGATAGAGCCCTTGGGCGATCTTGGAGGTGATGTTTCCGATGAGTTTGGGTGAGATGATGGAGAAGATCGTTCCGGCAATCGCCATTACGATGACCAAGAGCATTTGCCCAAGGTATTCACGGGTAAACTCAATGAGCCGTTTTACAGTCTTCTTGAAGTCTTTTGGTTTGACGACTTTCGTCCTCATCGCCATCATGGGTCCGGGTCCGTGGGTCATACCAATTCCTCCTTGCTCAACTGAGATGAGGCTATTTCATAGTAAACAGGACAGGTTTTCAGTAAGTCTCGGTGTTTGCCAATCCCGACG
>CAZLWH010000069.1:0-8088 GCA_964563265.1 uncultured Erysipelotrichaceae bacterium
TATATGATAAAATAATTCTATTATGGAGGTCTTTATGCATCAAGACGTAAAAAAGATTCTGGTTTCTGCCGAAGCCATCGACCAACGTTGCCGCGAACTCGGCAAACAAATCTCGGATGATTACCGCAAAGACGGTGAAGTCCCTGTCTTAGTGGCGCTCTTGAAAGGTTCCGTACCTTTCTTAGCCAAACTGATCACCTATATCGACTTGGACATCGAATATGACTTCATGGATGTTAAATCCTATGAAGGCACTGAATCCATCGGAGATGTCCGTATCCTAAAAGATTTGGATCGTTCCATCAAGGGAGCCTCCATCCTCTTGGTTGAAGATATCGTAGATACCGGACGGACTTTGCATGAAGTCAGTAAGCTCCTTCTCAACAAAGGTGCCGGAAAAGTCAAGATCGTCAGTTTGCTGGATAAGCCAAGCCGTCGTGTTATTGCCATAGAACCGGATTATACCGGCTTTGTCATCCCCAACGAATTTGTCATCGGATTCGGCCTGGATTTCAATGAAAAGTATCGTAATTTACCCTTTGTCGGGGTATTGAAAGATGAGTGTTATCTATAAAGGAGTATTGAATGCGAAATCAAAAATTAACGATGTTGATTCCTTATGTGATCGTACTGTTGGCTGTCATCAGCTTACTGTATTTCAACACAGGGGAAACAATCAAAAAACTGACTTATTCTGAATACGTCAGTTTGCTCAACCAGGATAAGGTCACTGATACAAAAGTGACTGTAACCACCGTAGTCATCAAAATCACTGGAACCTACAAAGACGGGGCCACTGTGTATGACTATTCTTTGACTGTACCCAACACAGAATTACAAAGCAACACGCTGATGGATATCATCTATGCGTCCAAGAGCACAGTCAAAGTCGTCGATGCTTATGAAAAAAATCCGTTTATGGATTTCCTGATCAACGTTGTACCTTACATTGTGATGGCTGGCCTTTTCTTCTTCTTCATTACCCGGATGCAAGGCGGCGGTAACAACAACAAAGCCTTTGAGTTCGGTAAATCCAAAGCGAAACTGGAAGGGGCCATCAAGGTCCGTTTCAATGACGTTGCGGGCTGTGATGAAGAAAAAGAAGAAATGATGGAACTCATCGAGTACCTCAAGAATCCTAAAAAATTCGCCAAGATGGGAGCCCGTATTCCTAAGGGTGTCCTGATGGTTGGTGCGCCTGGTACCGGAAAGACCCTGTTGGCGAAAGCCGTTGCGGGGGAAGCCGATGTGCCGTTTTATTCCATCTCCGGTTCTGATTTCGTCGAAATGTTCGTCGGGGTCGGTGCCAGCCGTGTCCGTGATATGTTTAAAAAAGCCCAGGCGACTGCCCCTTGTATCATCTTCATTGATGAAATCGATGCGGTAGGCCGTCAAAGAGGCACCGGTTTAGGCGGCGGACACGATGAACGTGAACAGACCCTGAATCAGTTGTTGGTTGAAATGGACGGAATCGGCGACAATGCCGGGATCGTCATCGTTGCGGCCACCAACAGACCTGACGTTTTGGATCCGGCCTTGTTAAGACCGGGCCGTTTCGACAGAACCATTACCGTATCCTTGCCTGACCGTAAAGGACGTGCCGCGATTTTGGCCGTTCATGCGAGAAACAAGAAATTAGCCGATACTGCCGATTTGACCGCTTTGGCCAAACGTACTCCTGGATTCTCCGGAGCCGATTTGGAAAACGTGCTCAATGAAGCCGCCATCCTGGCTGTCCGTGAAAATTCGGAAGTCATTACGATGCATCATTTGGATGAAGCCATCGACCGCGTCATTGCGGGTCCGGCCAAGAAATCCAGAACCTATTCCGATCGTGAAAAGCGTTTGGTTGCTTATCATGAAGTCGGTCATACGATCGTTGGGCTCATGTGTGCCGATTCCGACATGGTCCAAAAAGTCACCATCATCCCGCGCGGCCTGGCCGGCGGTTATAACCTGATGACCCCCAAAGAAGAAACCTTCGTCATCACCAAGACTCAGCTCTTGGCGAAGATCACCGGTCTTCTGGGCGGACGCGTCGCTGAAGAAGTCGTCTTCCATGAGATTTCGACTGGCGCTTCCGGCGACATCGAACAAGCCACGAAGATTGCCCGCGAAATGGTCATGTCTTACGGGATGTCCGATTTGGGCCCGATCCAATACGAACACAGTGGCGGTAACGTCTTCTTAGGAAGAGACTACAACGCGACCCGCAACTATTCCAGCCAGATCGCTTTCGAAATTGATAAGAGCGTTAGAGCCCTGATCGATGAAGGCCAGGAAAAAGCGAAAGCCTTGATCCTGGAACACCGTGCTTTGATGGATAAGATCGTCGAAGTCCTGATTGAACAGGAAACCCTGACCAGCGAACAGATTCAAAACATCGTCGAAGGCAAACCTTTTGACACTGTGAGCGTTGAACCGCAAACCGTATAAACAACACTACCCCTGACATCAGGGGTTTTTATTCAAGGAGACACGATGGATACCTTAGTTAAAGCGATGACCAAAAGCGGATCGATCCGCATCCTGGTCGTCAATACCACTCAAACTGTTCAAGAAGCAGCCACCAGACACCTTACCTTGCCCACGGCCAGTGCCGCTTTGGGTCGTGCTTTAAGCGCGACCGCCATTTTAGGTGCCCAACTGAAAGATGAAGGCGAAAGCGTCACCGTTCAGATCAATGGGAAAGGACCCGTTGGGACGATCTTGTGTGAAGCCAATACCTTTGGTGAACTGCGCGGATTCGTTTCTAATCCGGATGTTTTACTCATCAATGAGGCGACTCACAAATTGGATGTCGGGAAAGCTGTCGGAACCGACGGGACTTTACGCGTCATCCGCAATACCCGCATGAAAGCAGATTTTACCGGAACGGTCGAACTACAGACCGGTGAGATCGGTGATGATTTTGCCTATTACTTTACCGTCAGTGAACAGACCCCTTCAGCGGTCTCTTTGGGTGTCCTCGTCGGAGAACACAATGAGATTTTGGCTGCGGGAGGTCTATTGATCCAGATGTTGCCCAGTGCGACAGAGACCGACCTTATGATGGCGGAAGACGTCGTCAAGCACCTGCGACCCATATCAGAAATGATCCACGACGGAATGACGCCGGATGAGATTGCCTTGAGTCTGTTCGATGAAGTCGAAATCATGGGGATGAATACGGTGAAGTTTCAATGCAGCTGCAGTAAAGACCGGCTTCATGATGCCTTATCCACCATCGATCGGGATGAACTCGATCAGATGATCAGAGAAGACAAAGGCGCCGAGATCACCTGTCATTTTTGTAATACGGTGTATTCTTTCTCGGAAGATGAACTGATCAATATCCATAGGAAAAGCTGATGAGCGCTTGGAAGATCAGAGACATCACCATACAGAATCAAGTCGTTATCGCACCGATGGCGGGGATCAGTAATCCTGCCTTTCGATCGATCCTAGCCCTTTACGGACCCGGTTTGATCACCAGTGAGATGATCAGCGATAAGGCCATCTGTTTCAATAACGTCAAGACCTTGGAGATGACCAAGGTGTATCCCAATGAACACCCGATCTCCTTACAATTGTTTGGGGAAGATGTCGAATCGATGGTTCAAGCAGCCATCTTTCTGGATACCCAGACCGATTGCGACATCATCGACATCAACATGGGCTGTCCTGTGCCCAAGATCGTAAAAGGATCCGGAGGGGCTTCCTTACTGAAAGATCCCCAACGCGCATTCGCGATAGCGCAAGCGGTTGTTCAAGCGGTCAAGAAACCGGTCACGGCCAAGATCCGTATTGGGTGGGATAAACATTCCCTCAACGCGGTCGATGTGGCCATCGGTTTAGAGAAATCCGGTATTTCAGCCATCGCCGTGCACGGACGGACCCGTTCCGCCATGTATTCGGGCGATGTCGATTATGACATGATCCGTCAGGTCAAGGCTGCGGTCAAGATCCCGGTCATCGCCAATGGTGACATCACAACGATTGAAACTGCGAAAGAAGTGTTGGAACTGACCGGCTGTGATGCTGTCATGATCGGACGAGGCATCTTAGGAAGACCTTGGTTTATCAAGGATCTGGTTGAAGGCTTGGAAGGCAAGGAACCGCTTCGAGTCGATCTGATTGAACGCTTTCGTATCGCGAAACTTCATGCGTCCAAACTGATTGAGCTCAAAGGGGAGTTAACAGCCATGAAAGAGATGCGGACCCATTTTAACTGGTACATTACCGGTTTACCGCATAACCATAAGATCCGTAATGACGTTTCTCAGATGACAAGCTATGCTCAATTTGATAGAATTATCACGGACTATATCGACTTATTAGAAAACGGAGGCTCACTATGACCCAGAATTTAACTGAACAAGAATTGGTAAGACGACAGAAACTACAGAGCCTAATAGAAAAAGGGGTCGAGCCTTTCGGTGAAGCCTTTACGACCACCCATCACAGTAAAGATATTTTCGATGTGTATAAAGATAAAACCAAAGAAGAACTGACTGAAATGAATGTCCCCTGCATCATCGCAGGACGCATCATGACCAAGCGTGATATGGGCAAAGCCGGCTTTATGCATCTCTTAGACCGGGATGGTCAGATCCAAGTCTATTTAAGAAAAGATGTCTTGAGTGAATTGGACTTCGGTCTGTTTCTGGAGGCCGATCTGGGCGATATCGTCGGGATCAGTGGCACCATTTTCAGAACCAACCACGGTGAACTCTCAGTCAAAGCGGAACACTATACCCATCTGACCAAAGCCCTGCGTCCTTTACCGGACAAATTCCACGGCTTGGCGGATGTGGAAGAACGCTACAGACGGCGCTATGTCGATCTAATGGTCAATGAAGATGCGCGTAAAGTGGCCTTCACCAGACCCAAGATCATCCGTGCTTTACAACACTATTTTGACGGGATCGGTTTGATCGAAGTGGAAACACCGGTCCTACAGCCGATATTGGGCGGCGCTGCAGCCAGACCTTTCGTTACCCACCACAATACCCTAGACATGGACTTCTATCTGCGTATCGCGACCGAACTGCCCTTGAAGCGTTTGATCGTCGGCGGGATGGAAGGGGTCTATGAAATCGGAAGACTCTTCAGAAATGAAGGGATCTCCAATCGACACAATCCGGAGTTCACCACCGTTGAAGCTTATGTGGCGTATTCTGATATGCCTGGGATGATGACCACCGTTGAAAACTGCATCGAATCCGTCGCCCAAGAAGTCTTGGGCACGACGGATGTGCCTTGGGGCGAAAACACCATCAACCTTAAGGGCCCATATAAGAGGATCCATATGGTGGATGCGATCAAGGAGGCCTGTGGGGTCGATTTCTTCAAGGTCCAGACTTTAGAAGAAGCCTTGGCTTTGGCGAAGGAACATCATATTCCAATCGCCAAACACCAACAGTCCTTTGGACATATCGTGAACCTCTTCTTTGAAGTAACCGCAGAAAAGACCTTGATCCAGCCGACCTTCGTTTATGGTCATCCCATTGAGATCTCTCCGTTGGCCAAGAAAAACAAACAGGATCCGCGCTTTACCGATCGTTTCGAACTCTTCATCGATGCGCGTGAATACGCCAATGCCTTCTCCGAACTCAATGATCCAATCGATCAAAGAGAACGCTTTGAAGCCCAGATGAAGGAAAAAGCGTTAGGCAATCTGGAAGCCAATGAAATGGATGTCGACTTCGTCGAAGCCTTAGAATACGGGATGCCTCCGACAGGCGGCTTGGGAATCGGGATCGATAGACTGGTCATGCTGTTGACCAATCAGGAAACCATCCGTGAAGTCATTCTCTTCCCGCATATGCGTAATCGCGAATAACAAACAAACGCCTCAGTTTTGAGGCGTTTTTTATTGAAAAATAAACAATATTAGTAAGACAATATAATATATAATTTAGTCAATAAAGGGGTGGGGTATGTCTATAAAAAAGTATTTGGGAGAAAATGCGTCAAGATTCATCATAACGAATATCGCTTTTGCCATTATCAGTTATACTTTATTCTTGTCTGTGAATTCAGCAGTGCCCGGATCAGTTGATAAAGTTCAAGGGGCGATGATGATCACGATCCTCTTGATCGTGTTCCTGAATGTTTCGTTTGCCGCAACTTTTGCAGTGACTAATATTGTATCAAAATATAAACTAAACCTGTTTCTTTGCATGGTGAGTGACACCACATTCTTCCTGATCCTATTTTGGGCACTTGTTCTCCTCACCCAATAAACAAAGACTTCCAGTCAAAAGAAAGAATCCTCACGGATTCTTTTAACGTCCTAAATAAGGCGCATACAAATCGTCGAAATCATAATCATGGATATAAACATTGTGTCTGGTGTAGCGTTCAAGATCATCGTCATCCAATGCGAAGCGCGCATAACCGTAACGTCCTATGATCCGATACGATCCATCATCCAAAGTGATCAGGAAACAGCGGCCTCCGAATTCATCATGTCCATCTTCCGGACTTGACCAATTAAACTCGACTTCTGACAGTGTGTTAAGAAGGTCTGGGATCTGAGACTCCTCCAGAGTCAGGATAACCCGATAGTTTTCGGCGGAATCGGGTGAAACTTGATCATTTGAATTGATCCAATCCACGATTTCCACCTTTGCGACATGACCTGAGTAGATGCTGAAATCATACGTTTCAGGTGGAGGGTAGGTCATTTTAACAAACACGATGAGTCCTAAAAAAGTCATAGCAGGTAATATCGCAATAATGATAATTAGGATCCCTAAATTTCTGCCGTTGTTTTTAGACCAAAATTTTTTCTTGTTTCCCATAGTTTCACCCCTTGATTACTGTTTCAGTCTCGTATTAATTGACTTCTGTCCTGATGACAGAGACTTCTTTGATATAGTCCTTTTTTAAAGCCTGCAGTCTGATGAAATGAGGTAATAAACAATGTTCATCCAAGGATTTCTTATCCGTCCATTTCTCAACCAAAAGTAGTTCATCCGGATTATCCACAGACAGAAAGTAATCATAAGTCAGATTGCCTGATTCGTTGCGGGACGCTTCCTGGAGCTGTTCATCCAGGATGATTTGATGAAACTCAGCTCTCAGACCAGGTTTTGCGGTATACGTCACCAACATCAACAGATAAGACTGTTTCTCACTCATCATACTCTCCTTGGACGATCATCGTCGAGTTCATCTTTCAGACACTTAATCGTAGTTATGGTTCAATCAATGCATCCCACAAAGAATCAAAGAGTTCTTCATCGGCTAAATAGGGAGCGTAAGTCATATCGATTTCTTGGCCTTCATCATCATATCGAGCCACACCGGTCCGGCAGATAAAACTGGAGGAGCCATCGGTGTAATGAATCAGGAAACAATCCCCATAGGGATGCCAAGGTCCGGTGAAACGCGAATAATATTTCATCTCAGACAAAGACTGAAGTAAAGCATCTCTCTTATCCAACGTGACGACAGCCTTGATCACATAAGCCGCTTTGATTTCGGTTTCAAATCCTTGGATCAGTTCAATCCGTTCCACATGATTCGCTTGGGTATCATAATAGACCTCATGAACACCGCGATAAAGAAGCGCTTTGAAATACAAGAACCAAAAAGAGAAAAACACGATGATGAATAAACTCACAATCACAATCGCGACGATGATGATGGGTTCTGTCTTTTTCTTCTTGATTTGAGTCATTTTGCCCCCTGTTAAAGATGTATTTTGGTCTTTTTTAACGTACCGTCTTTACCCATTGCTCGGATCAAACCGTGGATCGGTTTATCGAACCAAGGACGATCATGAACGGCACAGACGCTCCACATGATGCCAGTATACCCGTTGGGATCACGTCCATCCAGGAAGTAAGTATCATTGAGATGGATCAGGATCCGGATCGCTTCTTGTGGGCTTTCGCTCCAAAGCAAGACCATCTTCGCCCAATACATTCTCAGATAGGAATACAGATACCCGTTCTCCAAAACCATTCTCTGACAGGCATTCCACAATGCGTCATGGGTCTGTGCCTTTTCAAATTGCTCAAGGGTATAGAGATAAGGTCTTTGATCGTTTCTGTGTGAATTCAAAGAGGCTTGAGCCCATGGCCAAGCCCCTGAGAA
>CAZLWH010000070.1:0-8087 GCA_964563265.1 uncultured Erysipelotrichaceae bacterium
TCTAACGCGCAAACAACTGTTTCGAGAATGCGATCTGATCATTTTGCCAAAAGCAACCCAGGGTGAGTTCACTTTATTGAGAAAGAATCAGATCCTATGGGGTTGGGTCCATTGTGTTCAAGGGATTGATATTACTCAAGTTGCCATCAATAAAAAATTGACGATGATAGCTTGGGAGAATATGTCGGCATGGAACAAAGGTTCCAAGTCAGGCCTAACTTTTTCAAGAAACAATGAGGTTGCGGGCTATGCCTCTGTCATCCATGCCTTATCGCTCAATGGGATCACCTCTGGTTGTTACGGTGAAAGAAAAAAGATTGCTGTCATTGGGTATGGCTCTACCGGTAAAGGCGCTGTGAATGCTTTACTGGGCTTAGGCTGTTCTGATTTGACCGTCTTTTCTAAAAGAAGCCGATTTGAACTTCAAGATGCATTCAATAATGTCAAATATGAAACCTATAATCTAACGTCAGATGGTGTAGAAATGAATGGGGTTCCTTCTCAAGAAACCCTCAAGGAATATGACATTATCGTTAATTGTGTCCTTCAGGATCCAAGCAAGCCCATTATATTCCTGACCAATGCCGATGCGTCTACGATGAAGGAGGGCTGTATCATCATCGATGTAAGTTGTGATAAGAGTATGGGCTTTGAGTTTGGATCGCCCACAACGTTTAAAAAGCCGCAATTTAGGATTGGTAATCTGACGTATTATGGGGTGGATCATTCCCCCAGTTTCTTCTGGAATGCAGCCTCCTATGAGATCAGCGGAGCACTCATGCCGCATTTACTGTATATCCTTGATAATGGATCCTACTTAGGCAATGAGACCATTGAAAAAGCCGTTGTCATCGAGAATGGAAACATTATCGATGAACGGATCATTGACTTTCAAAACAGAGAATCCATCAGTCCCTATCGAATCATTAAGAAGGGATTGTTTAGTAGGATTAACCTTAAGGGTACCAATAAACTCGCGGATCCTTTAAAAGGGATCGTGATAGAATAAAACTCAATTATCAATCATCAAGATGGGTCGTCCGTGTTAATGGAATTAACGGATAATCCTAATCATCCGCTCCATTGGATACATTCTAGAGCACCTTAACGGGTGCTTTTTTATTGTTTATGAATAACCTTGTATAAAAAGGTATAATTGTTCATAAATAATGCAACGTTATCTTAAAATAATCGCCTTATAGGGTGAAGGACTTTGGAAGAAGTCGAGAAAGGGGATTTTTATGGAGGATCAAGCCATCATCGATCTTTATTTTATACGTAATGAAGATGCGATCCTCGAGACTCAAAACAAGTATGGTTCGAGTCTGAAAAGAATTGCGGAAAATGTCATTGAGAATGGTGCGATTGCTGAAGAGTGCGAGAATGACACATACCTTGCCGCATGGAACTCCATTCCACCTCAGCGTCCTGATCACTTGTTTTCTTATTTAGCCAAGATCATTCGTCATATTTCACTGGATTATTGTAAATATAAGAATGCTCAGAAGAGAAAAGTGATTCTTGTGGAATTATCGAAAGAGATGGAAGAATGCATTCCATCACCTTCGGATCAACCCTGTTTGTTGGCCGATGAAGAACTGGGTCAAATCATCAGCCGGTTTCTTTCAACGCTGGAACAAGAGAAAAAAGCGGTATTCATGGATCGGTATTGGTATCTCCTGTCGATCAAGACCATCTCAACTAAGTTTGACATGAGTGAAAGTAAAACCAAATCGATGCTGTTTCGTTTGCGACATGAACTAAAAACATATCTACAGAAAGGCGGTTATTTCCTATGAGAGGGCAGGAATTACTAGAGAAAATGGAATATATCGATGATCAGCACATTACTCAAACCAGGGTTTCAAAACCAATAAAGAGAAAGATTGCGCTATGGCAGAAAAGCGCACTTGTTTCAATCAGTGGTGTGCTTATTTTTGGGCTGATGTTTGGGATCAGCGTTTTATGGAATAAAGAACCTCAACGCTATCTCCATGTGGATTGGGAGACCCATTACAACACCATCGAAGAAATGGTAATGGCTTCAGATTACATTGTGATTGCTCAGGTATCTGGTCAGTCAACGGAACTGAGATCAGACATGGTTTTTACTTTAAGTACATTGAATGTGACCCGAATCATCAAAACACCGAGTTCTGAAACAACCAATCTGACAGTACTTCAAACAGGCGGAATCCATCAAGGAACTGAAACCTATCCGATCGAAGATGTTCTTATGCTTCAGAAAAGTAAAACATACCTTTTATTCTTAGACTTTACCGATGAAGGATTGTGCATTTTGATGGGGGGATACCAAGGCTCAGCAAGCATTATCAACAACAAGATCATCTTTCCTGAGAATCACGCTTTTGATTCAAATGAACTGAATAACTTACAAACCAATCAAGCCGTTGAAAAGATTTTAGGATTAATGAACTAATCAAGACACAACAGTAATACCTGATTGATCCACTGTGGAATAAATCGGGTATAACCAGAAACATGTCCTTCAGCCTCATCCAAAGCACCTATACCGGTGCTTTTATAAACTCATATCCGAGTAATGTGCTTCTATACAAGCCTCAGATACTCGATGATTGCTTCACATAGTGCTATACTGATGGAAACGACCATGAAAGAAGGAACATCCATGGAAATCAAAGAAGAATTAAAAAAACATAAGTATACCGAGGCTTTTTCAGAAAGCAAACTGTTGGATAAGATTGTCAAGTTTGCGAAAGCAGCCGGAATCAAAGTGATTTATCTGGCATTACTGTTGTTTTATACCTTACAGAAACCCGCGACCCCGAAATGGGCCAAGTCAGCCATCATCGGAGCCTTGGGGTATTTTATACTGCCCCTCGACTTTATTTCTGATTTCATACCGGCCATTGGCTTTACAGATGACTTGACCGCATTGGTTGCTGTCTTGGTCACGGTAGGTCTCTATGTCGATGATGAGATCAAATCAAAAGCAAAGACAAGGCTACATGTCTGGTTTGGAGCTTATGATGAGATAAAATTGGATAGTATCGACGAAAAAATCAAACACTGAGATTAAAACAAAGAAAAGCACCTGACTCAGGTGCTTTTCTAATGGAGTGATAAGGTTAATATTAAGTAATCAACGGGACCTCTTACCAAGGAAATCCCATGACTTTCTCAACAAAGATCCTGGCGACTGCAGGATCAAACTGAGTTCCCGCATTTGTTCTGATTTCTTCTATGGCATCTTCGATTTTCAACGATTTCTGATTTTCTCGGTAAAAGCGTTCTGAAATCATCGCATCATAGGAATCCGCAACGGAAATGATCCTTGCGAAAATCGAGATTTCGTTTTCTTTGATGCCTCGTGGATAACCTTGTCCATCCCATCGCTCATGGTGGGCATAAACATCTTCCGCGATATCCGCAAAATCGGTGGATGATTTTAAGATCCTGAAGCCGGTCTCGGAATGTTTCTTGATTTCAACCCATTCACTGGGTGTCAGTGTGGTCTGACTGTTGAGGATACTTTCTTCTATCCCGATCTTTCCAATGTCGTGCATCAGGCCAACGGTGCGCAAGCGGTTGATCGAATTCTTATCAAAGCCCATTTCTGTCGCAATGCTGACACAGATCTCACTGACCCGTTCTGAGTGTTCCATTTCACGTTTATTCTTTTCAAACAGGGTATTCATGATCAGCGTGATCGTTCTATTTCTCATACTTGAACTTTCGTTCAGTTTATGACGATACATTTTCTCTTCAGTTTCCTTCATGATCATGTTGATATTTTCAGTTTCAATGATTTTCGTCTGATATCCAAATGAGATAGAAATACTCAATCCTTCAATTTTCTCGTCTGAAGCAGAATCCATGATTCTGGTGATGACCTTTTCAGCATCGACTTCTGATGTACTCGGCAGAATGATCGCAAATTCATCGCCGCCCAAACGGGCAAGGATGTCATCTTCTCGGCACACTTTACGCATGACGTTTGCGACGCTCTTTAGTAACTGATCTCCTTTTAAGTGACCAAAAGAATCGTTGACCAGCTTCAATCCATTGACATCACCCATTGCAATCGTGATCGGTAAGTTTCTGCGTGTATCCAAGCGTAGCAGCTCTTCTTCAAAAAAACGTCGGTTATAAAGACCAGTCAATTGATCATGGTAACTTAAATAGATCAGGTTATTCTCGGTCTGTCTTCGATCCGTAATGTCTTTGGACACCACCAGCAATGCTTCTTTTTTATTCCAAGTAAAAATTGTGGCCATAATTTCGACAGGGAATACGGTGCCATCCTTCTTCTTGTGAAAACGAAGCGGTATTTCGATTTGTTCAGTGTCCATGTCTTTGGCTGCTTTGGTGGTTGCTTCCGGTTCATAAGACATATCTGTATTTTTAAGTTGCAGCATTTCTGTCCTTGAGTACCCATAAATGCGGCATGCTGAATCGTTGACCTCTAAAATATCTCCTTTTTCTTTATCAATGACAAAAAGAGCATCTCCTTTAAGGGCGAAAATGTTTCTGAATCTCTCCTCGCTCTCTTTGATGGCTTCTTTTTGTTCATTCTGAATGAAAAGATAGACAATTAAGGATGCGATTGCTGCGGCAGAACCTGAGAGGATGATGCTTGGAAACATCGCTTGTAAAATCAACATAATCACTGAAATGATCGGAAAAGAGAGAAAGACCAAAGCCAACTGAGAGTTCAGTTTCTTCTTGATTGCATAAGCGAGAATGAACATTGCGATCAAATAAACGATATGGATGACATAGGTCAACAAGAACCAATTTCCCATACTGAAACCAGCTGTCACCGTGATGCTATAGAGCACATGTGTAAGCGGATTGGTTAAAATGACCGGGAGATAAACGATGTACGGAAGCAGTGCGACTATTAGAAATTTTTTGATATCAGGATCATCTTCCCAACCACCAGCAATAATATAAAAAGTGAAAAATAGGGAGATGAGCGGTGAGGTCAAGAAATAAATCATCTGGATGATTTGATTGATCAACTCGGGAATGAGTTTATAATTGTCAATGGCAATAATGGACCCGATTGAAAAGATTATTTCAAAAAATACAACCATTAAAAACAGCCTGAATAATCTACTTTTTAATGCTGAAAAGGTTTCTTTATCCCATGAATAAACAAGTATGATGAGTACAAAAACTAGGGATATGTATTCTCCTGCGACATTCCACGTCATTATTACACCCCGTATGGTGAAATTATCATATCACATTCAGCCTGAATAGTAAAAATACTGAACCATGGGTGTCAATGAAATATGAAGATAAGATATAGTGAAACTCGTTGTGGAGTTTACGAATAAAGGAGATCTTTGATCATAAATATTTATAGTTCTATGCTTGTATGTTGATGGATCATAACAAATGCATTTCTATAAATACCCCAAAATTCTTAAGATTATTACACTCTTATTACTTATATTCGTTCAAATGTACAATACTTTCCGACAATGATGCTGTCATTCAATTAACGGCATAATGACCATCAACACATGAAAATCTCATTGAAACTAACCGAACATGACAATTCACTTTAGGTTAAAAGATAAAAAACCGGGATTTTAAGGTCGGCCTTGTTCATCCAGATTAGGACAACGCTGTTGAAGTTCATTCAGGAATCGTTCTCGATCGACTGGAGAGATATAGGTGGTTCCCATTATGTAACCTTTTGCGTGTTGTTTGATTTCGATGCGCTGTCGAGACAAGGCCATCGAAGACATGAAGTTCTCGCACAATCGCAAAGTCCTGATTTTCTCATAAGGGATCTTTTCTTTGAAAGGACCGCTTTGACAGATCAGGTTTTTTTCATCAAAAACATAATACGTCCCAAAGTAAAGCCAAGCCAGAAAGAGGGTGACTGGGATCACGAGAATGAGGATGAACAAACGTTCACTCTCAGAAACGATAATGATACTCATTACAAAGACGGCCAGTATCAAAAAGATGAAAACAGTGATCCAAAGATCACGTTTTGCGGGGATTCTGTTTTTGCTTGATTGAGGATGATCGGTCATAGGTTACACCAATAATTTAACCCTGAGAAGACAAACTGCGGTAATGAGTACCAAAAGTCCTCATTGTATCAATGACAGGGCTCAGACTCCATCCTAAGTCAGACAACTTATATTCGACTTTGGGTGGGACGACAGGGAAGATCTTGCGTTCGATCAAGCCGTCTTCTTCCAATCCGCGCAGACTTTGGGTCAGCATCTTCTGAGTCACGCCAGGCAAGGCACGCTTGATCTCGCTGAATCGTTTGGTGCCGGTCAACAGTTCACGGATGATCAAGGTCTTCCATTTACTGGACAGTAAGCTTAAGGTCACTTCGACCGGACATTCGGATAATGAGGTATATTCCATGGGTTCTCCTTTGAAGCTGTTGCTTATGGTATCTAAATAGTTACTATAATACATTATAGTGCGTACTTTACAATATAACCTGTACTGGTAATATTATAGCAGATGCAACCAAAAAAACAAGCATCACACGAAAGAGGACAACGTTATGAAACACATTACGATTTTTGGAAAAGGGAATATGGGGAAAGTGATTGGAGCCCGCTTTGAGAAAGCCGGCAATCAAGTTACCCTGTTGGGTTCGAAAGATGAAGTTGGCAACTTAGGAGACATCGTCGTCTTGGCGGTACCTTATGCATCCGTCGCTTCGATCCTAGAAGCCAACAAAGTTGCCTTGGAAGGTAAGGTCATCGTCGACATCACCAATCCGGTGGATTTCTCTACGATGGATGGTTTATTGGTTCCTTCCGACAGTTCAGCCACTACACTCATCGCCAAGACAGTCGCCAAGGCGCACGTCGTCAAGGCCTTCAATACGAATTTTGCCTCCACCTTGGCCGGAGATGACGCAACCACGGTCTTATTGGCCTCCGACAGTGAAGAAGCGAAAGCTGCTTTGACTTCAGCGCTTGACGGCAGCGGATTGGTCGTCGTGGACGCTGGAAGCTTGAAACGTGCCCGCGACTTGGAAGCCTTGGGTTTCCTTCAGATCACCTTGGCCATCCGAGGTCAAATCGCTTGGACCGGTGGTTTCTCACTGACCAAGTAGTCCAGCAGTTCCCATTGATATTGATGAACAAAAAAGCACCATGTTCGGTGTTTTTTTTGTTTTTGAATTTTTGGACGTTAAGGTTTGAGAACGCTTTTTCCGGCGATCCGTCCCAAGACCAGACACTCCGTCACTGAACAACTGCCCAAACGATTGGCACCGTGGATCAACCCGGTCACTTCACCGGCCGCAAACAAGCCTTTGATGATGTGTCCGTTGAGATCCAAGACATGAGTTTCATGGTCAGTCACCAAGCCGCCCAGTGAATAATGTGTCTTGGGATGGATGCGCATGCTGTAGAAGGGGAATGATTCCAGAGGAGACATCCAAGGTTCTATGGTTTTACCATATGGGTCTGGCTGTTTGGTGAGGATCCTTTGATTATAGTCACTGACAGTCGAGTTGAGTTTGTCTAAGGGGATCCCATAAGATTCCGCGAGTTCCTCTAAAGAAGAATGTATTTTGATGATACCTTTGTTTAGGGCTAAACGCAGATCCCAGCCTGATTTTTCAACGGCGTGTGCGTCAGCGATCCCAATGGCGTCTTGTGCTTTCAGGATCTTGAGGGTGACTTCTTTGCGGTTGCCTTGCTCATTGACGAAACGTTCTCCGGTCAAGCGATCGATCAGGATTCCTGAAGATGAGACGATATAGTCTCCAAACAAACCGCCTTTTCCGTATCCTTGTTCATCATTGGTGGTCCAAGGCATCCATTGGATCTGATCCAAATTGATGGTTGCGCATGAAATCGCCATACAGGCCTTCAGGACTTCGGCACTGGTTGAGCGTTTGTTGGTGGTTTGAGAGTGGATATTGAGTTCAGGATGAGACTGATGGATGAATTCTGTATCTGCCGCAAAACCGCCGGAAGCAACGATGATGCCTTTTGAGGCCATGATTTGTAAGGGTTTCTTTAAGTGATCAGGATCCAGACTGTATTGTGCATCGACCAAGATACCAAGCACACTGTTTTCTGTGTTTTTTATGAAAGATTCGA
>CAZLWH010000071.1:0-8072 GCA_964563265.1 uncultured Erysipelotrichaceae bacterium
AGCAAGGGTTCTCTTGGCTTTCGCTGATATAGAACCCTTGCTCGATTACTAAGCGGCGATTTTTGCGAGGAAGAGAATGAGAGAAGCAACGAAGATGAGAACGATCAATCTTGTTGTAGTCCATTTTCTACGCATCATAGCAACTAATAACATGGTCAAACCAAGGCCGAGAAGACCCGGAATCAGACCATCAAGAACAGCTTGGATATTTGTAACAACTGGGCCGTCAGGTCCTTCAACTGTGAGTTCAAGAACGGTCTTAATGTTGATCCATGAAGCAACTAAAACTCCCAAAACCATTAAACCAATAATTGAAGCTCCGGTTGAGATCTTTTCAATGATGTTGGAGGTTTTGATGTCTCTCATCATGGATGTACCTTTATTATAGCCGTAGATCAAGGTGAAGTAACGGAATGAGAAGTTAAACAGATTCCACATAACCAAGAAGAAGATTGGACCCAAGACGCTTCCACCCAATGCCATAGCAGCACCGACTGAAGCCAAAACAGGACGTACAGTACCCCAACCTAAGGAGTCGCCGATACCAGCAAACGGACCCATCAAACCAACTTTGATATTATTGATTGATTCTTCGAGTTCAGCAGTATCTTCGCCTTCTTCAGAGTTGGCAACTTTTTCTTCAATAGCAATCGTTGTTCCCAAGATTGAAGGGATGAATAACGGCATCGTGTTGAACATTTCCATGTGACGAACACATGCTCTTGTCAAACCTTCTTTGTCGTCAGCATACAATTTTTTAAGAACTTTCTGCAATGAGAATAAATAACCTAAAGTTTGGAAACGTTCGTAGTTGATCGAAGCCATGTCGAAGAATGAACGCCAATATGCGGAATGCAGATCAGACTTTGTAATTTTAACTTGTGACATTGTTCGGTCCTCCTATTCCCTTACTCTTCTTGTGCGTTTTGCACTGCTATCATCCATGCTGTTAACGAAAATCAAAGCAGCAGCTAAACCGATAAGCGCGGTAGAAATCAATGTTCCTTTGAAAGCAGCGGCCAAGACGTAACCAATGATGAAGAACGGAGTCAGTTTCGGCTTGTTCATCAAGATGAACAACATGGCGAATCCGACTGCAGGCAGCATGCTACCGGCTAAGGTTAACCATCCAGTAATCCATGCAGGCATATTAGAAACCAGGTCAGCAACGTACGGAGCTCCAAACAAGACAGCCAAGAAGGCCGGCAAGAAGCCCTGTAAGAAGAAGAATACCATACCGACATAGTGCCATTTGCAGGCGCCGTCGATATCGCCGACAACAGCGGATTTGTCAGCTCTGTGCATTAAGCCAGTGTTAATGGTCCAGATGAACATTTGCAGCATTTGTGCAAACGAAGCAACTGGGATGGCCAATGCGATCGCAACATTTTTATCGATATTTGAGATGATGGCCAATGCTGTAGCGATGCTGGTTGCAGCTGCTGCATCCGGCGGAATCGCTGCGCCGACCGAGATCGAGCCCAAATAAACGAATTCCAATGAAGCGCCGATAAACAAGCCCTTCGGAAGATCCCCTAATACGAGACCCATGATGGTGCCGGCGGCTAGCGGACGGTTGATCATCGTATGGAAACCACCGTAGATGTCCCATTCGATAATACCAGCTACTACGCCAACTAATAATGCTAAACCCAAATTCTCCATTTTTTGTAGCCCTCCTTTTTTCAAGAATTAAAAAATGGTTATGAGAAATTCATTGCTGAATTTGTCTCCTACTTAAAGAATTCTTCTTTAGCTTCTACAAACCGCTGTGTGATCATCCAAGGATTGGTAATGGCGGTCCCGATGACGCACGTCTTCGCACCCGCTTTGAAGGCGGCAATGCAATCCTCACGTGTCCAAATCCGGCCTTCGGCCAAGACGTGAACATCCTTTAGTTTATCCATCGCAGTGATCAATTCAAGATCGACTCCGAGTTCATATCTTTCTTTGGTGTATTCCGTATAACCCGACATGGTAGAGGCCACGATATCCGCCCCGGCTTCTTTCGCCGCCTTGGCTTCTTCGATGTTGGAACAGTCAGCCATAATACCAATGTGTGGGAACTCTGCTTTGATCTGAGGAATCAGTTCAACGCCTTTGTGACCGTAAACATTGAGTCGATTGGTACAGTCCAGCGCAAGGATGTCGCTGCCTGACTCAACCAACTGTCTTACCGCATCCATATTGGTTGTGATATAAACATCGTTGCCTGGAATGTGCTGTTTCCAGATGCCGATGATGATGTAGTCCTCACCGACCGCTTTACGGATTGCCCTGACATATTCAGGTGAATTGGCTCTAAAACCGACACAACCGCCCATCTTCCCTGCCAATGCCATGGTGACCATGGCCTCAACGGTAGCATGCGGATTGTCGTCGTAAGCTTGGCAGGAGACCAGGATCTCGTTGGTGATTTTCCTTAATGCATACTTCTTGTTTTTCATACTAGCCAGCCTCTTTTCAACTTATATATACATGCACTTATATATACATGTTAATCCTATTTTATATCAGGATGTAAGCCCTGTCAACAGCAAAATCACATTTGATTACCATAATTAGACGGAATTATTCCATAATTGTAAATCGCCGAAAATGTTCACCAAATCTTCATGTAAACTTTTCAGGAATTGCCTAAAAACATCTCTTTTTCAATGGCATTCATCAAGAATTCACCCTGCCCCGGAGCGAAGATCGTACTGAAAGCCTCATAGTACCCTTTGTCAAAAGCGGGCTGATCAATGATGTACAAAAAGTATCCGTTGGTGTAGCCAATGAAGACCAAACCATATTTTTCTCTTAAAGGATTGCTGAGTGATGAGAACAGCTCCGCGGGAACAGTCACGAACTTAAGTTCGTTGATCGTGATCGCGGTCAGATGCAATGCAACTTCTTTGACTGAACCGAAATTGCGGCAGAATGCGACATTGGTTGTCGCCCCTTCGACCACTGAAAACAACAATCTCAGTTCATTCTTAGACAGCTGATTACGGACGCCTTCTTCATGTTTGGCCAGTGCTGCGTTCAGCGTTGCTTCCGCTTCCTCAACTGAACCAAAATGTTTGACTTTGAGTTTCACTTCAAAGGCTTTGAATTCCAGGTTCTTAAGGTTGGTGTACGTTTGTTCACTGATTGCTTTATCTATGGCTTCTTTGATGATCTGGCCAAAAACAGTAATTTGATGAGGGGTCGATTCTTTACGAGTGAAACGGGTACTGATGTCTCCGCAGCTACCGTTGATGAACATGATCATGTCATAAGCATCCCCATAGGCATCGATGACACCGCTGGGCAGATCAGAACTGATCAAAAGACTGGAACCGTTGAGAACCGTGGGATGACAAGCATAGTTATAGTAAAGGATCTTCTTGTTTGACTCAGTCAGAAATTCCATTACAAACAAACGATTGTCTGAAGGTAAAGCCGCATCATGACGTTCTGAACCGACACCGTCAATCGTGGAAGAACCAGACCGAAGTTTGAACGCTTCCAGTGATGAGGATGCTTTCTGATAGAGTTCTTCAATCACATTGACACACTGCAAAGCCAGTATGGCATCATAAGTCCCAAACAATCCGTTGAGACCTTTGAAGATCCCGGTCTCAGTATTCTTCAATCCGATCGGTCCGGAATGGGTATGGGTCGCGCTGGCGATGATGTTGGCTCTTTCAACTCCATATTTGGCCAATCGCTGAGCAATCAAATCGAAGAAATCATCGTCGATACACAGGGTATCCATCTGAATGAAACAATAATCCGTCTTATTACGGATCAGCAGCAGTCTTGCATAAAGATTGCGGTGAATCCCATTACACGGTCTTGGCGCGTTAAAACCCGCAAGCTGTGTTCCCATTTCACAATTAATATTCTCAAACGCATAACCGATTTTTGACATCATTCTTCGATCCAGCCTTTCATTGTGATTAAAAACAATCTTAGATTCTGATTATTTTGTTACTTTTTTTCTGCTCAAATAGACCGATATATTAATAAATCCGTTGTAGATCGCATACAAGGCCAAAACAGCAATGGCGATTTCCTGTTCGATTGGATATGTATAAAAGTATAAATAGACAAAGATCGCGATGGAACCAATAAAATACGCCAGTGATTTGACCAACAGGATTCTGGGGATCTGTCTTTTCAATTCTTTCTTACGATCATAGAGCTCACCGATTTCGGGTTTTTTTACGACATCGTATTTTTTAAGTAATATCAAGCGGAAATAGACTTCCAAGCCGATTATCGTTGCGACAGCCAAGAGGACACAGTAAATTGGATCCAGTTTGACCAGATAAAAGACGAAGACGCCAACAATGATGCCCATGACATAACGATTGCTGAACAGCTCAAATTTATTGATCTCTTCATTGGGTACCGTATAGAATACCTTGGTCCGTTTATCATAATACACAGAAGAACTTTTGTGATACGGATATATACCGATTCTGCGTAGATCTCTTGTCATTCTTGCCATAGATTCCTCCTGTCATCGATTTCGATGGGGTTACTTCTGCTTAGAATAAGTTCTGACGATCATCTCTGCGATATCAGTGATATTGGCAGGATCGACGAAGTTGTCTTTTGAGTTATTGATGCGGTCCACAAACAGTTCATGGTGTTCATCATACTCACCACAGGTAACTGTGATGGCCTTCGCAAAGAAATGGGTTGGTGTGAAAATGGATCTCTTCGCGTCACATTCCAGAATACTGATGTTTTTCTTGCCGGTATAATTCGCTTCTAAACGATGAGCGTTGATGGCTAAGTTGGCTTTATGCCCAATGACGATGTTTTCTCCTCGACCGATACAGTCCAGATATACAAACAGCCGTTTGTCCATCGTCGTCGGTAAGGCTTGTTTGATCATTTGTGCACCCATATTATCACTGGTACCATGATCCAAAAGCACAAAGGCGATTCTCTTGCGATCGGCCTCATTGAGATTTTTCGCTACTTCCAGTAAAGACAAGATCGAGGCGGTATTTTTATTGAGATTGTATTTATTACCGAATCCGGTCGACAGATAACTGATACCCAACAAGCCCAGAAAGACGCTGACAGCCAGAAAAATCATTTTGGCATTACCGGTCAGGGGCAACATATACATCGACAAATAGATCAGGACGGCCATAACTACGGTAGAAACGATGACCGGAATCAGAGTGACATTCCTGAAATTCTTTAAAGTCTTCTGACCATAGAGAGGATAATATCGGTAATTGGGCCAAAGGATGTGTGATCCGGTGTCATGATGGGTGCACAGGATCGTATCGGCATCACCCAGATGACCGATGAAAAGATCGATGGAATGATTGGATCCTTTTTTCTCATCATTGGCGTATTTAATCGGATAACCAAGGTCTGTGAATTCTTGTCCGATGGCAATCAGAAATTTCTTCTTTTGTTTCTGAGTATAACGGCGACCTAAAACGATTCCATATTTAACCAGATAGTTTTCCATGGTTACACGGCTGATCATTTCCCCGATCAGTTTTCTCCTTTTTAGTTAGATGAACAGTGATAAGACAAAGACAACAGCGGAAATAGACAAGAACAGCACGCACAGGACCAAGGTAATGAATCCCAGCGTCTCCCCAAAGTTATAATCCTTCTTCTCGGAGTTGCGCGCATACATTTTAACGACGAATGAGATAACAGCTACGACAAACATAAACACATAGGCGGTTTGTAGATAATCAAAGGTAAAGAAGCGGACGGAAGTACCGGTGATCATGCCTTGCAAAACCGGTAAAGAGAACGCGATGGCCAGACCAATGGTCAAGGCCAGGATCATCATGCCGGATTGGACCAGCGATGCAGAATTCGACTGACCGATCTCCGCAGAATTGATTGAACCCGACGGTTTGATTTTGGTCTGTTCCTCGATTGCGCGAAACAAGGCAGCTTTCTGGATATCCGAAAACAGATAGTCATCGAGAACATAACTTTCATCCGTAAAGACGAAAGCCATTGGATTGCCCGTGGTTAAAGTCCCTACCGGCAGCTTGATGACTCCCTCTTTGACACGCAGTTGATCGACTTCACCTTGATTGCTTTTTCCGCGAGGCGCTTTGACCGCGTCCAAAACATACATTCCTGAAAACACCCCATAGAATTTCAGTTTGGAGAGATCAAATTCTTCCGTGATGGTTTTGGGCTGATCAAAAAATTTGGTCGGTTCATGATCGATATTGAACACAATCTTCCCATCAACGACTTCGATCGTTTTTCCGTAAATGCGGATCAGGATCCGATACAACGGCCATACTACGATGATGAATACACAAAGAAGATAATTTCTCTGAATGAACCCATAACCGAATACGCCGGCTACAAACAAAAGAATAAGAATCGTGAGCACGATTTTTATAAGACTTAGGATACCAAACGGTCTGATTTTTACTTTCATGTGTTACCCCTTTGACGCAATGATATGAACTGGTTGGTTTATTCTTTGTGACCCATGATCGTCCCGGTCATCGTTAGCGCTGGTCACGCCGCTTTGTAATTTTATTCAACTTTTTATAGTGTATCATCCGGAGTGATACTTATCAAACGCTATCTTATATATACAAGTATTTTACCGAGAACTGGCGTGATAATCAACAAAAAAGATAACAACATGTGTTGTTATCTTTGAGGACGATAAGATGATTGCGTCATCTGGAAGCGGTCTGATCGGTAATAGGTGGATCCGTATTCAAACGCTTTTCCGTCTTTCAGGTGTGAGACCAAGGTGATTTTCAACAATGGATCCCCAACCGAAATCTCGAGTAAATCAGCCAGTTTTTGATCCGCCAGACAGGCTTCGATGACCTGATCCGCAAAACTGAAAACCAAACCTTGATCGTGTTCAAGGTGATAATAAATAGAACCTTCAAGGATTTCTTTCGTACAGTCTCCAAAGACAGAAACGAGAAAGGCTGAATCCTGATAAGCGTAGGGTTTCTTATCGACAATTCTGATGCGCTGGGTATACCAGATCTTTTTACTGGTCGAAATGCCCAGTTTGGAGGCCACCAGCGGGGTTGCGACATCACTATAGAAATTGACGACCTTGGTGGTGACTTTGAGACCCTTGCTTTCCGCTTCTTCAGTAAAGCAGGAAAAGCGTTGGAGATCCTTGAATTTCGGTCGATCTGAGACGAAGGTTCCCCTTCCGTGTTCACGATGCAGGATGCCCATGATGACCAGTTCATCCAAAACTTTGCGTGTCGTCATTCTGGAAACATTGAAGCGTTTGGTCAGCTCATTTTCAGACTCAATGGCTTCAAAAGGCAGGATCTCTTTATTATTGATCTTGTTGAGTAGATATTCTTTGATTTCATCATGTTTGATCCTGGTCTTGGATTCCATTATTCACCTCTGAACTCTGCTTCATGCAGTTCAATCCATCCAATAAATATAGCTTTTTATGTCTTTATTATAATCATAAAACATAAGATTGTGCTAATTTTCTTACTTATAACAACTGTTTCATTCTGATTAGAAAGGAAGACCCATGGATTAACTCAATTCTATACCTAAAATAGATCTATCGACATCCTTTTGAAAGCAAACTCTTTCAGCATGATAGAATTGAATCAAGAAAAAAAGGGTTCCTTATGAAGATCATCAATTCAGAACAGAGATTGCCAAATAGAAGCGACGTCATCGTTATCGGGTCAGGTTTTGCTGGATTGGCAGCCGCAATAGAATGCAAAATGAACGGCGGTCACGTCATTGTTTTAGAAAAAATGAAAGCGATCGGAGGCAATTCGATCATCAGTGACGGCGGGATCGCAGCCCCCGGCACCCCCGAACAAGAGCTTTTAGGCATCCAAGACACAGCTGAAATGATGTTTGAAGACATGATGGTTTCAGGAGAAGGTCTTAATGATCCGATCATCACCAAAACGGTCTGCGATCATGCTTTGGAAGCCTATCTGTGGTCAAAGGAAGTCCTCCATGTCCCTTATATGCCTCGGGTCGATATCTTTGGGGGGCATCGTGTTCCTCGCTGTTATACCCCAGATCCCCTTTCCGGATCTACGATCATCATGAAAATGAGAGAGGCCTGTGAAGCT
>CAZLWH010000072.1:0-703 GCA_964563265.1 uncultured Erysipelotrichaceae bacterium
AATAAAAGAATTCGTTGGTTTTCACGGACTTGTTGATGAGATGGGCGGACAGGGTTCCGTTGTCGATGGCGGCTTTCAAAGTTGCCTGATCAGGCGCATTATGGCCCCATTCGATGGAGGAATCCTGTTCACTGTCTAAGATAAGCCAGAATTCATGGACACCTTGAGGATAACCCAAGGCTGCGGTTGAGCGCTTGTCGGGATGGACCTGGATCGATAAGGCCGCTGCCGTGTCGATCAGGTTGACCCTTAGGGGAAACAAGGTATTTTTGATACCAAAATAGGTTTGTTGATGCTTCTGATAGAACTGAGTCATCGTCATGCCGTCAATCTGGCAGTCTGCGTCAGTCATGGCGGAACACAGAAAGATTTCGCCATACGGATCCCCAACGGGTTTGGGCCTAAACTGAGTCGATAGACGCTCAGTTCCCCATAAACGCTGTTGAGGCAAAGGCAAGATCTTAAAGATTTTGTCAGTATCGGACATACGCTTTGATGAGACCGATTTCTTTGCCTTCACTGACACCGTGAGGCGTCACGGTATAAGAACCGATCAAAGCTGGGATAACGATGGATTCTGCAAAATGGATGACATAAGGCGCAAACTGGTTGGTTGGGCTTTCGATGAGCGCTTCTTCCCCTTCGATCAGATTGAGGACTTGAGTCTCATGGTTGGTGTTATGAAGGGTCTTGACGGACATCC
>CAZLWH010000072.1:713-7946 GCA_964563265.1 uncultured Erysipelotrichaceae bacterium
CATCCAATAACGGCGGGTCTCGATGAACTGGGTATCGGCCATGCCGGTTCTTTCTTCTCTCCAACCTTCTCCGCTGGAAAGCGGAACCGGTGTGAAGGCACAGAATTCATTCATCCAGGCTTCATGTTTGTCCCATTGGATGACTTCCATCCCGCGCTCGATGTTGATGGGGCGAGGCATGCCATCCATGCCGACTCTTCCCCAATCCCACAGCTTGAAGGTAAAGATACAGGGTGAGGTACTGATTTCCAGGACCATCGTGTTCGATCCTGAACAATGGACCGTTCCTGCAGGAATATGATAATGTTCATGTTTTTTGACAGCGATCTTGTTGGAATATTTTTCTGCCGGGAAGACGATCTTGCCGTCGTTGGCCAGTTTCAGATCCCGTTCCATGTCTTCACGGTTACAGGAATCCGTTAAACCAAGATACATATAGGTATCCTTGGGTTCGCAATCCAGGAAGTAATAGCTTTCATCCTGAGTAAACGGCATCCCGAAGTTTTCTTGATAATATTTGGTATCCGGATGGACTTGCAGAGAAAGATAACCGCCGCCCATGGTGTCCAGGAAGTCGAAACGGATCGGATAATCGGCACCGAAACGGGCATAGCCCTTTTCGCCGATGAGTTGTTTGGCGTATTTCTGACACAGGGTATACCCTGGGACATTGATCGTGGTCTTCCCAAACGTCAGGTTGACTTCATTTTCCGGGAAAAGGCAATTATAACCCCATGCGGTATTCTTCAGATCAGGATCATCGACCCCTAAGACTTTTTCCATCCAGTGTCCGCCCCATAAGCCTTCATCAAAGAAAGGTACGGTTCTAAACGGTTGATTCATCATCTGCATCAATCCCTGATTAAAGGCTTCACGGGTAATCATTCTAGGATCGTTTTTAACGACGGTATCCAGATAGTAATGGAAGGTCTTGAGGACTTCGTACTTGCGCTGATTGGCCAGTCTCCAATCCAGGAAGTAACCGCGTTTGAATTTCTTGCCCATTTCTTCATGCGCATTGGTCGCGTTGAAGTTGGGGATCCCGTCTTTGCGGTAACGCATCTGAAGTTCCCAAACGGTCATGTCGGCCAAGACTTGGATATCGCCTGGGTGGATGTATCCGGCCCCGACCCCGATGACCAGGATCTTGCCTTGAGCATCGCTTACGATCTTGCGGGTTGTATCTAGAGCCTTTGGATCCACGAAATCAAGCCATTTTCCGGTATAGGCAATCGCAAAGACGCGATCGTCCGTTAAGTAACGGTATACTTTCTCATTCATCGCTTCAGGAGAGATGAAGATTGAGGAACTCTTAACGATCAGATCGAATTTTAATGGTTTCAATCCATCGACGATCTCATCGACCAAGACGCCGTCTGAACAATCGACCGTGACCACGGTCTTACCGGCTTTGAACTGTTTGCCTAATGTTTCAGCGATCTGCGCATAGCCGCGTTTGATCTCCTGATCGTAACCTTGGATGACTGTACTCGGATTTTTGTCATAGTTGATTTTTCTCATGATGTTGGCCCTCATTTTCCAAAGTCATCTTATCATGAGCGCTTATTATTGTCTATACAATTTCCAGATATATTTCCTTTTGTCTATTTATTTGTAGACATAAGCATGATGGGTAGTGTACACTGAAAACGGAGGATGACGTTATGAAAATCGACTTCAGTGCTTACTCTTCCCTTTATACCGTATTTGATGATGAAACAAACCAACTCTTCGTCAGCGATGATACGACCATCCAGGATGTGTTTACCCGCAAGATGTCCGATATGCGTAACCTCTTCCCGAATTCGGATGGATTTGCGGATGATCTGGATCTTTACTATATGTATAACGGAATCACCAGGGCCGCACACAAAGATTTCTTTGAGAAGGCTGAAGTAAAATATGAACTGACCATTTTACCTCCGATGCTGATCAACGGCGAAGTCTTAAAAGCCCACGGTCATATCCATTCGATCCGTCCAATCCATAAGACCAGACACGTTGAAGTGTATGAGATCCTGCATGGGGAAGGCTACTTCCAGATGTTCAGAGAAGTCGATGGGAAACTGGAAACCGTCTTGATGAAAGTCAAACCAGGCGATCGTTTCCTGATTCCCGGTGATTACTTCCATCTGTCGATGAATACCGGTAATGTTCCATTCATCTTCGGGGATCTGATCACGACCCATTCCTCCAATGATTACGGTCCTTTAAAAGTTAAAAACGGAGCCCCGTTCTTCGGAATGAAAGATGACAAGGATCAGCTCAGTTTCGTTTTCAATAAAAACTATGACCTTGATGCCCTGGAAATCAAATTCGTGGATATAGATTCCCTGCCTTGGACCAATCCCGTGCTTAATCTTCCGTTGTATTCACACTTTCTGGCCAGACCGGAAGCCTTCGATTATCTTTCAAAATAACCAAACAAAAAGTTCCTGAACGGAACTTTTTTTATTTTTGTGTTTGAGCGACAAGTTCATCGCGCTGAGTAAACAATTCTTTTAATGTTTTGGCTTGCTGAACAGCTTGATCGGTCTCATCGAAATCGATCAGATTGATGAGTTTCTCGTGGGCCATCCTGATTTTCTGATCCAGATCTTCATGGCCGGGATAAATGACGGGCTCACTGAAACGGATCTGTTTACTGATGGATTGGATCTCATGTCTAAGGGTCTTGTCTTCTACCCTTCCGCACATGAGCACCAAATCGACCAGGATCGATTTTGCGAATCGGGGTTTTTCTGTGTTGGTCATCGTCGCCTCCTTAAGGCTTGCCTATGGCCTTACTATACTACTCGTAATCATGAGGTCAAAACTTATGCCTGTAAACAATAAATCTCGGATATTTTTATGGTCTGTGTGATCCAGATCTGAGTTGACCTTGTTGAGTAATTACCGCAACCTATTTGGCGAAGTGTTTAAAAATCTGTCTATGATTCACACTGAACCGGATGCGATGAAAAAGGGCTTGGAATGCACGACCTATGATGACTTCATTCAGGGTTTGGTTGAAAGAGTATAAACAAAAAGGCGAAAGCCTTTTTATTTGAATAGATCAGAATGAGTCCCAGTATCAGTGAGATATAAAAGGTCCTTTGCGATTCTATAAACCAATATCCAGTCTGGTTCGATGTGACACTCCCAATAACCTTGATACTTACCTTTAAGTGAATGAGGCTTATAACGACGATCTAATCCCTTACCTTCCGCAAGAATATCAATGACTGTTTGTAACTGGTCCATTTTATACCCTCTACCAACACATTTTTCATAGCTTCTTCTAAAATTCTTAGAAATGATTGTCCTCATCTGCCCTCGAGTTGGGCTACTTCAAACCGAGTTCTTTGTAAAGTTCTTCCTTTGTCATAGCCCTGCTAACATCATTATTCGCAATCATCTCATCGATTTCCTTCATGGATGCTAATAATTGTTCATTGGGTTCATGAAGACTGATTTTAAACGGAATTTCTTTTTTTATTACGATCTGATTAAAAAACAAGGTTACCGCTTGTGACGGTGTCAGTCCCAACTCGTTGAGAATGCTTTCTACCGATTGTTTCAAATCAGATCTGACTCTGATTTGAAGTGTTGCGTTTTTATTTTTACTCATGGGTCCTCCAATACACCAATAATACCTATTATGTATTTACATTGTCAATACATTATACGCAATATATGGGTGATTCCTAAAGAAAAGGACCAGAAGTCCTTTTAGTTTTTATAGATTCGAATTGCGTTTTCAACGCTCTTGGTTAAGTGAGTGATGTCTCCGTTGATGCTTTTGATCTTCAATGCTGCAGCCAACAGTTCATCGGCGAAATCACTGACAGGAAGATCGATACAATCTCTGGTTCTGCCAGTCAATGCGGTGACACTGACAGGTTTGACCTTGACGCCGAAACCCAGATCAACCAACTTCGTTCCTTCGTTGGTATAGAGGTTACGATCGGTTTTACCGATGGTGACTTCTTGTCCGTTGAGGGCCGTAAAGGGTTCAATAGCACAGCCTCGGATCGTATTGGCTTTCTCGACGACTTCATAGATCGAGAAGGCTTCCAGATCCGGCACGACAATCAGATCGCCGGGCTTGAACAACGCTAAGAACCGGTGAAACGAAAAACGGCTCGCATTATAATGTTTCGTGGTTTTGATGAAGGCATTGAAACTGGAGAAGTCCTTGAATTGGTTCTTCTTTAAAAAGTCGGAACGGGGGTCATTGAGATCAGCATAGCCGATCGTTAAAACGCCTTGGTTATCCAGTAAAGGTTTAGCGACAGTATAGTGGTGGGATATGCGGTGGACCCAGATTTCTCGTTTTTGATCAGCCATGGTTTTCTCCTGATAGGGTTATATTGTACACTATAATTTAAGAATATGGTATGTTTCGCTTATTGGGCGGCTTTTAGGTCAGTTTGAGTCTTGTTTCGTAGCAGGATGACAGATAAGGAAGCCACCGTTCCAATGATCCCGCTGATGACCATACAGCCTGATGCCCCAAAGAGTTCCATCAAATAACCGGAATACAATGAACCAAAAGGAATGAATCCGACAAAGACCATCGAATAGATACTCATGACCCTTCCGCGCATGTGATCTTCTGAATTGAGCTGCAGGGCAGAATTGATCATCGCGACAAATACCGTTGAACTGAAACCGATGATCACAAGCAGGATCCAGATCAGCGGGATGATTTTTGTCAATCCCAAAAGGATCATGAAGAATGAGGTCCCAATGGCACTGGCCAATTGATAGGAAGTCTTGGGACCGGCTTTATGTTTCATGGCTACGGTCATTGCGCCGGTAAAAGAACCGATGCCCATGATCGTCATCAACAGCCCGTAACCGGAAGCATCCAGTTGGAGTTCATTGGCCGCAAAGACCGGGATGATGTTGTTGAAGTTCATGAGGAAGATCGTAACAAAGGCCAGTAACAGTAACGGCATCAATAAGGTGCGTTTACGAAAGATATAGACCAAGCCTTCTACAGATTGGGTATAGGAGCCTGTGAAAAGACGCTTGCCGCGACGGACCAAAGCCACGACCGGCGCATTGATCATCAAGATCCCGGCGATCACCGCCAAGAAACTCAAGGCGTTGAGATAGAAACAGATGGCGATCCCAAAGGCCCCGATCATGATCCCGGCAATCCCAGGACCAATGATTCGCGCCAGATTATAGATGCTAGAGTTTAAAGCCACCGCATTCATCAGATCTTTCTTTTCTACGATTTCAGACATATACGCCTGTCTTGTCGGCATATCCAAGGTATTGACAAAGCCCAAGAGGATACCCAAGACAATCAGATGCCAGTACTCTACAACTTTGAAGTAGGTCAAGGAGGCCAATACAAGCGCCAAGATCATCATGGCGCTTTGGGTAAAGATCAGCATCTTTTTCTTAGGGAACTTGTCGATCAGAGTTCCAAAAGGAATCGATAAAAGCATCATTGGTAAAAACTGGACCATCGTGATGATGCTGAGTTTCATGGCGGAATGGGTCAGTTCCCAGACCAGCCAGGATTGACCGATATTCTGCATCCAGGTCCCGATCAGTGAAAAACACTGCCCGATCCAAAAGAGTCTGAAATTACGGTGCTTGAGGGCCGGAAAACTGGATGTTATGGTAATACTGCTGAATCTTGTCATACTGCCTCTTTCATATCTTCAATAATCACACTCTTTATTGTAGTCTCTCCCCTATGCTTTACAAGTCATTTCTTGATCCTTTTATGGTAAAAACGAAACCAAAGAAAAATCCACGAGTTTATCAATACCCATGGATCTGATTGACGCATCATAGAAGAGGAGTATAAGATCATCGACGATGCGTTTGGGATCTCCATGCGCATCGTAAAACGGATTATTTGACTGAAGTATTCTCGGATTTCATGATTAAAAAAGGAGTGACCCTATCGTCATTCCTTCTTTTCTTTCTTTTCTGTTTTAATCTTATACATCCGTGCATCAGCCTTATTGATCAGTTCCGCATAATTACTGCCATCTTTGGGATAAACAGCCAGTCCGTAACTGAAATCATAATTCGTATCGACCAAGGTAACCCCATCGACGGTATAGTTCAGATGACGGTCGAAGTGTTTGATCCGTTTATGGATCTCATCTTCTTTGTCGGTCAGGATGACCGCAACGAATTCATCGCCGCCAAAACGAGCCAGGATGTCACTGCGGCGGGTATGGTTATACAGGGTCTTGGCGAAAGCCTTGATCAGATGGTCACCGACCAGATGACCATAGCGGTCATTGATGACTTTGAGATCATCCAAATCAAAGACCAAGACACAGAAAGTCTCGTTGTATCGTTTGGCTCTTTCTAAGATACTGTTGAAATGCTCAATCAGGAAATGACGGTTATAGAGACCCGTCATATTGTCGGTAAGGGCTTGGTTGGTTCTCTCTAAAAAAGTCAATTGATTCGAAATCAAGACTTGGACATTGTCTCTGATGAAGGTCATGACGGCCAGATCGTCTTGGCTAAAGGCATTTTTCTTGGCGGAGTCTATGCTCATCATTCCGTATAAAGCCCCTTTATAAAAGATCGGGGCAACCAAAGCGGAGTTGGTATCAAAGATCTCACCGGTGATGGTTCTGACCGGTTTGATGTCATAGTTTTCTTTGATGTCATTGATGATGGCGATCCTGTCCATTTTGCCTTGGGTAGCATTATAGAGGAAAGTCTCCGTAATCGAGAGTTTAAAGTCCTTGATCTCATCCGCAAAACCGATGCTTGAGATGTTTTTGAAGACATCATCCTGAACAATGAAGACGGTTCCCAAATGACCATATTCAAAGCCCTTGATCGACTCTGCCAAGATCAGATCCAAGGTCTTACTGATGTCATCACCGATATCGACGGCACTGACGATCTTCAGTAAAGCTTTACTGATTTGGGTGATCTTTTCATCGGTACTGGGGGAGGCAGAATATTGGGCCTGTTCCTGTATGATCGCCAAATAGGCTTCTCTTTCATCGAAAAGTACATCCTTGATTTCTACCTTATAATCAATACGGATCCCTTCATACACCAACGAGAAATCAAAATTCATTTTCTTAACATGACCAAAACGATTGCCAATGACCCGGGCAACCGTATCTTTACCGAATTTGGTAAAGTTAGCGATGTACGCATCACTTTCATACAAGACCTGATGATCCTCTTTCGTGATGATCACGGACATAATCGAAAACAATGCACGGAATTTCATCAATTCGGCTGCAT
>CAZLWH010000073.1:0-7849 GCA_964563265.1 uncultured Erysipelotrichaceae bacterium
CTCACTATAATAATGGTTTGGGTCAAAAAGGAACCGGTTATTTCGATGAGTTGGTCCCAAAGCTTGAACTATGCCAGGATCTTGTCATGAATGTAGAACTCTTCAATCGAACCAAGAAAATCCCGAGTTGGAAAGAATGGGTCGATGAAGCAGAACTCGTCATCGCTCAAACCATTGATGAAGATACACAGGTGACCTTGATCGGATACTCTATGGGAGCACTGATCGCGGTCTATCTTTCAACGAAGTTTAAAGTCCATAAAATGATCCTACTGGCGCCTGCCTTTTATATTCTAGGACTTCATGTCTTTGCGCGGGTTTGGAAAATGCTGATTAAACCGCATAAATCGCATGAACCGAATGAAGTCTTCTCCATGATCAGAGAACACATCATCTGGAACCCTTTGTATTATTTCAACTTTCTGATTATGATGATCAAAATGAGAAACCATACAAAAACCATCCAATGTCCAACCAAGATCTATCTGGGTACAGAAGATGAATTGATTCCCTTGAAGTCCGTCCAATCGATCATCAAACAAATGATCCATGGTGTTAAAGTCATCATCATCTCCGGAGGAAGGCACGAACTTCTGGTCCATGCCCCAATCAATTCCTTTGTCTTAAGAGACATTATTGAATTTATGTTGTCTGAGAGTGAGCATAATTTCGAAGTTTCCCTTGAGTCCATCCAAACCTTCTAGACAGAGACCTCTCTGTCTTTTCTTTATCCATTTTAGTGTTTGAGGACACCCGGACAACGTAAAAACGGGAACATCATTTCTTGTGATTGAATTGCGGTTTTATTCAATTGTTTCAATAAATTTGGAGTTTGGATTTAATTCCACGGCTTATTTTATCGAATTACCCAAGTATTATTGACTCTAATCGACGGATATGATAGTTTTGTTTTGACACCAATAAATGGAGGGAAAAATAATGTCAAATATGATCCAGTCTTATCAGATTCCTGAAAGTTTTGTTTTAGAAAATTTAGTCACATTTATTCAGCAGCGCTTTCAATCACAAGGGTATATGGTTATTGTCAACAATGTCGGAAATGCAGTACAAGTCACACTTCAAAAAAATATCGGTGGCATCCATATGATTACCGGCTTAGGCGAACAACTTACTCTTAATCTTTCAGTCAAAGGCAACCAAGTCAATGTCTTCTCATCCAATCAGTACTGGAATGATAAGATCGTTGCCGGAGTTATTGGTATGTTCTGCTTGTTCGGTATTACTTGGATCACCGCCGCGATCGGTATCTTCAAACAATTCCAACTACCTAATGATGTCAATGCTGCCATCTTTATGTACTTATCGGGTCTCTAAGCTGAGGTGGTTTAGATTCTCATTGGTTTTTATCTCATTACTGGCGCTTTTGTATTTGCTGACCGACACGAACTGTCTGGTTGAAGCCATCATTGGGATTCCTTGTCCGGGTTGCGGATTGACCCGTGCGTCTTTTGCTTTACTTAGTTTAGATTTCAACAAAGCGTTTCAGATGCATCCGCTGCTTATCTTGGCTTATATTGATATTGCTCTGATTTCTGTTTCGATTGTTACCGGCAAAGTATCTAACATCACAAGAAACATCCTGATCGTTTCGTTTGTGCTCTTTCTTGGAGTCTATGTTTACCGCATGATCACGATGTATCCCACGATCGCACCGATGAAGCCGAATCCACACTCCTTGTTGAACCGGCTGATTGAATTGTTTCAATGATCCACTTAAAAAGACTCTCACGAGTCTTTTTTTTGTTTAGCTTTGTCTCCAGAGTTCACTGTAGGCAATGAAGGTCACTGAGTCCGCATTCAGCTTGGCTTGATGTCTCTGTTTCTTGACATCGCCGCCGCATTCGCGATCCAACAGATGACGGTTCATCATCGTTTGGACATACAGGACTTTCTTCATTAAGAACCAAGAGGTCACTGCTTTATAGATCAACGGAGCACGATGCTTGTGTTCCTTGAAGTCTTCTTTGATTTTGACTTGTAAAGCTTCGGATTCAAGCTTGATGAGGGCTTTGAGTTCATTGAGATCCGCATAATGCATCGCATCGATCATGCGTTGGGCTGCCCCGCATTTGATTTCGTTTTTATAGAGCTGAATCAGGATCTTGATTCCGTCCTCATTGAGATGGGTAACGACGATGTTGTTGCGTAAGGATTCTAAAAGCGCCTTGTTTTCTGTGACCGCATAATACAATCCTTTGAGCACGGTAAAACTGTTTTCTTCCGGGGTGCTCAGGATAAAGCCGATGGCTTCTTCGCTGGCGTCATTGCCGTAGACAAACAACGGTAAGACAAACGGATGCGCCGGAAGCTTGGTGATGTCCTTGTAGCGGATGATCTGATTGGAAACCGCATCGGCTTGGATATCGAAATGATACCCGGCCATGATCCTGAAATCAGGATTCAACGCTTCCAAAACCTTCAGGGATTCGCGTAATGGACTTTCTTCAATGGTTTCCAGGTAGTCTTCGAGAAACCCGTTGAAAGCACAAGCATGATTGCCTTTTCTTTCATCGTTGATCTCAGTTAAAAAAGTCAGTTCAGTCATAGTTACCTCTTTTTAATCTTACTCCTAACTTAGGGCCCAATTCAACCATAAATACAGCACTCATCATCAAAAAGCCCCCAATCAGCGTACTTTGATTCAAAGGCTCCCTTAAAATCAGGACTGCCCCCAGTGCCCCAAAGAGCGCTTCAAAGGCCAACAGAAGTCCGGAGACCGTAGAGTCCACATGTTTTTGCCCATAGATCTGAAGGATAAAGGCCAATCAGCTCGCAAACAAGCCCGCATACAAGACATAGATCCAGCCTTCGGTAGGGATCACCGGTTGGGTAAACAGCGAGATCCCAAAGCCCAAGACACTGACAGTCATCACTTGGATCAAGGTCGCCGCCATGACATCATTGTATTTGGCCAGCTTTTCGATAACGACGATATGAAAGGCAAACACGACTGCGCAAAGGATGAGTAAGACATCCCCAATATGAAACGTTAACGAACCATGCAGGGTCAAAAAGGCATTGCCTAAGACTGCCAACCCGACACCCAGAAAGACACTGGTCGTGATCTTGCGCCGTTTATACATCAGTAAGGGAATAAAGACCACATACTGAACCGTGATGAAGGAAGCGTTGGAGACGGTCGAATACATCTGGCCATAGGTTTGTAGGACGAAACCGATAAACAGGACCACCCCAGCCAAAAGCCCATAGATGATCAAGCCCTTGTTTCTCCAAAACGGGCGTCGAAACGCAAAAAGGCTCAGTGCCAAGGAGGCCAAAAGGCCTCTGAAGGCCAATAGGATCATCGGGGTCCAGCCTCGATTGAGCGCTTCCTGGACCGCAACGAAAGAAATGCCCCAAATCAGGGCAGACATCAATAATGCGGATTTACCGGAAGCACTGTTGTGAACTTTTGCCATATTGGACTCATTATACTGGACTTAGGCCAAGTACTCAAGCAAGCCCCGTAAAGAAAGCGCCTTAAGCGCTTTCTTGTTTATTGGATTTCGATAAAGGTCTTTAAAGCCAACGAATATAAATAGGCTTTGACCGGTTTAGACGGGTCCATCTTCTCTAGGACTCTGATGTAGTCCTTCATCTGATCGGTATACAATTCCATCAAGATCCGGACGTCATCGACCCGATCGGTCTTGAAGTCGATCAGGATCGTCTCGTCCTTCGTAAAAGCCACCATATCCATATAGCCATGGATGACTTCTTGTCCCAATAAGGCATAGAACGGGAATTCGTGCTTGATCTCTCCGGTAGCACAGCGTTTGACGATCTCACTCTCATAGAACGCCATGATCGCTTCCAGATCTTTTGGGGTGATGTCGCTTTGGAGTGCAGTCACCATGGCTTCGGTCACACCCGTATGCGGCAATTTCTCAAAGAGTTCATGGATGAGTGTTCCGTGATTGGCCCCGATGTTTTGATCGAAGTTGAGCTTGAAGTGCGTGAATTTGGTGTGCTTGGAAGACGGGGTCTTGAACTCGATCAACGTGATCGGTTTGGGCTGGATCAACAAGGTCTGAGGCTGAGGCAGCCAAGGATTGATTTGGGTCAAAGTCAAAGGTGCATTGACTTCAACATGGGTATACCCTTCATTGGGTTTAAGTGCCAACAAGATCCAGTTGGTGGGTCCTAAAGCATTGAGGATACTGGTGTAATTGAGTGATGGGTATTCTTTGTTTGGCTTCTTATCGATGATGATCATCTTTCTTTCAGCCCGGGTCAAGGCAACATACAAGCGCCTGACTTGTTCTTCCACGTCATCTTGGATCGCTTTCATATCCATGGCGACTCTTAATGGGCTCTTGCGGACCCACCGTTTCGGTAACTTGACGGTCTTGAGTGAGAATCCCAGCTCCGAATCCAGCAGGAGCTCATTGTTTTTGTCTTTGGTTGAGGCTTTGTCTGCGGACCAATAGATGACGACCGGAAACTGAAGCCCTTTGGATTGATGAATGGTCATGACCTTCACCACATCATCCCGCTTGGTATACGGAATCGCCTCATTGCTTTCCTCATCCTTGATGTTTTTGATCAGGATCAAAAACTCAGAAAGGGCCAGATTGGCTTTGGCGAACGTCTGTGCTTTTTCAAAGAGTAAATCAAGATTGGCACGTTGTTGTTTGGTACAGTAGTCATCATAGTAATGATTGAAGGCATAAATCGCCCTGATGATCTCCACCAGGTTCTTACCGGTGACCTGTTCTCTGAAGTTTCTCAGGATCTCATATTTCTTGGGGTACGCTGTTTCCAAGGCTTCATAGAAATTCAGTTCCCGTTTCTTATGAAGTTTTAAAGCCGCCACATGCTCCTGGGTCATCTGAACGAAATCCGATAGACACAAGCCAATGAAATTGATTGAATCATGGGGATCGATGATGAATTTGAGCGCCAATAAAACATCCTGGACCGCATCAGAACTGAAGAAACCAGACTTGACACTGATACTGTTGGGGATATTGGCCTGATCGAATACTTCTTTAAGGACGGCTTTGATTCCGTTGGTTCTGACCAAGATCGTATAGTCCGAATACTTCTTAAAATCGGTGGTCTTACGCAGATCCAAAATCAGATTGGCTATATAGATGGCTTTGGTTTCAGCACCATTGAGATCCTCGGGATGAAGTTCGATGATCTTTTCCTGTAGACCGTTGTCTGTCCCTTCTTCAGGGTCAAAATCAGACGAAGTCTCTTCTTCGTTGACAATCTCTTCACCCTCAATCTCATCCTCGGCGTCTTCAAGCGGTTCATTATCGATCAGTAAATGAAGTTCAACGCCGTCATCCTTTTTAGGCTTCTGGCCATCTCTACCGATACCGACCCAATCCAGATCATCATAACTGGCTTTGAGATGATCCTGATTCATCAAACGGCTGAACAAAAGATTATTGAAATCAACAATGGGCTGTGATGAGCGGAAGTTCTTATCGTAATACAGGACCTCATTGTGTTCATCTTGAACGGTTTTCCTGCCCGCCATCAACTCCGGTTGCGCATTTCTGAACCGATAGATGGATTGTTTCACATCCCCGACCCGAAAGACATTGTCTTCTCTGGCAATCATCATGATGATGGCATCTTGGATATAGTTGGTATCCTGATACTCATCGACCAGGATATCGCTGTATTTCTTCTGATAGTCTTTGGCGACCTCAAACGAAGGATGTTTCAGGATATCCAAGGCGAAATGTTCCATGTCATCAAAATCGATGACTTTCTGTTTGGCTTTCTGAGCCTGATACCGATCCATATAAAGCTGGGTCAGTGCTACCAGCGCGTGTGATCGAACTTTGAGTTCCTCATGATCCGCAAACCAATCCGTTTCATCAAAGAGTTGACCAATCAAAGCTTTATAAGCACTGACCAGTGTTTTCATGGCTTTGTCATAGTCTTTGTATTCTTTGGCTTCAGGCAATGAACTGAATCCGTTTTTAGGCAAATCGAGCATATCCTGCCTGAATTTGGTGTAGTCAAATTCATCCATCCCCTTCAGAATGTCTTTTAGAGCCTGAATAAGATCAACCGTTCCCTCTTGGATCGCATCGAACTTAACTCTGTTTTTCTCTGTCAGCTGACTTTCGTATCCGGTTTCCACCGCCATCCGTTTCAGATTGCTTTCAGCGATGCTTAAAAGATGGTCTGTTTTCCATCGGTAATAGACTTTAAACCAGCTTTTCAGTTGCGGATCAAGTTCCTGATAGGAATGTGTCTCCAGACGTTTAAGGGATCGATCGATCCAAACCTGAGGTTGATTCAGTGTCTTCAGTTTATCGGCCAAGGCAAATACGCTGTCCTTGAGTTCTGTTGTACTTTCGGGCCTGGGGGAGAAATGAGCCAGCAGCTGTTCTAACCCGGCTTTCTTCTCTATTGGGTAAAGTGACATCGCTTCAGCAAAAGCCAGATCCATCATTTCCGCTTTCATCGTTTCATCAAGGATGTTTTCGGTACAGGCCGGATCAATGCCTAAGACATAAGAATAGCTTTGGACCATGTCCAGACAGAAGGAATGGATCGTGGTGATTTGAGCCTGAGGCAATAAACTAAGCTGCTGGATCAGGAATTCATCCTTGGTTTTCTCATAGGCTTCCGTCAGCTTCTTTTCGAGTTTTTCTTTAAGTTCGGCTGCGGCATCTTTCGCAAAGGTCACGGCGATGATGCTGGTTACCGGTACTTTATCTTCAATGATCCTCAGCATCAGTCTTTCGATCAGATTGGTTGTTTTGCCGGCACCGGCAGATGCACTGACCAAGACGTTGGAATTACGGATCTGCCTAGCTTTAAGATATGGATTCGGTTTCATGGTCGTTGTCATTGCTCAGCCCTCAGGATGCTGTCTTCCTTTTTCACTTTAGGCGGTTTTTGAGCCTTACCTTTGAACTGACAGAAATGTTTGAAATCGCAGTACTGACAGGAAGAACGTAAATTTCTTTTTTCGATCTTCGCCGCGGAGAGGTCATCGATCAGATTTCCATAGAGGTTTTCCAAATGATCATAGATCCGTCTTGGATCATACAATGGTCCTGTTTGATAACTGCCGTCGGCTTTTTGTTTCCAGCTGACCGTATGGCTGGCATTTTGGTCGATCTTGGTCAGATCGGTTTGATCGATCTTGACCTTTCTCATATCGGGTATCTTGATGATGGGGGTCGTTGTCCAACCGTTGAAACGGCGTCCGTTGAACCAGGCAAGCTGAGGATCAAAATTCTTTCTTACGGTTTTAGGCGTTAAATCATAGGTAAACTCCGTCATGGAGGTATTGTTTTGTCCAAAGCTGAAATAATAAGCCCCATAAGGCATCCCCAGATCCAAAGCCTGATCGCACATCCATAAATAGGTTGCCAATTGTAACTGTAAACCAACCATGACTTGGGCTTCACTCAGATTTTTGGTCTTGCTCTTATAGTCAATGATCACAAATCCGTCTTGGGTCCGATCGATCCGGTCGATGAAACCATTGAGATGCAGTTTAAATTTTCGGCCTAAATCAATGGGCTGATTGAAATTTTCTTCTACTTTATAAGGCGCAAATGTCGTATTCTTCTCACGATCCGCAAGGAACTCTAAACTTAAGCTGATGATGGCCATCGTTCTGTCTCTCATCAGATCGATTTCAAGGCTTTGTTTGGGATACAAGGACTTCAGATCATCAAACAGAGGATCGACATATGACGCTTCATGTCCGATCATTTTCTCCGCATAGTTTTTCTTGGCTTCAGCGATCCCTTTCTCAAGGATATAGTGATACAGGGTCCCTAAAACCGAGGAATCGATCTGATAGCGCTCTGCGCCTCTTAATCCAATGCCTGTCGTTAAGAAA
>CAZLWH010000074.1:0-7528 GCA_964563265.1 uncultured Erysipelotrichaceae bacterium
AGGAGAAAGAAATGGAAAAGTTTTTCAAGCTTAAGCATTACGGGACAAATGTCCGTACCGAAATCGTAGCCGGTTTTACAACCTTCTTTACGATGGCGTACATTCTTATTGTCAACCCGAATATTCTGTCAATGACTGGTTTGGATAAAGGGGCAGTCTTCTTGGCAACCGTCTTTGCATCAGCAATCGGGACCTTAGTTATGGGATTGTTCGCCAATGTGCCTTACGCTTTGGCGCCGGGGATGGGCCTCAATGCATTCTTTACTTTTACTGTCGTTATGTATTTCGGTTTCTCGCCTATTGAAGCCTTGGGTATGGTTTTTGTTTGTGGGGCCATCAATGTCTTGATTACTGTTACTCGCATTCGTAAACACATCGTTAAATCGATTCCGAAGTCATTACAGCACGCGATCGGAGGCGGTATTGGTTTATTCATTGCCTTCATTGGTTTCAATGACGTTCTTATGTTGGATTACACAGCTGGTATTCCTCAGTTGAAAGCTTTGACTACTGCTCCTCAATGGTTGTTCCTTATCGGTTTGACAATCACCATCGTCTTAATGGTTAGAAAAGTCAAAGGGGCTATGTTGATTGGTATTGTGTTAACGACTTTAATAGCCATTCCGTTTGGTGTAGTTAATCTGTCAACTGCAACCATCGATTTTGGTAGTATTGGGTCTGCATTCGCTGCATTGGGTAATGTTTTTGGAAAAGCACTGACAGAAGGTGTTCCATCTTTGTTCTCAAATGCTTCTAGATTACCCGTTGTATTAACAACAATATTTGCTTTCTCACTGTCTGATACCTTCGACACCATCGGTACCTTCATTGGAACCGGACGTCGTACAGGCATCTTTAGCGCAGAAGACGAAAATGCATTGGAAAATGGAAAAGGATTCTCCAGCCGTATGGACAAAGCCTTGTTTGCAGATTCTATCGCAACATCAATTGGAGCTTTATTGGGGACATCCAATACAACAACATACATTGAATCTGCTGCCGGGATCGAAGAAGGCGGACGTACTGGCTTGACCGCGGTCGTCGTAGCATTGCTTTTTGTTGCTTCAATAGTTTTGTTCCCATTCTTTGCTCTTGTTCCAGCAGCTGCAACAGGACCAATCTTGGTTATTGTTGGGATCTTAATGGCATCTTCGTTTGCTGATATCAACTGGTCTGATTTCGCTGAAGCTGTTCCTGCCTTCTTTGCGGCAGCATTCATGACATTCTTCTATGACATCTCATCCGGTATCGGTTTTGCCTTTATCGCTTATGTTGTCGTTAAGGTTGCTCAAGGCAAGGTTAAAGAGATCCATCCTATCTTGGGTGTCTCTGCTCTGTTATTCGCATTACGCTTCTTTGTTGGAGCGTTAATGGCTCTTAAAATCATCGCTTAATTAACTTATACACTCTAAAAGCGGAAACTTCGGTTTCCGTTTTTTTATGGCTTAGATGGTATAATGATTGTGCTTATGACCAAAAACATCAGTACCCACTCCGAGACCTCGCGTCAGCTTAAAGAAAACAACCTTCACGCCAAGAAGAAATTCGGGCAGAATTTTATCATTGATACCTCAGTGGTCGAAAAGATCGCCCGTTTAAGTCTGTCTGAACAGCAGACCGTGATTGAAGTCGGTCCGGGTTTAGGGGCTTTGACCCAACAATTGGCCCTCTACGCCAAACACGTTGTCGCCTATGAGATCGATCCGGACTGCGTTAAACTGTTGAATGACAGTTTTACCGATGGGAAAGTAGAAATCATCCAACAGGACTTTCTGACCGTGACGTCAGAAGAGGTCGAAAAAACAGGAGCGAGTGTCTTGGTGGGCAACTTGCCTTACTACATCACCACGCCCATTCTTTTTCATGTCTTAGAAGACCTGAGTTCTGTTAAAATCATCACGATCATGGTTCAAAAAGAAGTCGCAGACCGCTTTACCGCCAAACCTTCCACCAAAGACTACAATGCCTTATCGGTCATCATCCAGACCTTGTGTGAAGCGAAAGTCATCATGAAGGTCAAGCCGCATGTCTTTCTGCCTCAGCCCACCGTGGATTCATCGGTGGTCCAATTGATCCGAAAAGAAAGTCATCAAGACATGAAACCCTTCTTTGCGTTTGTTAAACTGGCCTTTACCCAGCGCCGTAAGACGCTGATCAATAATCTGAAGTCGATCCCGGACATCGAGTCTCATTTGACTGCCTTAGGTCATCGAAGTGATATCCGGGCTGAAGCGATCAGTCCGTCGGAATGGCTGACCCTGTATGCGAGGATCTATGAAAATCAGAGCTCACGCTAAGATCAATGTCGGATTGGATGTCGTAGGAAAAAGAGAAGACGGTTATCATGAGCTGAAGATGGTCATGCTTCCGATCGAACTCTATGATCTGATCGAAATCGAACCGGCTTTATCGCCCAGTTTCCGCTGTACACCGCCATATCGGATCCATCCTGAGAAGAATACGCTCCTGAAAGCCATAGAAGTGTGCCGAGAGGCGTATCCGTTCAAAGAGCAGTTTAGGATACACCTGCACAAAAGCATCCCCTCGCAAGCCGGCTTGGGCGGAGGCAGCAGTGATGCGGCCGCCGTCATCAACTATCTCGACGATTACTTCAAGTGGAAGCTCAGCGATGAAGAGAAGATTGCCTTGGGGGTCAAGGTCGGGGCGGATGTGCCGTTTTGTCTCTTTGATAAACCAGCCATCGTGACCGGGATCGGTGAGAAACTGTCTTTCTTTAGAATCAAGCAACCCTTAAGAATGATCCTGGTCCAGCCTCGTAAAGGCGTCTCCACAAAACAGGCCTTTAAAGATCTGGATATTCCTAAGCTGGTTCATCCCGATGTGGATCAGATCGCACAGACCTTACAAGACGGAGATCAACTGCGCTTGTTTGACGTCATGGGCAACGCCTTGGAAGACAAAGCCATCCAACTTGTCCCAGAGATCGACGTGATCAAAAAAGAACTCATCGATTATGGATTGGATTTTGCGATGATGACCGGCAGCGGATCGGTGGTGATGGGTTTTTCTCAGGATGAAGAAATCCTGATGAGAGCAGTTCATGACCTAAGATCTCAGTATCGTTTCGTAAAGATAACGAAAGTAATCGAATAACCTTTATTTGAGGTCAGATTTTAGTTAAAATAAAGTAAAGAGGAATTCCATGAGAAACGCGATCGTATTAGCAGCCGGAAAAGGCACCCGCATGAAGTCATCCTTGCCTAAGGTCATGCATAAGATCTTAGGACAGCCGATGATCGGGCATGTCGTTACCCATTTGAATGAAGTCCATACGGATAAAAACATCATGGTCATTGGCCATGGTGCCGAAATCATTCAGGAATACCTTAAAGATCAGGTCCTTTTCGCCTATCAGCATGAACAGCAAGGCACTGGCCATGCGGTCATGCAGGCGATCGATCAGTTGGATCCAACCGGAGACACCGTCTTGTTGTATGGAGATTGTCCCTGTGTTCAAAGTGAAACGATCGAATGGCTGTTTGAATCCAACAAAGACCATGATCTGACCGTACTGACAGCCTTCTTCTTTGATCCGGCCAAATATGGAAGGATCGTAAGAGACAAGAAACAGCGCATCAAAAAGATCGTCGAGTTTAAAGACTGTTCCAAAGCAGAGCTCAACATCAAAGAAATCAATACAGGCATCTATTGTTTCAAAAACGAGATGCTGATCAAACACATCAAAGAGCTGTCCAATAAAAATGCCCAAAATGAGTATTATGTGACTGATCTGGTGGAGATCTTTATCAATCATGACCTTAGAGTCCAAGCCATCTCCGTCAAAGACAATGAAGAAGTCATGGGGGTCAATGACCGCCAGGACTTACTGAATGCCCAACGTTGGATCCAAAAGCGCATCAACACCAAATGGATCGATAACGGGGTCACCTTCATCAATCCGCAAGGCACCTACATTTCACTGGAAACCACCCTTGAAGAAGATGTGGTCCTGTATCCCAACATTTATCTGGAAGGCAAAAATCACATCGGAAGAGGCACCACCATCCTACCGGGCAGCTTCATCATCAACTCTACGATTGGTGATGAGACCGTCATTGATGCCTGCCGGATCACGGACAGCATCGTTGGCAATAAGGTCAACATCGGTCCTTATGCGCATTTAAGAGGCCACTGCGTGATTGCGGATGGCAACCGTATCGGTAATTTCGTGGAAATGAAGAATGCCAAGATCGGTAAGAAGACCCGTTGTGCTCACCTGACCTATATCGGAGATGCGGAAGTCGGCGAAGACGTCAACTTCGGATGCGGCGTTGTCACTGTCAACTATGACGGAAAAAACAAATTCAAAACCAAGATCGGTGATCATGCCTTCATCGGCAGCAACGTCAATCTGATTGCTCCCATCGAAGTCGGCAACAATGCGGTCGTTGCGGCCGGAAGCACCATCGATGAGAATGTGCCCGACAACGACATGGCCATAGCCAGACAGAGACAAGTGAATAAACCCGGACTCGGGTTGAAATATATTCAAAAGAAATAGGGGAAACCATGAACAACACGATCGTATTTGCACTCTCGTCATCCGTAGATCTCGCTGACGAAATCTGTGTCCATTTGGGCGTAAAGCGGGGAAGATGTTCAGTACGGCATTTCGCTGACGGAGAAATCATCGTTGAACCCGAAGAAACCGTTCGCGGTAAACATGTCTTCCTGGTTCAATCCACCTGTTCTCCGGTTTCGGAAACGCTGATGGAAGTCCTGGTTGCCTTGGATGCCTTAAAAAGAGCTTCAGCGGACTATATTACGGTCGTTATGCCGTATTACGGTTATGCCAGACAAGACCGCAAAGCCAGACCCAGACAGCCCATTACCGCCAAACTCGTGGCTGACCTTCTGCAGGTAGCCGGAGCCAACCGTATCATCACCCTCGATCTTCATGCCCCTCAGATCCAAGGTTTCTTCAATATACCGATCGATGACCTCACCGCTGTCGCCATGATCGGCCAGTATTTCAGAACCAAGAAGTTCAAAGAAGAAGTGGTCATCGTTTCTCCGGATCACGGCGGAGCGACCAGAGCCCGCAATCTTTCCGAATACATCGAAAACAGTTCCATCGCCATCATCGATAAGAGAAGGACTCAACCCAACGTGGCTGAAGCCATCAACCTCATCGGGGACGTCAACGGGAAGATCGCCATCATCGTCGATGACATCGTCGATACCGGCGGTTCGCTCTTGGGCGGCGTTGATATGCTGTATCGTAATGGCGCGAAGGAAGTCTATTGTGCTTGTTCACACGGTATCCTTTCCGGTAATGCGGTCCAACGGATCCACGATTCGAAAATCAAAGAACTGGTGGTCACCAACTCGATCCCGCTGAATGATGATAAACGGGCAGAACCCAAGATCAAACAGATCTCCATTGCTTATATGTTGGCAAAAACCATCCAAGCCATTCAGCATCATACTTCCGTTTCTGAGATCTATAATCTCTTTAACGATAAGTAGTGCAAACCATCGGTATGGTCGCTGCGTTTCTGACGACAGCCTCCTTTATCCCACAGGCAATCCAAGTCATCAAGACCAAAGATACCTCAGGGATCTCCTTGACGATGTATTCCATGTTTGTCTTAGGGGTCCTCTTGTGGGCCATCCACGGCTTTATCATTCAAGATACCGCCGTCATCCTCGCCAACATCATCACCTTCGTCTTGGCTTCCATTGTCTTGGCCTATAAACTCAAATACAAGTAAAAGAGCGCACGCTCTTTTTCTATCCTCAAACTTGGACAGTTGTCATTTGAGTTTAGGTGTTTACCCTATCTTCCGTTATAATGGAACCAGGTGAACCCATGACCCAAATCAATAAAATCGTTATCCTTGAAAAACAAGCCCGTCAAAGCATCCTGACCGGGCTTTTACAGCAACAGTCCGCGATCGGAGATACCAACTTCGTTTCTCTCAACGGCTTTTTAAACTCACTGGTCAAAGACGATCGGAATGCGGACTGGTTCAAAACGGTCTCGCTTCTTGAGAAAGAAATCGGCCGCTTTGACGTGCTTAAGACCATATTGAGTTTCCCGATTACTGCGGAAACCCTCTTGTCTTTCATCCAAACCATGGCGGATGAAGGATGGACCGTGGACGATCTTCCTGAACGCAATAAAAAAGAGAAAGAACTCAAACAGGCCATCCTGCTGATCTTAAGTCAGGAAGGACTTGACCGAAGATCAAGACAATGGGAAGCCTCACATGCCCAGGACCTGACGCATGTCGAACTCTATGATAACTTTTATGCCTATCCGATCCAAAAACGCATCGATCAGTGGATCAAACAAGGATTGACCCTTCAACCTTTTTCAAACAAGACCCCAAACATCAAGGCCTATTACACCAACAATCCCCGTTGTGAAGCACAAGCTTGTGTTCAGGCGATATTGGAAGATGGACTGTCTTATGATGATCAGGTCATTGTTTGTCTTGATCCGTCGTTAGAGAGTCAAGTCGAAACCTTCCTGCTTCAATACGAGATTCCTTATTTCAGAGTCAATGAACATAAAACGAATGCCTCATTCAGATTGATCCAAGACCTCTTGAAACTGAAACTTGAACCCACCAATCTCAATCTGATTGGTCTGATCCAAAATGATCTGATCGACACTCAAGACCGATTGAGTTTGATCGAGTATCTACAAACCTTTAAATTCGATGTTTCGGATGTGTTGACACCGTTGACCCATGTTAAGACAGCGTTTGAGACCTCCAACATCAAAGACCTTCTGGGGGGTGACAAAAGCACCGAGAAGTTTGAACGTCTTGAGAAAAAAGCAGAACGAGGCTTATCCAGATTACGCGAACCTCTCATCAAACTGATGGGATTGGATAGTGCGGATTATGCCTCTTTCATCGCAGGCCTCTTTGATTTGTATGTTGGATTCTTTAAAAACTTCACGGATGAAGAAGTTGAAAGCATCAATAAAGTAAAGCAGACCTTGGAACAAGGTCAGCCTTATTTGAAAACAATGAGCGATCCTTATCCGTTTCTACAGTTTGCCTTGGCGAAACTGACCCTTTCCACCAAACAAACCGGAGGCGTCATTTTGACCGACCTTAAACACGCCTTTATCCCCAATAAAAAACGGGCAACTTTTTTAAGCTGTACTCAAGAATTCTATCCCCAAAATCCACTCAATAACGGATTGTTTGACGATGAGTACCGATTGACGATTGCGGCAGATGCGAAAGAAAGATACACTTATCACCAATCCTGTTTATCAAAACTGATGAACTCTTTTGACGAGGTCATCTATTCCATGCCTTTGGGAGGCTATGACGGTAAGAAAAAAGAAGCCCCCAATGAGCTCAGTGTCTATTTTGACAGTAATGACGGGATCGCCGAACGATGGAAACTGGTCGAAAAAGAAAGACCTGTTGAAGAAAAGCCCACCCGTTTGTCTTCATCCACCGCTGAAGCCATTTTCTTCAAAGAACAGGAACTGTATGGATCGGTCAGCTCCCTGGAAAAGTACTTTCATTGTCCCTATCAG
>CAZLWH010000075.1:0-7396 GCA_964563265.1 uncultured Erysipelotrichaceae bacterium
TCGCCCTCACCCGCCGCGGTGCACGTCAGTTGGTCAATCATGGCCACGTCCTGTTGGATGGCAAGAAAGCAGACATTCCGTCAATCATCGTCAAACCTGGTCAAGTCATTTCTGTTAAAGATAACAGCAAGGGCATCCCCAGCATCAAAGAAGCCTTGGATGCTACCGTATCCACCAAAGCCTTCGTCGAAGTCGACAAGGAAAACAAAAAAGGCAAATATGTCAGATTGCCTGAACGTAAAGAACTCAACGAAGACATCAATGAAGCCCTCGTTGTTGAATTCTACAACAGATAATCCCATCAGCCGCTTCCTCAACGAAGCGGCTTTTTTTATGACCAAAAGAAAACCGCCTGATGAGGCGGTCATGATTACTGGACTACAGGAGTCAAAGTAAACTGGAAGTATTCTTTATATTCTTTGGTTAGAGCATCTTTCCAACGGACAACCATTTTAAGCCGGATCGGGACCAGTGCGGATATTCCGTTGAGACCGAAGCCTTTGACGTAGTTGGCTTCTGCATTGACCTGATAAGGGATCATATAATAGGTCAAGCCTTCAAAGATGCCGACACTGGGCATCATTTTGTCGCTGACGACCAAAGAACCGTCATCCTGGATCAACAGGATCTCAACATCATACATCGCGATTTTCGCTTCATCAACGATTACGTCGTAACGATAGGTCCCATTCCACTGATCATGGATGGACGCAGAAACAGAGAAATAGTCAGAACTCGTCTTCAATCCGGTCGCATTGAGGATATCTGTATAGATCGTTTTGTAGGTTTCAAGCTTCAATTTATCTTGTGACGCCGTATTTGAACAGCCAGTCATCAGAATCAGTGACAGAAACAAGGCAATCAGTTTTTTCATACTTTAATTATATCACAGACTATTTGGCCTTACGGGCCTTCTGAAGGGCAGTCAGTTTGGCAGCGACATCATTGGGAACCAGACTTGAGGTCCCATCCAGCATGATGACGGTGGAATTCTTCTTGCCTGACGCATTGATGGTACGGATGCTTTTGATACGGAATTCATAGACCGAATACACTACGGTCTTTTCAAACACACTGATCGAATCAATGGTCTTGTAGTTGCACCATTCGGAAGCAGCCAAAATCGCAAAGACCACGACATAGGTTGCATTCTCAGTGACGCTCGCCAAGAAACTGGAGAAGAAGATCAGGATGAATGCGAAGACCACGGTAGCAACGACAAACATATAAAATGCGAATTGCTGTCCTTTGCGTTTGACGGTCTCAACCAAGACATCTCTCTCTGCGACTCCTTTCAGCACTTTTTTATATTTCAGTAAATCGTTGACTTTGATATAGGTCAGAAAGAGTGAGATCGCGACGATGAAAATAAGCATGATCATTGTTGTAGTGGTAGGCATGTTCAGTCCTCGAACTTCATAATGAAGTAGTTTTTCTTCCCTTTACGAAGCACGTGGAGGTGCTGATGAAGGGCATTCTCTTTATTCAAGACATAATCCAAGGCTAACACTTTATCCCCATTGACGCTGATGGACCCTTTTTCGATCAGTTCACGGGCTTCCCTGCGGCTGACGGCCAATTTTCCTTCTGTCAAGACATCGATCAAGGCTTTGGGTTCATTGACGCTCAGACTGGGCGCTTCACTCAGCGCATCCAGGATATCTTCAAGATTGAGCGCTTTCCATTGACCTGAAAACAGAGCTTCGGTGATCTTGAGTGCTTTGTCTAAACCTTCTTGGCCATGGACCAATAAAGTCAGTTCTTCTGCCAATGCTTTTTGAGCTTTACGCAAATGGGCTTCGGCTAGAATGCCAGCCTCAAAGCTCTGAATCTCTTGAGGTGACTTCAGCGACAATCGTTTCATGAAATCGATGACGTCCGCATCCGCAACATTAAGCCAGTATTGATAAAACGCATACGGGGAAGTCCGCTCTGCACTGAGCCAGATGTTTTTACCTTCGGACTTTCCAAATTTGGAACCGTCGGAATTGGTGATCAGCGGTGAGGTGATCCCAAAGACTTTGGCATCATCCATCGAGCGGCGGATCAGTTCCGTCCCGCTGGTCAGATTGCCCCACTGGTCACTGCCGCCGATCTGCGCTTCGCATTGATACTCGGTATACAGATGCATGAAATCCACAGCCTGTAAGATCGTATAGGTAAATTCGGTGAAACTGATCCCACTGGATAAACGGGAGGCAATGGTATCCTTGTTGATCATGTAAGCGACATTGAAGTGTTTCCCATAATCTCTTAAGAAAGACAGGATGTCAATCTTGGAGAGCCAGTCGTAGTTGTTGACGGCAATGAAGTTGTTGGTGCCCGGATGATCCAGGAAGCGGGCCAGTTGTTCTTTGATTTTGACTCCGTTTTGTCTGACTTCTTCGATCGTCAGCAGTTTTCGTTCGGACGTGGGACGCGGGTCACCGATCATGCCGGTCGCATCTCCGATCAAAGCGATTGGGGTATGCCCATTGATCTGGTATCTGCGCAGCAATAAGATCTGTTGCAGCGATCCGATATGTAAGGAATCGGCCGTCGGATCAAATCCACAATAGAGTCTTAACGGTTTCTTGAGCCTTTCGATGAAGGCTTCTTCATCGGTGACGTCTTTGACAAGGCCTCGCCACTGTAATTCTTCGAATAAATTCATAGTTTTCCTCCAATAGAAAAGCACCCTCCAAGGGTGCTTGTGTGCACGGTACCACCTTAGTTACGCTTTCGCTGATCACTTTAACCCTTAACGCGGGGATACGGCTTTAGTTTTATAAAGCAGCTCCAAGTTGTATTCCCTGTCTTTGCGGGATGATTTTCACCAATCATCATCTCTCTGAGGCCTTCAGAACAGGTACTCTGACTTATCAACGCTGTGATTCTATTTTACTTCGTAGACTGCCTTGGTGTAAACAGATAACTGAGTTCGATTTCTTTTTCATCGACAGCCGTCTGATTGAGCATCTTGGTCATGACACGCATGGCCACTGCACCCAAGTCATACGACGGGATCGCAAAGCTGGAAATCTGAGGACGAATCATCGAATTGTATTTGGTATCGATGACGCAGACCACTTCCATATCGTTGGGGATCCGGATTTCGTTTTCAGCTGCCGCATTGATGACGGCCATGGCTTGAGAATCGCGGTGTGCGATGACAAGCTCATGTTTATGGGTCTTAAAATACTCTTTGAGATAGGCATAGGAACTTCTGTATTCGCGGGGAATCTCAATGAAATTCTTGAAGACAAGACCCTTCTTCTCATAAGCTTGGGAAGCTCCCAAGATCAATTGTTCGACCATATACTTGTTTTTACGGTCTTGTACGATGGCGATGTCGGTCTTGCCTTGTTCAAGGTAAGAAGAAACCAGCTCATACATGGCCTTTTGAAGATTCACATAGACCGAAGCGATGTTTTCTGAACTCATCTGATTGCCGACCAAGACGATCGGGAACTGATATTTCGTCAGTGCGGTCAATTCATCGACCATCAGTTTGTCATTGTAGATAATGACGCCGTCAACACGGGACTTGATGATGTTTTCGATGATATCGCCGATCTGAATGATGGCTTCGCTGGTCGTATGAAGTGTGATGTTGTATTTATAGATCTTCGCAACATCCAACAAGCCGTTGATGATCTGACCGGTGTAGGAAAAACTGGCTTCAGGGATCAATAAAGCAATGGAGGTCGTTTTCTGCAAGGCAAGACCTTGAGCGATCGCATTGGGTTTATACCCTAATTTTTCAATGGCCTGATTGACTCTGATTCGAGTATCTTCTCTTACGATTTCTAAGCCGTTGATGACGCGCGAAACCGTTGCCAAAGACACATTGGCCTCGTTAGCAACATCATAGATTGTAACACGCTTCATAATTACTCCTTGTTGAGGGCTTTCTTAAGAGCTTCAACGCCTTTTTCAGCGACTTCAATGGTCTTATCTTTGGCTTTATCGATGTTTTCCTGAACATCAGGTCTTTCGAAAAACTCAGTGGTTTTGTCTCCGACATACTTGGCGCCTTTGACTGCAGTGTCCGCAACTTGGTGGGCACCGTCTTTGATCTTGGTTTTCAATTCTTCGTCATGGGCGATCTCATCGATCTTTTTACCGGTCTTTTCCGCCAAAAGGACCAGGTCGTTTCTGAAGGATTCCAGATTTTCTTTCAACTGGATGTCATCCGCGAACTTATTCGCCTTTTCAATCAGTTTGTCTAATTCTTCTTTAAAGTTGTTGTCCATATTGCTCCTATAGCCCGAGTTCTTCCTCGGTCGTTTCTTCAAGATCACTTTCTTTTTTCTTTCCCAACATCTGTTTGATCCAGGCTGTTATGGATGAAAAGTTTTTGGCTGCGGCTATCGCCAAAGCTTTGACTGCGTTTTCTGCAGCGCTGTTTACGAAATCGATCGTGTTGGAGATTTTGACAACAGTATCAATAGGACCTTCGATTTTTTTCAAGGTCAAATCAACCTGATCTATGGTTTTATCGACTTTTTTCAATAAATCCAAAACCCGTTTTAAAATGATCAACAGATAAACCAAGAGTGCAACCCCTAAAATAGGTAAAAGTTGTAGCGATACGGCAGATAATGATTCTAATAGTGCGTCCATACTGTCACCTCAATGATAGTATAAACGAAAATGTAAATATTTTCAAGATTTCTGATAGCGCTTTAGGGCATCCGACAGAATATAAATGTCTTTGGAACTCATAAACAAATAACAAGCCGGTGCGTGAGCAGCCAAAACGATGGCTCCGGCTTCATCTTCAGTGACGATTCTCGCATTGTGACAGCGTTTTTGAAGGTAAGTGATGTCGATATCGATGCCGGGTTCTTTGTCATCGATCGCGTTAAAATCGATCAGATAGATCGCATCCGCCTTATTGAGTGCTTTGGCGAATTCATCCGCGAAATGCAAAAGCCGTGAAACACGGTGTGGCTTAAAGATGGCAATCAAAGGTTTATCCGGATATCTCAGTCTGGCCGCATCAATGGTGACGCTGACTTCGGTGGGATGATGCGCATAATCATCGATGTAGACGTTGTCGCCGATCTCCTGGACCACAAAACGCCGGGAAGCGCCTTTGAATTCACTGAGTCCCTGTTGGATCAGGTTTAGAGGGATCTCTTCCAACAGCGCAACCGTGATGGTGCCTAAGGCATTCCATACCAGATGACGACCGGAAAACGGAAGATCGATGACGCCGAGATTTTGTTTATGAAAATAGAGATTGAATTTTGTATGGCGCGTATCTTCTTCAATGATGTCCGCATAGACATCATTGCTGGGATCGATCCCGTAAAACAGATGTTTCTTGGTCAGTTTAAGTTGTCTGACTTGAGGGTCATCCCCAAACAGGATCAGGGTATCGCTGACGTTATCCGCGAAATCTTCATAGGCTTTTCGGTAATCGGCTTCATCTTTATAGTAGTCGACATGATCGAGATCCACATTGGTGATGACCCCGTATTTTGGAAAGTACGCATGAAAAAAGCGACGGTATTCATCGGCTTCGATGGCCAAGTAATAGGAATCCTTCGACAGATGGCCATGTCCGTCACCAATCAGATAGGCTGTATCTTTATATTGACGCAGGATCGAAGCCATCATGGTGGTCGTTGTGGTCTTTCCGTGCGAGCCGGTCAAGGCCACTGTCACGTATTTTTTAGTCAGTTGTCCCAAAAATTCATGATAGCGGTAGATGGTATAGCTTGGATTCTTACGTACCCTTTTAACATCCTCAAAATCTTCTTTGAAGGCATTACCGATGATGATGGTGGATCCGTCAGGCGGTAAAATCCCGAACGGATGGATCGGGATATGGAGTTCATGCAGTTGTTCTTCGGTAAAGAAATGCTTTTCGAGATCGGATCCTTCAACCCTCTCCCCCATTTCTTTCATCATGCAGGCCAATGCGGCCATGCCTGATCCTTTGATTCCAATGAAAAAATACATATCAGTCTTCCCCAAACAAGGAAAACTGGGTCACATCTTCTGCTTTTTCCTCTAATTTTGGTTCTTCTTTAGTTGTAGGGATTGGATTGGGCGCAATCAGATCTTCAAGCGCGATATTTTCGATGACCGGAATCTTGACTTCTTCCACATACTCAGCCACTTTGGCTTTGACAGGCGCAGCGGGTTCAATGACGATCTGAGCCGGACGATTAGGACCGGTCTTCATGTCTTTGTGGATGGCGCCATAGTAAGGGCTGATGACCGTCTGAAGATGACTGTCGTTTTTAACTTCGGCCGTCTGAACAAACGTCGGACGGATATGTTCTTTTTCACTTTCAGCAATACCAAACATCGGACTGATTACGGGTTTAAATTCGTAGACATCCTTGGCATATTCTGGTCTGCGGTCAATAAAAGCCGGTTCTGAGGGACGGACCGGTTCCTTTTTCTCATCAATCGGGGCAACCCTAAAGGGCTCAGCAGTTTTGATGGGCGCTTCATCGGCGATGATATCATCAACACTGCGCTTGCGCGGTTTCTCTGATGGATCTTCCTCCATCACGGGAACACGAGCTTCAGCCTTTTGAGGTTCAGCTTGTTTTTTAGACCTTTTCAGGTCTATTTTTTCTTCCTCTTCCTCTGGGACTTCTTCTTCTTCAAAGAGTAAGGATGCTAATTTCTTAAACATGAGTTCCCTCCTGTTGGTTACTGCGGCAGATTTTCATCCGGTAGATCGATCGGCTTACCGCCGGAAATCATATCCAGGACGGTCCCTGATTCAGGGGCAATCTGGCTGAACATATCAATGGTTTCTTTTTTGTAGTCAATGGATTCTCGAGTCGAATAGGCCAACAACACTGCGGCAGCGTCAACAGTACAGGATCGCGCAAGACGGATCATATCGAACAAGACTTCATCGCTGATGCTGATTGGCGTGATGGCCGTAAAAATAAAGTAGCCGCCTTCCAAGGTCAGTAAAATCAATGCCTCATTGACATACAAGATACTGACACGGTAAGACACAGACTTATAGTCACCGTCTTGGTAGGTCCCATCGAAGGTAATCAAATTCTCAGTGCTTGACAGCATCGATTTAAAAGATCTTGTTTTAGATTCGGTATCATAATAAGAATCGCTGATGACATCGATGACATCCAGGTTCATCAGGATATTGACGCCGTTGCTGGTCAGGATATTTGAGGTCTCCGTCGATGATTTTCTGCCGATTGAAGGCGGCAGATAATAGGAATACATGGTTTTGGAGATATTGGTTACAGTATTGATCGTTGAGGATTCCGCGTCCAAAGCAGCACTCTTCAGATATGCTGAAAGTGTGTCCTTTGTTACCGTAGAACAGGCACTCAATCCAAACATCACGATACAAAATAAGAGGACCAGTCTTTTCATAGGATTATTGTATCACTTTTTTAAGGTCTTCGATGGT
>CAZLWH010000076.1:0-368 GCA_964563265.1 uncultured Erysipelotrichaceae bacterium
CCCATGGTTATTTGACCTTGGATGCGACCTACAACTATAAAGTCAGAGCCTATACCTTGGTCGGTTTGACCAAAGTCTACGGTTTGACGACCGCGGCCTTGGCAGTCAGAACTGCACCGTCACAAGTGGTCTTGACACTCACCAACACCAACAGTAAGACCAATGTCTTGTCTTGGCCAGCCATTACCGGCGCCAGCGGATATCAGATCTATTACTCCAAAGGCACAAGCACCTATTACACCTTACTGAAGACCGTCACCACCGCGACTTATACCCATGGTTATTTGACCTTGGATGCGACCTACAACTATAAAGTCAGAGCCTATAAACTGGTCGGAACGACCAAGATCTATGGGGCTTACTCCACG
>CAZLWH010000076.1:378-1710 GCA_964563265.1 uncultured Erysipelotrichaceae bacterium
GCAAACATCCCAAGACCGGCGAGGTGTTCAAGTCCACGCTCAAATCCATCCAGGTCCAATACTCCGCACCGGAACTGCTTGGACTGGTCAGCACACAGTTGACGACCGCCATCGCCAAGATCACCAATCAGGCTGAAAAAGACATCCTGATCAAGATCAAGGCCGCCATCGATGCGCGTAAACTGAATCCCAACTATGACTACATCACCGCAGCCAACGAAGCCAAGGTCCTCTTCAGTGCCTTGACCTCCAATCAGAAGACCCATTTGATGCTGACGATCATCGTCTATGTCAACACCAACCATCTGCTGCGCCTCAACGAGTTGCTGCCGATCAACTAAGTCTAACAAAGTGAACGAAACGTTCACTTTTTTTATTCATGGACACCACGGATCAATAAACATCCCGGTCGTGTCTGGTCTCAAATGAGTGAAAATAAACCATACATATAGTATAAATAGCCAAATAGAGTATATAATATTGTGAAAAAATAAAAAAAAGTGCATTTATCTATGGACAATCTTGTTTTAGGGGTATACAATGCGATTAAAGTACCGCATCATAAACAGATCGCTTACTTAAGGGAGATCCATGAAAAGAAAGTTTGCCAAACTCATCTTGGTCACCATCCTGTCATTCCTTATTGTCGGACTGAGTTCAGCCCCTGTCTTTGCAGCCGCTTTATCGACACCACAGATCAGCGGTCAGACCAGCTATAACTCGGTCACCGTTCAATATTCCAGTTCCAGTAAAGTCTCCGGCTATGAAGTCACCATAGCGACTCAAGAAAACGGGACCTATAAAACCGTCTACACCGGACCTAAAACCAACACCACCATCTCCCGCTTAAGCGTAGGCACACCGGTCTTTATTAAAGTCAGAGCGTATACTGCTTCCGGATCTAAAAAAACCTATTCTGCAGCCGCCTCCATTCGATTAGAACCTTCCTTGTCCTCGGCGTCATTAAAGGGAACCGGCTTAAAGGGAACCAATACCTTGACTTGGACCAAAGTCTCAGGTGCCGGCAGTTATGAGATCAGTTTCAGTGCTTCCTATTCCGGTGAGTATAAAATTCTCGCCAGTGTCAATACACTGACCTATAAACACAAAGTCGGATTAAAGACCAGTACCTACTATAAAGTCAGAGCTTATACCTTGGTCAACGGTGTTAAAGGTTTCGGTCCTTATTCCAATGTGATTTTTCTTCAGGCATAGCCCCTGATTCTGTTTCTTTAAATTTAGAAAAAAAGACGATTGCGGCGTCTTTTTTTCATGGGATCGGTTTTTGACGGACAGTATGATTATGATACAATAGTACCATTGATGCGTGAA
>CAZLWH010000076.1:1720-7334 GCA_964563265.1 uncultured Erysipelotrichaceae bacterium
TCCGTGTTTCAGTCAAAGAGGGGATCGTCATGAAAAATCGTATCGTTGTATTTGATCTGTTGAAGATCATCGCGTGTTATCTGGTCATTGTCAATCATGTGGGGATTTATCTCCTACGCTATACGGTCAATACCCCATTCATCATTTTTGTCTATTCCTTGTTTTTGACCTTCTGTAAGATCGCTGTCCCGCTGTTTGTCATGGTGACGGGAAGCCTGTTGCTGTCTCGACAGGATAGCCATAAAAAGACCTTCAAACGGGTCTTCAAGATCCTGGTGCCCTTGGTTGGACTGTCTCTTTTGTTGTATGTCTATCGCAACGGGATCAGTGCTGTGCTTGGTTTTGTTCCTTCATTCCTGCAGGAAAGGGCCATTGTCCCATTTTGGTATCTGTATATGCTGGTGGGTTTGTACCTGGTGTCGCCTTTCATCAATAAAATGGTCAGAAACTTCACCGACCAGGATCATCAGATCTTCATGATCGTCTTTCTGATCGTGCCCAGTACGGCCCTGTTGGTGTCAAAACTCACCGGGTTTACTTTATACAAAGAATTCTTCACTGCCTTCTTTCCGATCGTCATCGGTTATTTCGTGGCGGGGTATTCTTTAACCAAGATCACCTTCAGTGTTAAACAGCGCCTGTGGATCGGTTTTGGAACACTGGTGGTCTTGATCCTCAGCACGCTTTTGATGGCCAATACCTCACTGGACAAAGGCGAGATCGTGTATGTCTTGGACAATGTCTATCTTATCAACAATGTGTTGATGTCTTTGGGGGTCTTTATCCTGGTCAAAGATGCCAAAGTCTTTTCCGGCTTCAGCGATCGCTGGGCTTCAATCATCACCAAGATCGCCGATCTGACCTTTGGGATCTATCTGATCCATGCCTTCCTGTTTCCTTTTATCGCCGAAAGCTCGATCTCACAAGCGGTCTTTGCGTTCAACCCGATCCTTGCGGTCATCGTGCTGGAACTGGTCGTCTTTGCGATCAGCGCAGTGCTGATCCTGATGCTCAAACAAATCCCCATTCTCAAAAATTATCTATAGTCACTCATTGAACAAGATAAAGAAAAAACTGCGTGTCCGCAGTTTTTTTGTGGGTTGCTTGAGCTTAGTCAGTGCGTTTCATAAACCAATCGATTTTGAGCTTGAGATTGGCCAAGACCGTCTGATCCGGCCAAGACACATAGAGGGGACGTTTCATCCCCATACTGTAGGTCCCTTGATAGTCTGGTGTGCCAGTCAAGGCAGCCGTCGTGATCGTCCAAGGGCTGTTGTTGGAGACCTGTTGTTGAACCAGGTTCATGACGCTTTCGATGGGCATGTTGGTGACCACGCTTTTAGAGGCAACGGTAACCAGGCTTTCTATCTTCAGAAGGGTCTGAGGTTCAATGATCTTACTGATGATGCCTTTGATGACTTCTTGTTGATTGAGGCCGCGCTGAACATCGGCGGTCTCAAAGGCATGACGTTCTCTGGCGAAGAAGAGGGCTTGTTGGGCATTCATGGTATTCATGCCTTGCTTAAAGGTGTATGAGATGACCGGATCGGTGTACTTTCCTGTTTTGAAGGCATATTCAGAGTAGACGTTGATGGTTCCCAAGACGTTGACGATCTTAAGGAAAGCGGTGAAATTGACTTTCAGGTAATAGTTGATTTTAAGATTAAACAGGTTTTCAACGGTTTTGACGGTACAATCGATCCCATAGACGCCTGAGTGGGTTAACTTATCCATCGCGCCTGTACGGCATCCTAAAGGCGTATACGTGTCTCTGGGGATACTGATGGTCATGACGGAATGATTGTTTGGGTTAATGACCATCAGGATGTTGACATCGCTTCGTGCTTTATCCGCAACAGCGCCTGCGGTCCTGCTGTCGACCCCACTGATCAAGATAATGAAAGCCTCTTTTGACGTATCCACAGGGTTTGATGTATCGTCTTTGATCGTCACTTTCTTTAAGGTCGCAATGATCTTGGTTTTGGATTCAAAATCAGGCACCTGTTCGATGATGGTATCCCTGAGACTGTTATCCAAAACCATCACATCGATCGTTTTATCCATCAGTTTCTCATACGTGATCAGATCATCTTCAGAAGTAATGACTGTATATTCGCCGACTTTATCCGTGATGATCTTTTGGACATAGGCCAACAAACCGGTTTCCATCTGTTGGGCAAAACCGACTTTTCGGTTTGAGAGATCGTCGATCGACGCCAAGGTACTGTCCTTAAGAACCACCAGGGTTATGACATCGACTTCCGTATTCTCTTGGGCAATGAGCCGATTGATGGCGTATTGCGAGTAAAACAGCGTGCCTGACGTTAAAAACATGACCACGGAAAGAAAGATCAGCAGATTCTTCTTAACGCGAAGAAGGTATACAGCCCCCATCAGTATGACCAAAAAAACTTTGAGTGTGTTACTGATCAAATCCGGTAAGATGTGATTATAAAACAACGATGCGATAAGCAGCACATTCATTGAAAAAAATATGAATTCAGGGTTACTGATGCGTTTTTTATATTTGCCCATTTTTGTTTGTCCTATACTGTGTTATACCTCATTGAAGCCCAATTTGCAAATGATAACCGAGTAATACGCAGGGATTATCACGATGTTTCATGATGTTAAACTGCGGTTTAGTTGATGGTGATCTTATATCCGGTCTTGAAATAACCCTTATGAAGCGTGCCTTTTAAAACATCATTGCCTTCTTTGATCCCGGCTGCAATACTCAGTTCATAAGTACCGGAAGAAAGCTGAGTCAGATCGATGTTTGAAAAATAACGGCCGTTGAGTCCGGAATTGCTTTTGAAGGCATAGGTCTTATCCCAACTGCGCAAGACGATCACGGCTTGACCTAAAAGTTTGACCTGGCCTTGATAGAACAGGTTTCCGTCCACGATCAGACGGTCGTCTTCTCTGATCAGGGTATTGAAAGAACCGCGGATGTCCCCCACATAGAAATTAGGCAAAACGGTCTGAGTATCTAGGTCTGACATTACGCCTTGACCCTTACGGATCCCAGGGATCCCAAAGGAGGTCAGGACCTTCGCTTTGGAGAGATCCATGCGGATGGCCTGATAGGTTTCTGCGGAAGTGTCTTGATCGCTGGGCAGGATCTCCATTTCAAACACGACGTTCTTGTCGGCATCGACTTCGACGACGCGCGATTGGATCTGGACCTGTCCCAAGACCCCGTCCACGATCGAATCGACCGCGATCCCGTTGAGTCTGAGTTGACCGCCAAAGGCAATCAAGGTATTGCCGTTGCCTAAGGCATTGGCATCCCCCAAAAAGGTGGCGTAAAGTTCATTGCCGCGCGCTTGGCCGTAGTCCCACAGCTGTTCAACGGTCCTATTCTTGAGATGGATCCGGTAATGAACGGCTCTGGACCAGTTGTCTATAGGCGAGACTGAACCGGCTTGGGTATAACTGCGGCTTTGTCCGTTGTCCAGCATCATCAGATCAATCGTATCGGGATCCGAATCAAGATCCTTCATGATCATGGGGTGATGCTGAGCCCAGGCCCATTGGAAATCAGATCCGATCGGAGTAAGCAAATATTCTGTCAGAAACGTGCTGTCTTCATAACCTTCATGAGGCCCCAGGATCCATTGGATCGCATGGGTTTGGGCATCGATGGCGATGACCTGGCTTTGGATCGGCGAGGAGACGATGATCGATTGATGCAAGGCATCAAAAAGGACACCGTTCATATGCATCCAGTCGATGTTGAGGGCATTGAGGATATCAGGATGGAAATGATTGAAAGGGGCGCGCTGTTCATCCAACAGGGTCCTGAAATCGATGTTTTCGTCAATGAGTCCTGTTTCCAGGTTCACGATGATCGCCACGTCTTCCCGGGTCCCGGTCACAAACATAGTTGCGTTGTTGGAAGCGGCAAGAATGCGTCCGTCGGGCAACAAGGAAAGATCATGATGGATCCCGTTGGGGATCTCGATTTCCTGATAGACCTTGCCCATCCAGTCCAGTTCCCACAACGAGGTCATGTTGTAGGGGACCTGTTTGAGTTCATCGCCGGTGGCCAGCAGATGGCCGTTTTCAAGCTCGATCACGGAAGTGCCGTGGGCAAACCCCGTGTTGGTGAAATAGGCTCTGACAGCGCCTTGAGGATCGATCAGTGTTGTATAGGAATGATCAAAACAAGCCACAAACAGGGTAAAGCCCGGTTCCATGGATTCAGGTTTGCTTTCAATCAGATGAAGGGTCTGAAAGTCAGAAGGCAAGGCTTCCGTTTCGATCGACAGGGTCACACTTTGGATGCCGTCATCGATCTGGACAGTGTTGGTTATTCCAGGATACAAGCCGATGATCGGCAGTTGGATGAAGCCGGCGGCTTTTTCATAATGAAAAACCACCTGAGAACTGGGCTGTGATGCCAAGACGGTCACGGTATAATGAGCTTCGTTTTGCGCATGAAACAGCACCATTGCGCTTAAGGGATTCATCTCATACGGATCCACGATCACATACGGATCACCAAAGCCGATCTCAGAACCAACGTCATCACGCAATTGGGTCTCTCGTTGGGCTTGCCAGCTCAGGATGTCATAAGAGGGGATTTCTGTCAGTTGGTTTTGGGTCAAAAGATTGGGTTTGACCAAAACGCCTGAGAAGACGATCAGTGCCCCACACAGGATCACACTTACCAGGATCAACGCGGCTTTGATAAGCCGTTGTTTTATTTTTTGATCCACAGGGTATTGTCGCCTTCATCGGCCTGATATACCAGGCGCATTGCTTTTTTAGCGTCATTCTGATTAACTTCAAAGGCGATCCAGCCGGTATTGGTGCCCAGACGAAGATCAATCAAAGGCAAGCGATCCAGTTCGTGCCGGGTCAAAAAATCGTCCTGGATTCGAAGATTTTTGTTTTCGGACGAACCAATCAGGCTCAGTTTGTCCCAGCTGAAGGCATTGCCTCCCGTCTTGTCTTTGACGATCGTCAAGCGGATCAGGACATAGACTTTGCCGCTTTCGGCCTGATCGGTCAGCGTGACTTCTTCACTGGTCCCGTCATAATGGGTGATCGTGGCCTTATCGGAGAGCACCGAGACGATCTTGGTTTCTTCGATCGTAAGCTGCCAGGCAAAATCAGCCTGATTAGAGGATTTGGGAGCACTGCAGGCACTCAACAGGATCAAGGGGATCAGAAACAGGATTTTTTTCATGGGACAAGGCTCAGGCCATATTCGGCCGCTTTCTGCAAAAGATCTTGCGGGATGAAGTTTGAAACGCTTTGGCCCAAATGGGACTCGATCGAAGCGCTGTTGTAGATCTCAAAGCGTTCGGCACGGTATTCGACATAACTGTTTTGGACGTTTGATCCGGTGGCGATGGCTTCCCAGACGATCTTTTGGTTCGCATCGATTTCGACATAGGCTGAGCGCTGGGTGGTGACCCCGTTATTGGTGATATTGCTGAAAAAGACGCCCAGGTAATTCCCGTTGGCCAATAGGTCATGGTCACCGCGGGTCGAGGCAAACAATTCAGGCCGGTCTTCACCATACGACCACATCTGTCTGACCGTCATGGCTTTCTCATTGATCTGACACTGGACCATGCGTGAAAACCGCTCCGCGGCGACG
>CAZLWH010000077.1:0-7306 GCA_964563265.1 uncultured Erysipelotrichaceae bacterium
GACGCGATGATCAAACCGGAGACAAAGGTTGCCGGGACAAGATCCAAGGATCGGCTTGCAATCAGATAACCCCACCAGCCCACACCACCGATGATGCCCGCATAAACAAGGTGCTTCTTCGGTGCTTCAAGATAGACAGAGCCCCATATGACCCCAAAAGCAGCCCCAAGGATCTGGATGATCATAGTAGGCCTCCCAAGACGCTGAGCCCCACCGCAACCCCGATCGCGATCGATACCGCGATGACAATGGCTTCCAAAGCGCGGGTACTGCCCGACATATAGTCTCCATGAAGCGTATCGCGGATCGCATTGGTAATGGCTGTCCCGGGAACCAGAGGCATCATGGAGGAAATCGTGATCACATCCGCATTCAATGAAGGGAACACTTTCTTAAGAAAGATGGCCCCGATCGTGACGATGGCAGAGGCAAATAAGGTCGTGATGAACGGATTACTGTCGATACGGCGTGCGCCTTCAAAGACCAAGATCAATAAGAGGCCGTTGATCATAGAAAACACCGCATCCGATAAAGAACCGTTAAGTAATAACACAAAGCCAAAGATCAGAAAGATCGTACTGAAATGATGGATCATTCTGGAGTATGCCTTGGTTTTGATTTGTTTCAATTGGTCATAAGCTTCTTCCATCGTAATCTGATTGGCTTTTAAAGCACGGGAGATGTCATTGACCTGGGCAATGGAAGAGAGATTGATCCCGCGCTGATCGATGCGTTTGACCAAGGTGATGGCTTGCGTGCCTTGAGTGGCAATACTGGCGAAAACCCCTGTCGGTAAGGCAAAAGCCTCAGCGGTATCAAAGCCGCTGACCGAGAGGATATAGCGCATCGTTTCTTCGACGCGGTAAGTTTCAGCCCCCGACTTGGTCAGGATCTCTCCTGCCAAAACGGCGGTTTCCAAGCAATGTTGAGGGTTCATAATGGACAACATTATACCTCATTTCTTTCCAATTGACACCAACACGAAAATAAAACGACTCACGTCGTTTTAGATTTTGAATTTCTGCCGTTTTGATAATTCGGCTTATTGCCATCCTTTTTAGGGGTAGCCGGATGCGGTTTCTGTCGGTGGAACCGTGAAGGATCTTTTTCAGGATGCTTCTTGTCAGGATTGGAAGGTTTGGCGGTAAAGACCGGTTCGATCGCTCTGACACGGTTGCCTCTTGGACTAAACGGATGATCAAGGATGACCGGGATCGCTTTGTCGATGAGTTTTTCAATGTCTCTGAGCAAACCGCGTTCTTCCTCATCACAAAATGAGATGGCGGTTCCGCCCAATCCGGCACGGCCTGTTCTGCCGATACGGTGGACATACGTCTCCGACACTTCCGGTAAATCATAAATCAAGACATGGCTGAGCTCATCGATGTCTAAGCCGCGGGCTGCAATGTCGGTGGCGACCAAGATCTTTGTTTTTCTGTCCTTGAAGGATTTCAAGGCAGCTTGTCTGGCGTTTTGAGATTTGTTTCCATGAATGGCCAACGCCGGTAAACCGGAAATGACCAAGGCTTTGACGATCTTATCCGCACCATGTTTGGTTCTTGAGAACACCAAAACCGATTCGATATCAATGGTCTTCAACAAATGGACCAGAAGATGGATCTTATCTGGCTTATCGACAAAATAGAGTTCCTGTTTGATCGTGTCTACGGTAGAAGCCTGAGGCGTCACTTCGACACGGATCGGATTCTTTAGGATCGAATTGGACAGGATCGCGATTTCTTTGGGCATGGTCGCCGAGAAAAACATGGTCTGTCTGACATGAGGCAAATACCCGATGATGCGTCTGACGTCATGGATCATGCCCATATCCAGCATCATGTCGGCTTCATCCAAGACAAAATATTTGACGTTGGACAAATTGATGTGTTTCTGGTTGATGAGATCCAATAAGCGTCCCGGTGTCGCCACCAGGATATCGATCCCGCGGGCCAATTCATCGGTCTGCGGTTTCTGAGAGACCCCGCCGAAAATGGCGATGGTCCTGGAATTGAGATATTTTCCGTAGGTCTTGAAACTGTCTTGGATCTGGATGGCCAGTTCACGGGTCGGTGCCAAGATCAGTGCTTGGATCTTGCGGGGATTTTTAGGGGCATTGGTCAAGCCCTGTAGAATAGGAATCGCGAAAGCCGCGGTCTTGCCTGTTCCGGTTTGGGCCAAACCCAAGAGATCCTTGCCTTCCAGTAAAGGCGTGATTGCCCCCTGCTGGATCGGTGTCGGCTCTGTGTAGCCCTCTTCCTTGAGCGCCTTTTGAATGGGCGCGATGATGTTTAATTGTTCAAATTGCATTTTTTTCCTTACGACTCACTGCTGATGTCTGGGCAAAAGCCCTTGATACTTTAACACATTTAAGGCTGTAAGAGTCCGATTCAGGCTCAAAGACAGTACTTTATCTGAAAATAATGCCGTTCTCATCCATCTTATCGATGATGGCCAAGGATTCTACCGGATATCCCAAGGCACGAAGACGGGTTCCGCCTTCCTGAAAACCCTTCTCGATGACGATCCCGATCCCAGCCACATGCGCTTCTGCTTGGGTGATGAGATCGATGAGTCCCAATGACGCTTCCCCGTTGGCTAAAAAGTCATCCAGGATCAACACGTTTTCCCCTGCTTTGAGATAGGCTTGAGCGACTTGGACCTTGGAGGTCTTGTCTTTCGTATAGGAATGGATCGAGGTGACATAATGATGGCCCGTCGTCAGTTTGGATTCATTCTTCTTCGCAAAGACGACCGGGACCTTGAAATACTGGGCGGCGATCACGGCGATCGCGATCCCTGAAGCCTCGATGGTCAGGATCCGATCGACCGGCTGATCCTTAAAGCGTTCATAAAAAGCCTTCCCGATCTCATTGAGCAATGCCACATCGATCTGATGGTTGAGAAAGCTGTCGACTTTGATGATGTTGCCGGAAAAGACTTGTCCTTCGGCCAAGATTCTGTCTTTGAGTAAATTCATGGTGACCTCACTGAATTATTATACCCAACTTTCGTCGGTTTTATTTGAATTTCATCCCAGGCCACTGATCATGGATCAGGGTATCCGGAAAATACGTATCCATCCACACATCCGCGATATGATGCGCTGCGATGCCATTGGCCCGCTCAGCCGCACGGATACAGATGGCGATCGATAACACGCCATCCACAATCAGAAAAGCCAAGACTGCTTTGGAGATCTTCATCGTCATCGGGTTTTTCAGTTTCATCAGCTGATGTCTCAGAAATGGCCAAATCCTCATGAATGAAAAACCCAGTAAGCCCCAAATCATCGCATACGGTACTGTCGTCAAACCAAAGATATTCAAGGGATAGGTGGAGTAATTCCAAGAACGGCTGTTGAGGAAGGTGATCTGGACCCAACCGAAAAAGATTTCAAAGGATCCACCGGCCACACAACAGATGAGATACTGGATCAGCAAGTTCAAGTGTTTGATGCGATCCAAAATGATCAGCATCAGTAAAAATCCGAAACCGTAGACTGGGGTCATCGGCAAGTAGAGGATGCCTTGATGACCCTCGGAATACCCGATCGTCGCATAACTGACCGTAACTTCAAAGAGATAGCCGAAAATGGAACACATTACAAAAACCCATACTGTGACAAACAGAAGCTCAGATGCATCTTTGATTTTGACGGTGAATATTTTCCTAAAGGCGTTCATGAGCTCTTTCCCGGGATAAACCCATAGGATGAATCGATCTCTTCTGTCTTCACTATAACACGGGTTTATGAAAATCTCAAATGGCCTTGGCTAGCCATTTCGTGTTCATGGATCTTTGTCAGCGTTAAAAGACAGAGTTCACCAATCTTTCAAAAGAAGCTCTATACAAGTCGTCTGAGGTATGTTAAACTTGTCTCAAGTATGGGTCCTTTAAATCAAGACGAGAGCTTGATAAGGTACGATTCACTCCTTCAAACAAGGGTCCTTTATACAAAGGACCCTATTTTTTTTGAAGAAACCGGGGCTATACTAAACACTCAAAAGGAGAAAGAGTATGAAAGACATTGTGCATGGTTATTTGCCGGATGAACGGCCCCCATTAGGGAAGCTGCTTGTCTTCGCCCTCCAACAGATTCTGGTTATGTTTCCGGCCACCGTATTGGTTGCCCTTCTGACCGGTTTCCACGTTTCCACCACGATCTTTGCTTCCGGTTTCGCAACATTATGTTTCATCTTCATCACCAAAGGAAAGATTCCCCTGTATTACGGGTCAAGCTTCTCCTACATCGCGGCCATTGTCGGGATCACCGGTGCCAAATTCGGTGTCGTTGCCTCTGATGCTTTGATCTCAGCAGCCCAGTTTGGGATCATCATGTCTGGTTTGGTTTCCATTTTAGCCGGGATTGTCGTATCACGCTTTGGTCTTGATAAAATCGAAAAAGTCTTGCCACCGTCCGTCACCGGATCGATTGCGATCGTCATTGGGATCTCCTTGGCCTCCACAGCCATCACCAATGCGGCCTCCAACGGCGGCGGAGAAATCTTAGGCATCAATTGGATCGCTGCCTTGGTGACCCTGTTTGTGACCATTTTATTCTCAGTCTATCTTAAAGGGGTATGGAGCCAGTTGCCAATCTTGTTGGGCATCCTGGTCGGTTACGCTGTCAGTTTCGCATTGGGAATGGTCGATTTGAGCGCCGTCTTGTCCGGCAACCTGATCGTCGCACCGCATTTTACCTTCCCTGACTTTACCGCATGGCCTGCCGTCTTCGCCATCATGCCGATTGCGATCGCGACCATTCCTGAATCCACTGCACATTTATTCCAGCTCGACATCTACGTCAATGATTTGGCCAAGAAGAAAGGCAAACCTGAAGTCAAGATTGCCGAAAAACTGGGTCTGAATTTGATTGGGGATGGGGTTGGTGATATCGTATCTTCCATGATCGGCGGACCTGCCGGAACCAATTACGGTGAAAATCTGTCCACCATGGCCATCACGAAGAATTTCTCCGTTTGGGTCTTGGGCGCAGCCGCAGTCATCACCATGTTTATTTCCTTCTTCTCACCGTTGACCAACTTGGTCTTGTCGATTCCGTCTTCGGTCATCAACGGAGCATGTATCTATCTGTTTGGGATCATCGGCGCTCAAGGGATCGCCATCATGATTCAGCGTAAAGTCGACATGTTCAGTTCTAAGAATTTGGCTGTCATCGCCGTCATCCTGATTGTCGGACTGGGCGGAACCTACGGTTTTCCCGGTGGAATGATCCCCTTCTTCGGAAATAATCTGCCGGCCATCGCCACAGCCTCCGTCTTGGGCATTGTCATCAATCTGGCATTATCCTTTAAAAAAGCAGAAGAAGTCGTCGAATAAGTGTCAGTCAAAGCCCTTCGGGGCTTTTTTTATCGGGTCATTTATCTAAGCTTAATCCAGTTTTGGGGTATAATAAAAACATCACAAAAACGAGGTCCATTATGAGTCAAAATGAAGTTTTGAAACGCAGTCAGGTCCCGGTCGCATTGACTTGGGATACCACCACCATCTTTGAAAACGATGCCGCATGGGAACAGTCCTTTAAAGCGGCTGAGTTTAGTCTGCAGGAAGCCGCATCTTTTAACGGGAAACTGGCTTCTTCAGCGAAAAGTCTACTGAAAGCCTTAGAGTACAGAAACCATGTCGTTCAACTGGTAGAACACCTGTATACCTACGCCTCACTGAAAAGCGATGAAGATACCGCCAATCCTTTGTATCAGGGCTTTCAGAGCCGCGCACGCTCGCTTTACGGTAAGCTTGCCTCAGAGCTCAGCTTCTATGATACCCAGCTTCTGCAAGCCGATGAAGCCGTATTGAGATCCTATCTCAAAGAACCATCCTTAGCGATCTATGCCCATGAATTTGAGATCTTATTCTCACGTAGAGCGCATATCCTTTCCGATAAAGAAGAAAACCTCTTGGCTCAGGCATCTGAAGTCTTAGGCGCTGCCGGTCAGACTTTCTCCGTCCTCAACAATGCGGATCTTAAGTTGCCGATCATCGAAGGCGAAAACGGTGAAAAGGTCCAGCTGTCTCACGGACGTTACGGTCTTTTCCTGGAATCCCAAGACCGACAGGTCAGAGAAAACGCCTTCAAGGCGATGTATGCGACCTACGGGTCCTTCAAGAATACCTTTGCCTCAACCTTGTCGACCAACGTCAAGGCCCATAACTTCAACGCCAAGGTCCGTAATTTCAAAACGGCCCGTGAAGCTGCCCTCTTCAGTAATCACATCCCTGAATCGGTGTATGATGCCTTGGTGGCAGCCATCAATGAAGGCACCCCCTTACTGCACCGCTATGTCTCTTTGAGAAAGAAAGTCCTTAAACTGCCTGAACTCAGGATGTATGACCTGTATGTCCCGATGGTGGATGACGTTGAGCTGAAGTTTACCTATGAAGAAGCCCAAACCATCATCTTAGAGGCCCTTTCGGTCTTAGGGGAAGACTATGTCTCCCATCTCAAGGAAGCCTTCCAGAAGCGCTGGATCGATGTCTTAGAGAACACCGGCAAGCGTTCAGGCGCGTATTCTTCCGGCAGCTACAACACCAACCCCTTCATCCTGCTGAACTGGCAGGACAACCTCGATAACGTCTATACCTTGGCCCATGAATTGGGGCACTCCATGCATTCCTATTACACCAGAAAGAACCAGCCTTTCATTTATGGAGACTATTCGATCTTCGTCGCTGAAGTGGCTTCCACCACCAACGAGAATCTCTTGACGGCGTATCTCTTGAAGAAATTCAAGGATCCCAAAGTCCAGGCCACCATCATCAATCATTATCTGGATGGGGTCAAAGGCACCGTCTACAGACAGACCCAATTCGCGGAGTTTGAACACTTCATCCATACAGCCGATGCCTCAGGGATTGCCTTGACTTCCGAAGCCCTCAGTGACAAATACGACGAGATCAACAAGAGGTATTACGGTCCTGGAATGACCTATGATGCGGAGATCGCCACCGAATGGGCCCGTATCCCTCATTTCTACTACAATTATTACGTCTATCAATATGCGACCGGCTTCAGTGCCGCTTCGGCCTTGGCCTATAAGATCCTCAATGAGGGTCAAAGCGCTGTTGAGAATTATCTGAGATTTCTGAAAGCGGGATCCAGTGTGACTCCGATCGAAGCCCTCAAGATCGCCGGGGTCGATATGTCGACCAATCAGGCAACCTTAGATGCCTTGAAACTGTTTAAACAAAGACTGGATGAATTCGAAGCCCTGATCCAATAAAAAAAGCGAGAAATCGCTTTTTTGTTTAAACGTTTTTATCGACCAGATCCATGAAGACATTGATC
>CAZLWH010000078.1:0-7210 GCA_964563265.1 uncultured Erysipelotrichaceae bacterium
GTTCGGATCATTGTCCGGTCAGTATCGAGATCTTTTGATGCAAGACGAAAGCTATTTTGAGTTGAAGATCAGCGATGCGGATCTGGCTTCCATCGCCAAGACGGTGCCTTCCAAAGAACAGTATTGTCCTCATTTCCTCAAGTGCGGCGGCTGTCAGCTGCTCAACTGGGACTATGAAAAACAGGCTGACTGGAAAGCCAAGCAGTTGGAATTGTTGTGTCGTGATCTGCAGCTGACTCCGAAGCAATTCCTCAAAGCTCGGACCATTTCCGCCTATCGACATAAAAACACCTATACCCTCAAAGCCTTTAAGACCCAGATCTTAGGCGGCTTTTACGCGCTCAATTCGAAGAATCTGGTGACCATCAATCATTGTCTGATCCAAGATCAAAAAGCTGAGGTCATTTTCAACGATCTCAAAACGATCCTGAAACAACAGAAACAAGAAATCTATGATCCGATGACCGATGAAGGTTATCTCAAACATCTGGTCATCCGTGTCTCCAGCGCGACCCCTGAAGTCATGGTCATCCTGGTCAACTCGAGTGATGAGTTTCCGGGAAGAAAAAACGTGGTCAATGCGTTACGCAAGGCCCATCCTGAAATCACCTCGATCATTGAAAACTTCAATCCCAAACAGGGCCCTTATGTCCTCTCCAACACGAATACTGTTTTATACGGGAAAGATACCATCACGGAAAAGATCGGAAACCTGACCTTTAAGTTGGGCCCTTCTTCCTTCTTCCAGGTCCATCCTGAGCAGGCTGAGCTGATGTTTAAGGAAGCCTTGTCTCATCTGGATCTCAGGAAAACAGACACCTTGGTTGATCTGTATTGCGGGGTCGGCGTTATGGCGCTGATGGCCGCAGCTCAAGTCAACAGTGTCATCGGGATCGAAAGCAATCCGGTCGCCATCAAATTCGCCACCGAAAACGCCAAACTCAACGCCATCCCCAATGCGAAATTCATCAAAAAAGATGTGGATGAGTATATGAGCTCTGCCACAGGCGCTGATATCGTCTTGATGGATCCGCCGCGAGAAGGGGCTTCCATGGCTTTCATCAACAATCTGATCAAGATGAATCCCAGACAGATCTTGTATATTTCCTGTAATCCGTTGACTCAGATGCGTGATCTCAAACAATTGGGCCAGCAATACAGAGTGACCTGGATCCAGGGCATCGACCTGTTTCCCCATACCAAACACATCGAATCCTTCGCCATTCTAGAAAAAAAGGCCCGCAGGCCTTAAAAGTGATATTTGCGGTAGGTCGGTGTATCATCGATCGTAAATCCGAGAAACACCAGATAACCCGCCAAAAGCAGGAAGCCATCGCTGACCACGATGATCAGTATCAAAGATTCCTTCAAAACCTCGTAATCGACATTGAACAGAGTCGGAAAGATCCACAGAAAATACATTGTGGTCGGGGCATCATAGATCCCGGCCAAAGAGAGCCGAAACAAGGCGATCACATCGAGTTGAAGCAGGATCGTTACGGCCAGTACCACAATGGCACTCAATAATATCGTGAGTCGTTTCATCGGTTTCTCCCTGAGTTTATCTAATCATATCATGAGAAAAGCACACAAATGTGTGCTTTTTATGAATTGAAACCAGTTTTATCAGAGACTGGTTTGAGTGATGAGCGTCTTATGGGAGCCCATGATATAATAGAGACAACCATGAAGACCCATTTCGAGTTGCCTAAAGCTGCGTTAAGTGTCATGACCCTGTTGGAAGACAAGGGTTTTGAAGTGTACCTGATCGGAGGTTATGTCCGTGATCTGTTGATCCACAGAAAATCCAACGACCTCGACATGGCCACCAATGCCTCCGCCAAAGCCATGATCGAGATCTTTAAGGACTATCCTTTATCGCTGATCGGAGAGAAACTGGGTACGGTCGGGGTCAAGATCGAAGGGACCTGGATCGAGCTGACCACCTACCGCAGCGAATCCACCTCCAGTAATTTCCGTCATCCCGATGAAGTCAGATTCATCGGTTCCCTGAAAGACGATGTCTTACGGCGTGACTTTACGATCAATGCCTTGGCACTCAATGTCTATGGAGACCTGATCGATTATACGAATGGACTGGAAGATCTCAAAAACAAGAAAATCAGAGCCATTGGTCATCCTGAAGACCGCTTTGCGGAAGATGCCTTGCGTATCTTAAGGGCCTTGCGATTCAGTGCCCAATTGGGCTTTACGATCGATGAGGCCACTGAGAAAGCCATGCGGACCCATGCGGTATTGATCAACAGTTTACCCTACGAACGCATTGCGTCCGAATTGGATAAATTGATCGTGGCTAAACGGGGCGGGGCTGTCCTGCAACGCTACTATGATCTGATCTCACCCTATCTGCAACTTGACCTGTCTCATCTGGAAGAGCTGGAACTGATGATCGATCCAGCGTTTAGATATCTGTGTCTGTTGGATTCAGACTACAGTGATCAGATCCAAGAAAAAATGTCCCGGTTAAAACTCTCAAAGCATCTGATCAAAAAGGTCGTCGACTTGAAGTTTTTGACCCGATTCAAAACCGAGGATCGTTATGAGATCAAAACACTGATGAATCAATACGGATCATCCTTGGTGTCTATGTCGGTGGGGTACAACCTGGTGATGGAACACGAAGGCATCGATGCCAAGGTCTATATGACCTTGATGGATACTGCGGTCTATGATCTGAAGGGCTTGGCCATCAACGGGGACGATCTGGTCAGCTTAGGGTATTCCGGAGCGCAGATCAAAGTGCTGTTAAACCAACTCTTAGAGCTGGTCATGCGCGAAGAAATCGAAAACAACAAGGAAGCTTTGATCCAAGCGCTTAAAAAGCTTCATTGACTATGAACTTTAAACTGTGTATCATTAAAACGACTTTTATGGAGAAAAACATGAGTGAAGAAGGCAGTCCTGAGCAAACGCTCAATGTAGACGAAACCAGTAAGAAACGGGGGAATCACGTATGATCGAGATCCTGTTTCTGATTTTACTGATCGCAATCAACGCGTTCTTTGCGGCCAGCGAAATGGCCTTCATCACTTTAAACGACAATAAGATCGCCGTCATGGCGGATGAAGGGGATCCTAAAGCCATCCTTTTGGAAAAGGTCCTGTCTCATCCGACCAAGTTTTTATCGACCATTCAAATCGGCATTACCATGGCCGGTTTCTTAGCTTCGGCGTTTGCCTCAGACAGTTTCAGCGGACCTTTGGTCGATCTGATTTATCCATATCTGAAGCTGACTCTGATTACCCAAGATGCCCTCAGGACCTTCGTCATGGTGCTCATCACCTTGGTCTTGTCTTTTGTATCGCTGGTCTTTGGAGAATTGGTCCCCAAACGGGTCGCCATGAATTACTCTGAAAACATCGCGTTTGCGGTGATCAAACCGGTCTACTGGATCTCAATCGTATTTCATCCCTTTGTCAAACTGCTGACCTTTACAACCAATGTTTTTATCAGGTTGTTTGGGATCGATCCCAATTCTGAACCCAATGCGGTCACCGAAGAAGAGATCCGCATGATGGTGGATGTGGGTGAAGAAAAAGGCTCTATCCGTGATACGGAAAAAGAGATGATCAACAACATCTTTGAATTCGACAACATCAATGTCTCCGACATCATGACCCATCGTACCGACATCGCCGCCATCAACATCGCAGCGACCTTCGATGAAGTCAAACGGATCGTGTTTGAAGAACAATATACCCGCTTTCCGGTCTTTCAGGAAACCATCGATGACATCATCGGGATCCTTCATGTCAAAGATCTGCTTCAATTCATAGAACACGATCAGATCCGCAACTTCAGTCTGAAGAAACTGATCCGGGATCCGTATTTCGTCCCGGAATCCAAAAAGACCGATGAGCTTTTCCGTGAACTTCAAAAACGCAAGGTCCATATCGCCATCGTCATTGACGAATACGGCGGAACTGCCGGGATCATCACGATCGAAGATCTGATCGAAGAGATCGTCGGCAACATCTTTGACGAATACGATGAAGACGAAAAACAGATCCAAGTTCTCAATCATTACACCTTTGACGTTGACGGCGGGATCGATCTGGAAGAATTGGATGAAGAATGTGATCTGAATCTGCCTTTGGCTGAATTGGAAGATTATGATACCCTCAGCGGTTTTCTGACTGGTCTATTGGGCCATATTCCGGAAGACGATGAAAACATCGAGATCGTCTATAAAGATCTGCGCTTTCGGATCTTGAAAGCGGAAGATAAAGTCATCGAAAAAGTGCGGATCATCAAAAAAGACAAGAAGCAGGAAACTAAATAAATCTTAAGGGCGCGCAAGCGCCGTTTCTCTTGTTTTATTTCTAATGGTGTATAATATTGGCATGCGTAAGCAATCTGATAAGCCATCCCGGCTTCATCCTTCCATCGCGTATTTCAAAGTGTTGAATCCCAAACGTTCTGCGGCCAGGATCGCGTTGACCTATCTGATTTTCGGAGGTCTGTGGATCTTGACCACGGATAAGATCCTGGAGTTTTTCTTCGGGACTTCTCAAACCTATAATCTGTTTCAAACGTTTAAAGGATGGGTCTATGTGGCTTTGACCGCTTTTGTGGCTTATACCCTGGTGATTTCGACCCTGGAACTGTATCAACAGGCCAGAAATAAGGTTCAGGAATCCAAGGAAGAACTTGAGGAACAATTTCAGAAGACACTGGAAAGCGAGAGACGATTTGATTTGGCCGTCAAAGGTTCCTTTGACTCCATCTGGGAATATGATGGTATCCATGAACACTATTTCATGTCCAATGCGATCCTTAAAGGCTTGGGTTATGAACCGAATAAGATCATCTTGAATACGCTTGAGGATTTTGTAGCGTACATCGCACCCGTCGACAAACACCGTTTCCTCAATTATGTCCAATCTTTCAGCGATATCCCGACAGAGTTGTTTGAACTGACGTACCGTTTGGTTCGTCCGGATGGCTCTATCGCATGGATCCGTACACGAGGCTCCGCTCAGATCAGCCCAAGCGGCAAGATCATGAAAGTTGCCGGATCACACACGGACATCTCTGTGCTGATCGATCATCAGGAAGAACTCACCAAGATCGCCTATTACGACCATTTGACCGGCTTACCCAATTGGAAGGGCTTCAGTAAGATCGTGACCCAACGTATCCTTGAGAGACCTCAGGACTCTTTTTCCATCCTGTATTTCGATCTGGATGACTTTCAAAACATCAATGATTTCCATGGTTATCCCTTTGGGGATAAGCTGTTGATGGAGATCGCTTCCGTATTTAAACAAACGCTGAAACCGGATGATCAGTTTGCGAGCCTGGGCGGAGACAGTTATGGTTTTCTCCTTGAAAGTACGGATCATCTTGCCTTATTGAGGCGGATCACGGATCTGTATGATTCACTCAAGACGATCGAATCGATTGAGGGCCGTGTGATTGACATCAGTGCCTGCATCGGGATCGCTCAGTATCCCAAACACGGTAAAGATTATGATGAGCTCTTGCATAGTGCGGATGAAGCCATGCATGCGGCTAAAAATAAAGGCAAGAATACCCATGTGTTCTTCACGGAATCCCTGCATGAAGAACAGCTCAATAAGATCGCCATGACCAATCAACTTCGCAAAGCAGTCACGAAGAATGAACTGACGATGATGTATCAGCCGATTTACCGGCTCAGTGATGGAACTTTGGCCTCGATGGAAGCCTTGATCCGCTGGCATCCTTTCGGTAAAACGGCAGTTTCTCCGGATATATTCATCCCGATGGCGGAAACCTCAGGCTTGATCCGCAACATTGAACTGTGGGTCTTTGAAGCGGTCTTCAAACAGGTCCTGGCGTATCGTTCGATTCGGGCAAGAAGTATTCCGATCGCGATCAATCTGTCCTCAAAAGGGATCAGCGATGAGGATTTCATTAAGAGCGTGATCGTCATGATGAATCAGTATGGGATCTTAGCGGAAGAAATCGAAATCGAAATCACCGAGACTTCCCTGATCGAACATACCGATCTGGTCCTAGCCAATCTTCATCTGCTTCATCAGCAAGGCATCAAGATCTTATTGGATGACTTTGGAAAGGGATATTCTTCTTTGACCTACCTGGTCTCTTTACCGATCGATGCGATCAAGATCGACAAAGGCTTTACCCAAAAGATCCACAGTTCCAAAGACATCGACGCGGTCATTCAAGCCATTGTCGATCTGGCCCATTCCATCAACCTGAAAGTTGTCGCTGAAGGCATAGAGCTGGATAATCAAAAGGAATTCCTGAAATCACTGGGTGTTGATTATGGACAGGGCTATTTGCTAAGACATCCAACGTATCCGGATGATCTTGTCTCTGAACTGAAATAAGAAACGTAACGAAGATCCAAAAAGATCTTCGTTTTTCTTTGGATCACGGATCCGCTTGGACCTCATAGACAAAGGTGCTTGCGCACCTTTTGATTTGATTCTATTTTCTGAGTCCGCCAAAGGTCACATTGGCCCCGTAGGCATTGACGACGGCGAGGTATTTGGCTTCCCAGGCGGCCTTATCGATAACCAGGTCATTGGTCACTTCATCCCAAGGATAGACCTTGACATTCAACTTCTTCGAATCGTAGTAGGTGTAATTGAGATCGGCCCGTAGATTGTTGAGGGTCACGATCGTCTCATTACCGTAGACCGTCTTGGTGATCTGGATGGCGGAGGTCAATCCGATCAAACGTTCTGTTCCGTTTTGACCTGAAATGAAGTTGCCTAACGCGTAATAAACCAGGGTCTTTCCGATCCATTGGATGGGCTGGATCGCATGGGCATGATTGCCGATGACGATGTCGACATTCAAAGCGGCCAAGTGATTGACCACGTTTTTCTGATATGCATTCGGAATATTTGTGTATTCGGATCCGAAATGGACCGACACGATCAGGACATCCACCAAGGGACGCAAGGCATTACACTCCGCTTCCATGGTATCCAGGTTGATCCAATCGACCATGAAGCCATTGGCTTTCGCCAGATAGGTTCCGTTGATCCCATTGGTATATGCCAGAAAACCGAATTTGATCCCGTTGAGTTCATGGACCACCACGGCTTCGCTTTCGGCTTGGGTGGCATAAGCGCCGGCCGTAAAGACTTGGGGTTTGGTTTTCCAGTAGGCATCTGAAGCCAAGATGCCTTTGACCCCCATATCGTTGGTGTGGTTGTTGGCCAAAGAGACC
>CAZLWH010000079.1:0-6131 GCA_964563265.1 uncultured Erysipelotrichaceae bacterium
AATACTCATACGTGGAAATGAAGTCGCCGTACGTCAACGATACATTATTAACGGTAACCGTGAGAAGTGCCTTGTTGACGGTAACATCAACTTTGGCGGTAATTGTTTTATAGTTGACCAAATCATTGGGGGTAAAAATCACATCTGCTTTATACGTACCGGCTTTATCAGGAATGATGGCGGTATCCGCAAAAGTGAAGGTCCCTGAAACTTGGACTCCGTTGATCAAAGCCAGACCATCACCTAAACTGGAAGCCGCAATCGATTGGCCATAAGTAATGGGCGTCGTTTGAGGCCAAGTCACGGTCACACCCTTGATCGGTCCGAAAACAGGACTGTCTTGTTTACCGGCATATTGATCGGTTCCCTTAACGGTAACCATATAATACTTACCTTCATCTGCCATGGTTAATCTCAACGTTGAGGCAGTCGCTCCAGCAACATCAACAAAAATCCCTGTTGCGGAATCGGATACTTTCCATTGATAAGATGCTGTTGCGCTGATTGGCATGAAACTGGCGGTCAGATCACTGCCCGTATACCCGCTACCGCTGATTGAAGCAGATTCGAGTTTTGGCTTTTGAAGCAACAGGAAAGCTGTGACGCCTGCGGCAATCAATAAGAAAACAAAGCCAAGAACGATGTTGCGCTTTACTGATTTGCTTAGATACATGGAAACTTTCCTCCCCTGCCTTTCAGCAAACTGACACTCGATAACTAAGGATTTTCCTCTTAACATTATTCTATATTAAATTACATCATCAGAAAACAATAGTTTTCCAAATCATCAACATTATGTAAGATTATCGATGTTAGTTTTCGACATTCTCAATGAATTGGATCCCTAAGCAGTCAAGGCCGGTATGGGAAGCAATGACGGCTGCTATATCATCGATATGGATACTGGAGGCATCATAGCCCTTTTCAATCAAAATCGATTTGGTCATTTGAGTTCTCGGAGCAGCATGAGAATGGATGATGTAGATGGTGCAGGATTTGCCTTTGAAGGTCGCATGCAAGGTATCAATGGCTTCTTCCAAAGCCTTACGTTCTGTACGGACTTTAGAGAAAACATCGATCTTGCCTTTGGTTGTCATATTGAGCTGCAGGATCGGTCTGATCTTGAACATTTCAGCCAAAGAAGCAGCCAGAGGTGTCAATCTTCCCCCGACTTTCAGGTGATCCAAGTCATTGGGTAAAATCAGTGTATTGGCATTTTTGATGACTTTATTCAAAATACTCACGATCTCATCTTTGGGTTTACCGTCATTGATCAATTTCTGGGTCAAAAGGCTGATGTGCTTTTGGATCATGCAGGTCGAATAAACATCGACGAATGTGACATCCAAGTTGACTTCATCACCGGCCAATCGGATCGATTGATGCGTACTTGAAAGACCCGCTGATAAAGGGATCGCGATGACCGAATCAAAACCGTCCTCTTTGATGGTTCTTAAAAGGTTTTCAATGCTCATATACAAGGGTGTTGACGTCTTAGGATACTTTTTGTCGCTGAGTGCCTGATAAACATCCATCGTGGAGATATCTTCACCATCATTATAGGATTTCCCATCGATCAAAACGACCAACGGGATAAGGTAAATACCGCTTGATTTAGCCTCTTGCTGACTCAACCCGCTCCCTGAGTCTGTCAATACTGCAATTTTGCTCATATATTCCCCTTTAATTTGCTCTCATTCATTATACAACAAAGCCACCAAGTTATGTTTTCAAAGTTACTTTGAAACGGCTTCAACGCACCAAGTCAGGCAATAAATCCATGAACCGAAGGCATTGCGAGGATCTGCTTTTTCCCAATGTCCTTTGAGTCCAAAATCCAGACAAGTCAGTTCGAAGTGGCATTGGGCGATCCCGATGTCATTGAGCTGCAGATCATAATTCATCATCGAGGCATAATTCGGGGTTCTTTCGAGATAAAGATGGTAATCATTCCCGCTTTTAACGATGCGCCAGGGTTGTTTATTGCTGGCTGAGGGTCCCAAGCGGACCATCTCCAAGACTTCCGCATACTTCCCAGCTTCTTCCCGAGTCAAAGGTTGATTGAGGTCCTCCTTAAAGAATAAGGTCTCCCAAGGTTTACGGTGTTTGGATCCGGCCCCAAAACGCATTGCTGCATCAATCAGACTTCGGTTGTTTTTCGCGATACCGATTGGAGAAACGATCGCGATGGCTTCATCGGCCTTCAGATCGACGCTCTTCTCAAAATCACTGCGGTTAAAGGTACCCCCTAACCAAACCGTACCCAATTCAAGTTCGGTTGCTTTCAAAACGAATTTTTCAAAGAGATAACCAAGTTCAAGCGCATCCCCTGTTGTCACTTTTGTTACAGCGACCAGATAGGTATGGGATCCTGAGATGATCCCATAAGTGCCTAACTTGGTGTTTTCTTTTTGTTCAGTTTGAGACAGAATAGAAAAACGGATCCCAGAAAGGGCTGTCGCATTCATGTCATCACACAAAGTTCTCAAGATTTCCAGTTTGTCTTGTGGAATGGGTCTGGAATCGTAGGTCCTGACTGAAATACGGTTTCTGATAATGGTCGTCATTGTGGTTTGGTGAGTCATAGAGTTGCCCTTTGTTCGGGTTAATTATGGACGAAATCCACACAAATAGCCAGTGATGTCACTCATTTTATATATCGTTGATGTTATCAGTGATTTCACAACAAGGTAAACTTTGACACTGTTTTAGTTAACCCATGAACAAATCCTTCTGAAGAAATCGATGAGTACATTGAGGTTAGTACTGCTCATTGTATTCATTGGAGGTCTTTTCATGCCCTATTTGACCAAGATCGATCTGTGCAGAATTTACCTACGATATCGTTCACACCTTGAATGGATCTCAGGTTTACTCTGTTGAGAAAATCAGCAATACAAACTATAAACAAAGAGACCAGTGACGGTCTCTTCGCATGAATTATTCAATGTTTAATGTAAGCCGGAAACATCGATGAGGCCCCATCCGGAGACATCATCGAAGCCTGGGGATGCCAGATCCCTCGCCATCGAAGCCAGGATGCTCTTGACTTCAGACGGTTCTACAGATCCGTCAAGATCCAGATCGCTGGAAGGCAATGAAATGATCAGTGCTGCAGCCCCCGCAACATGAGGGGTTGCCATCGAGGTCCCTGACAAGGTCGCATAACTCTTCTTATAGGTCGAGTAAACATAAACACCAGGTGCAGAAAAATCAATCTTTCCGGTCGAATTGAAGTAGGCCAGATTACGGACGGAATCTACGGCAGCAACTGAGAAGACTTCAGGATATCGTCCAGGCAATTCCGTGAAATGAGTCGAATCATTGCCTGCAGCCGCTACAACGGTGATGTTTGCATTGACGGCACTGATGATCACGTCATGCAGCGGTACCAACTGTTCTTCGGTACCAGAACCGAATCCCAAGGACATGTTAATGACATCCATGTCATGATCGATGGCCCATTGGATCCCTTTGATCAAACCTGCTAAAGTACCAGTGCCCGAGGCACTCAATACTTTGACCGCATACAATGAAGCCTGCGGCGCTACACCGACGACACCGATATTATTGTTGATGGCTGCGATAATCCCAGCCACATGGGTTCCGTGACCATTGTCATCATTGGCAGACTTCTTAGGATTGATGGCGTTATAACCGCCTTTGATGTTGGCAGCAAGATCTGGGTGGTTCAAATAGATCCCGGTATCGATGACGGCTACTTTGACCCCTAGACCGGTGACACCGCCTTGCCAGGCTGAGTCGGCACCGACCATGGTGATGTTCCACGTCAGTGACTGAGCCAAGAGTCTGCATTCGATATTCTCTACAAGTGTTTTGACATTAAGATCTTTTTCGATTTGTTTCTTTTCTAAGCCGGTAAGAAAGACAACAGAGATTGTATCGTTGAGTTGGTCCGTTTTCTTATCATGAAGATGATATTTCATATCGACATGTTCAACGACAGATGCATTGCGGTAAACCAAGACATACTCCTTGCTCAGGCTTTCAGCATGAACAGGCAGTACAGATAACATCAGAAATGACACAGACAAAATCCAAGACAGGATTTTTTTCATGGGATCATCCTTTCTGTCACCCAAATTATACTCTTGCTTATTGTGGAATTAAAGAGTTACCAAAATCCAGCGAGAAGAATCATCCATGAAATAAAGAAAAAAACACTTCACAGGAAGTGCCTTTTATAGAAACAGTGACTCGATGTCAAATTCCAGACCCAATAACGGCGCATGCTGCTGAGCTCCGTAGACATCTGTTTCACGGATATCTCCGCTGGCCATCGGTCGGATGATCGTCGCTTTGATGGCGTTGGCTGGCGTAAATTCGATGATGTTGATGATGTCTTCTTCTTTGATCTTATACAGCGAGGCAATGAGTTTCGCATTGATCAGTTTGTGTTTGACCACCATCTCAAAGGTTTCTTTGTCCTTGAGGATGATGTCAAAGGTGATTTCATAAGGTCCCGAATTTTTTGAGCGGATGACTTTTGCGATATCGATGAGTTTGATTTTCATGATGCTTACCTCACACCTCGACCAGGGTCTGTTTGAAGACACTGACCGGATCCGACACTTCAATCAAATGATAAAGACTGAAATTATAGACAGCCCCGACTTTGAAATCACTGGGAGAATACGGAAAGGCAAGATTACCAGCCGTTGCGATACGGCCTTCATACCCGTAATGAAGCATGGTGCTTCTGGCGAAGCTGCAGATCGTATTGGCCACATCTTGGGTTTGAGCCACCGCATCGATGACGATACAAAGCTCATGGCTGTTGATTTCCTTGAGCGGTTCCAAATCGCCCATGACCCCGTTTTTACCGTAGATCTTGAAGTTAAGATGATAACCCTGAAGATTTTTAAAGTTGTCTTCAACCCGTTTGGTGACCCCTTGAAGGATCGCGTCGATTTCTTTGATGAAGATGGGATCACGGACCCCGGCGATACTGACCGTTCTGAAACCGACACACTTGGCCGCTTCAAGCTTGATGTAGTAAGGATGGGATGGGATGAACTTGCTGCCTCGCACTTCGACTTCATTCTCATTGAGTTGAGTGAAGGTCGTGTTGTGCAAATCAATGATTCCGCCAGGACCAGGCAGAATGTACGGATTGGTTTTCTCATACAACGTATGGGCACTGACGCTTAAGGTCGTGCATTTTCTGGCCGGATTGAGTGTCTGTAAGACAAAGCGGTCTTCATAAATGGTCCCAAACATACAGTCGCTGCCGCTGCCGGGTGAAGATGCGATGGCGGCACACTCTAAGATCTTGCCCATGTGTAAGGCCAGACCTTGATCAAATCCTTTGATGATCGGCAAAGCCGCAAACATGTTGGGATCATACGAGCGTCCCGCGATGATGACCTGAGCTCCGTCATTGAGGGCCTTGATGAAGGGTTCAACCCCCATCTGACCCACGATATGGGTCGATTCCAGGATATCTTCTCTGGTGCATTCCGGTGCCGGATGTAAGGGTTTGACCTTACCGGCTTCAAACGCCTTCAAAACGGTTTCTTTATCGAAGTCAGCTTCGATGATGGCCATTTTGAAATGGAGATCATGTTCTTTGGCGATCTCATCCACGATTTTCAACTGCCAATCCAGATGCGGTTTAGCGCCGCTTCCGCCAGAACTGCCAACCAAAACCGGAATATTATTTTTGACCCCGGCTTCAATCATGATGGCCAAGTCGCGTTTGACGGCGAAATAATCGGTAAATGAGACTCCTGCACCCAAATAATATGGCCCTGGATCGGTCGATCCCGCATCGACGGCAATACAATCAGGTTTCAGTTTCATCCCTTCTTCAAAACTGGATAAAGGAAATCCGTAACCTAAGATCGCGGTGGTCGAAAGTACTTTAACGCATTTCATGGGCAGTCCTTCCTTTCATGGCTTTGTCTAAAGCCAGAATTCTTTGCATTTCATTGTAGACGATCATGTATCCCTCATCCACACCCATCCCTGGCTTGGCCAAGATCTGAACGGGTTGGGTCGCCATGGCGATATGGACACAGGCTTTGGCACTCAGATCGGTCTCGTTACAAGTCCCTCCCTGATAAGCACCGATGCCTTTGGCTTTACAATACAATACAGCTCCAATGGTA
>CAZLWH010000079.1:6141-6998 GCA_964563265.1 uncultured Erysipelotrichaceae bacterium
TTTGATGGTATTATTAATACACTCGATGACCGCACGATACAATGCAGCTTCAATGGTATTTTGGGTCCCGCCTAAGTCAGGGGTCTTGATCTGAACCATATGGCCCGCTTTGTTATCAGCGAAATAGATGATGTCTTCTAAGGTATTGCACCATTCATCCGCAACAATCTCAACATCGATCTTACGTTCATCCAACAGTGCCGTAATGGTTTTGAGTCCCAGCATCGTCAGTTCACGGTCATCGAAATCGACTGGACCTTCGATCCGCAGACGATAAGGTCCGCTTGCATCCCTTAAGGTCTTCAGATAATCCGCCATTGCGGAATAATCCGTTTTGAAGATGATTCCTAAGGTCCCATAAACATCGATATGAAAGACAGGTTGATAAGACGTTTCGCTTTTATGTTCATCAACGCGCTGACGCAGCCACTTGACGTATTCCAAGAGTTTCTCACCCTGATATCCCAGTTTCGTGGCGACATGATTGATCAGCCCGTGAGGCAAGACTGCCGAACCTTTGATGATCATCTTATCGACATTGTCATAACGGTTATCTCCGCTTTGGCTGAAAATCGGGATCAGATGATCACTGACTTCTGTCCCATATTCTTTGGCTACGATGTTGGCCATTTGGGTATGATGGGCTTTGGCGACCGCATCGAGTAAGGCTTGAGTGATTCCGTAACGCAGTGCGGTATGGATACGCTGACCATGGAGGTGGATATGATCGAATTCATTGGCCAAATCTTTAAATGAATCCATTTCCCTGCCGATCAGTCTCGGTTTGAGATCCTGATCAACGATGACCGCAAACTCTTTGGCTAGAAACAAAGGATCACGTCCTCCGCAGCCACTGT
>CAZLWH010000080.1:0-2648 GCA_964563265.1 uncultured Erysipelotrichaceae bacterium
GATTTCCCGAACCAAAGCTTCCGTCAGGCTTTCTCCGGCTTCGACTTTACCGCCCGGGCATTCCCAGTATCCTTTAAAAGGCTCGCTTTCACGCTGGCCCACCAAAAGCCCTTTTGGGGTAAATATTGCGGCTATAACGACGTCTCTCATGGTTTAAGCATAACATACATTGGTCAGTTTTTATGAGATATGGTACACTGAAACTAAGGAAAACACTTATGAAAATAGCCCTATTGTACGATTTCGACAAGACGCTTTCGGACAGAGACATGCAGGAGTACGGTTTCATCGAAGACCTGGGTTTCAAAGACCCGGCGGAATTCTGGGACCTGGTCGATCAGCACGCCAAATCCAACAAGATGGATCATATCTTGGCGTATCTCTATGAGATGGTCCATCAGTCGGCTTTAAAAGGCCATGCCTTGACCAAGGCCGGTCTTTCCGCCTATGCTTCGCGGGTCGAGCTGTATCCCGGGGTACGATCCTGGTTTGAACTGATCAACCATTACGGGGAAACCTTAGGCTATGAAGTAGAGCACTATATCGTTTCTTCCGGACTCAAAGAAATCATCGAAGCGACCCCGATCGCAGAATACTTCACCAAGATCTATGCCTGTGAATTCAACTATGATGAAAACAATCAGGCAATCTGGCCCAAGCTGGTCGTCAACTATACGATGAAGACCCAGTTCATTTACCGCATCAACAAAGGCGTCTTGGACATCAACAATGATGAAGACCTCAATAAACATCAGGCGGATGAAGATAAACCCATTCCTTTTACCCACATGATCTACATCGGAGACGGTTTGACCGATGTGCCTTCGATGAAGCTGATCAAAAACAACGGCGGTCATTCGATTGCCGTCTATCCCCCCAACAAAGAACCCAAAGACGTCACCAAAGATCTCTTGGGCTACGGAAGAGTCGATTTTGTGGCCCCGGCCGATTATACCCAAGGCTCACGGCTTCATTACATCATCCTGACCATCTTCAACAAACTTTACGGCAACGACGCTTTGGACCGCTTGCCGAGAAACGGAAACTCATGAGTTTAAGTCCCAATTCTGACCGATTTTTAGCCGCTTTCACCGCGATTGAAAGCGACATGAACAAACGCATCAAGTCTGACCGATACATCTCTTATTCGGAGCTGGTGCGCCGTATGGCGAATCTGGATCGCGGCTATCATAAGTTTCAGCGCTATCTGGAAGAATTCGGTGACTTAAGAAACGCCATCGTCCATGAACGCATCGATGGGGAAGTCATTGCGGAGCCTCATCTGAAGATCGTTGAAGAGATCGAACAGATCGCTTCTGTATTGACCCAGCCTGAGCGGGTCAAAGATGTCTTTTTGAAGAAGGTCTACACCGTCAGCGAAGAGACCCCGTTAAAAGACGCTGTGACCCTGTTGGATAACTCCAAGTATTCCAAGATTCCGGTGTATGACAGCCACAATCACTTCAAAGGTCTGCTGACCACCGATGCGATCACCCATTTCCTGCTTAAAAACATCGCAGAGACCCATTGTGCTTTCCCCAATGCGAGTGTCAAAGACGTCATTGCCTTGGATCCCAAAGACCGTAATGTCGCTTTCATCTCGCAAAACACGACCTTGATCAGCGTCATCGCGGAGTTTGAACGCCATCTTTCCTTAGGCAAACGCCTGCAGGAAATCATCATCACCCAAGATGGCGCCCTCAATCAAAAACCCATCGGGATCATCACCGTGGCCGATCTGGCCCTCATCTATGAAAAGATCAACCGCAACCTGATCAGATAGATCACCATCCATCCCACACTCAAATACGGCACAAAAGGCACCTCATCAGAAGCTGCCTTTTTTTGGATCCAGACGACACACAAAGCCATGAGTGCCGCTGTGCTTAACGCATTGAGCCATTCGATGAGGTTCAATGTCAATCCCATGGATAAGATCACCGGCAGATCGCCGGAACCCAAGGCGTATCGAAGATGACCGAAAAGACCTGTCCCAAAGAGTAGGCAGATCATGATCAGCCATTGAAACAGTCTTTTCTCCTCAAAGCGCAATAGTCCCAAAACACACAGAACGATCAGGTCACTTTGATAGACCTGATGGCCTTTAAGATCATCCATTGACAGTTTGAAAAGGGTCACCACATACAAGATCAGCCAAATCAGGGTCATACTCACCTATAGATGAGTGCCGTCTTTCTTCCTGAAAGAACTGTTTTACTTGTTTGGATGGTTTTGTTAAAATAGCACTGTCACAAAACAATAGGAGACACGATGAAACCTAGAAAAAACACAGCCAGACGCCTGATGGTCATCCTGATGGGCGCGATCCTGTTTATCGTCAGCGTCATTCAGCTCATCCAAGGCACAGGCCAATTCTGGATGAACCTCATCTTTGCCTTTTTGGGTCTCTTTGAGATCGGATTGGCCGTAGCCTTGATGATCATACAGAATAAAGTCAGCCCTAAAGCATAAATTCATAAAGGCAATTGGACGATCAAAGAGAATCGTCCTTTTTTATTATGGAATAAGGCAGTGCCCTGATAACGCTCAGCGAGTGTCTTGATCCCCAAGCTTCCGTAGCCGTGATCAGGTTCACTGCTTTGAGGCAAGCCATCTTTGAATAGGGTTGATCCAAGCGTCGGGTTTTC
>CAZLWH010000080.1:2658-6947 GCA_964563265.1 uncultured Erysipelotrichaceae bacterium
CAGGGTCAGCGTCTTGGCTTCTTCGTAGAGTTTCAAATCCAATGATCGCGCATTCAGCGCGATCTTTTGATTGGCATGGATGGCATTTTCGATCGCATTGGCCAAGATCAGCGAAAGATCGATGTCTTCCACCGATAAGACCTCCGGCACCCGGATCTCATGGGTGACATTGATCTCGTGATCTTGGGCTTTTTTCAGATAGATGGAAAGCACCGCATTGAGCGAGAAATTCAAACAGTAAGCCTGGATGCCCGTCTCATCCAGACGGTCATTCAGTTTTTTGACATAAGCATCAAACGCACTCAGACTGGATTGGTGGGCTGCGGCCGATAAGAGCGTCAGATGATGATGCAGATCATGGCGGTGAAGTTTGGTGATCCTGATCGTGTCGATCTGATCGGCCAGATCCTGTTTCATGGCAGACAGCATGCTTGTTAAAAGCCGGTTGTTTTTCTCCAGTTGAGCTGTTTCATAGACGTTTTGGATATTAAGACAGTTTTGGATATGCGTGATGGCAATGATCGCCAAGAGTATGACCTTGATGTCAAAGTGATCCATGGTAAACCAGTTGGCGATCTGTCCTGAAGACAACAGAATCAGCAGTAACAGACACAGTAAGGGTGTGATGCTGAAACCGGCCCAGTCCTTTGTAGTGATGCGCTGGACTTCGAAATACAGCGCGCGGTATTGCGTGTGCAGAAGGATGCACAGCGCAATCAAGACCCCGCCTGCGATCAGCGTACCCAAGATCATGGAATCCAAAAGATCGATCATTAGGACACACAGCGTATTGATGAAGAAGGTGATGCTTAAGCTTAAGACAAAGGTATAGGCAAATCTTAGCCCGCCCCATTGGGATAAACTTCCAAACATCAGCCCGATCGGCAAGATTGCCAACGTTAGAAATTCAATACTGTGGATGGACGGATCGATCCGGCTCATACCATACAGACTCAGTGATAAAGTCAGGATCGATCCTGCCGCTATGACCAGTATCGACCTGCTTAAGCGGGTCTTAAACTCCGTCATGACACTCAGGACGCTGACTAAAGACAAGACCGTACTGATCGAAGAATAGATCTCAAGGCTCATAACAGGGCCTTTTTTGAGTCATGAACTCTGCGTACGCGGCTCGGACGGATTTCAGAGCCATTCTTGAAATGGGGACCCTTATTCCGTTGGCCATGATGAACTCGCGCTGACGGATCAAAGCCACCGCATGAAGGTTGATCAGATAAGACTTATGGACCCTTAGAAACGAATCATCATTGAGAATCAACGGACTGAGGTCTTTGAGTGATCCATAGGCAGAGACGACCGATCCGTCTCGCAGATGATAGTAAAGACGATGCCGCATGACTTCGATGTAGGCAATCTTACGGGTCATGACACTAAGCAGGGTATCCCCATCCCGTATGATCAGTTTCTTATGATGATGAAGATCCAGCTGAAATACGAGCTCATCCAGGATCGTGGTGAGTCGTTTTTCTGAGACCGGTTTGATCAGGTAATGATACGCTTTCACGTCATACGCATTGAGCGCATATTCTGATGAGATCGTCGTATAAACGATTTTCACCTGATCATCGATGGCGCGTATGGCTTGACCGACTGCGATCCCATCGATGAAAGGCATGACCATGTCCAGAAAAATAAGGTCAAAATCAGGATGGATCGCATAGTCTTTGAGAAAGTCATCGGGATGATCATACGTTGACACGCTCAAATTGGATTGAGGCATGGCTGCCGCATAGCGCTCCACCAGTGTTTTGACCCGTTCAAGATCAGATGATGTATCATCGACGATGGCTATTTTCATACTCTTTTCCTCTTGATTCAGTATTATATCGGCTCATTTTAACCAATTCCAGCATTATTTCACCGCTTTTCCCAAAAGCGTTATTTTTCATACGATGAGTGGAGTGACTTCATCGGTCCCTGCCTTTGTTTTTCAAAACCTGACCGTTGGTGCCGATAAAATGACCGTTGGGGCCAAGTCGAGTTAGTAGATCATCTACTCCGTTAGACTGTTGAAAAGGAGAATCTTCTCATGGACATTCGCAGACGATTTAAAGACCTAACCAAAATCCTCACATGTGTTTCGGTCATGGTTTCAAGCAGCTTGGCGTTTTCAGGCAAGGCCGTGGCGGCTGAATTGGGCGGGTCATTCAAAACGACCGGTTATAATAATCCGATCCAGCTGACCGATCTGACCTTGACTCAATTCGATCCGCTTACCGAAACGCAGACCCCGGTCACTTCTTTGACCCCAACCTCACAGTATCGCATTTCATTTACGGTATCTGATTATGACGGGTTGGATACCCTATCGATCGAAGTCGGCTTGATTTATGACCCAATGGGTTTTGTTGATGAGAATGCAGATGGGATCGATGATGATTTCGAAGCACCCAAAGGCATCACCGAGGATGCCGATCAGTTTGATCTCTTCTACAACACCACCATGGTAGAAGAGGGACCCCAATTGTTCATCACGGAAGGGACGACCACTTCTTGGGCCCTGGTCAAGCACAATGTCTCCGGTTTGACCCAAGGCTTACTGACCTATACATTTACCTTTGATTTCGTCGTCTCCAAAGCAGCGCCGTTTGGGGAAGATTGGACCTTGAATGTCAGAGTCATGGATGATGACGCCATCCCCAATACGACAGTGGCCTATGAGCGGATCGACAAGCTTCATGTCCAATGGTACGGCGAAATCGTGACCGATCCGTTGAGCTCATTCAACTGGGGCACGATCGCTGCGTCCACCGATTATAACCATCCCTCAGCCAAGCAAAGCGCAACCTTAAGGTATCTCTCCAATGGGGCTTATGAACGTTTGGTCAGTGCCGATGCGCTCTGGAGCGGCCAGCGTCAGGATACGACAGCGTTGGGACATCAGGGAGACATCATCAGCGCCGATCTGGTCGATGATGTCTTAACACAAGTCGATCAAAGCTTTTCGATCAGAATCAATGAGGTCGACAGTCCTGAACAAGGTCCAAATGCGGGATATATCCAGCTCAGTTCGATCAATCGCCTGATCAGCGAATCTTCACTCAAGACCACGGAAATGGGTTCATTCCAGGAATTCACGCTGTATCTGCGTTTGTCGGAGCGTTTCCAAAACGGGCTCTACCAAGGCACGATCCGTTTCGGGATCGCCAATAAGACCCTAACCCCATAGTCAGGAGCTTCTTTTGAGAATCACAGTTCAACGATGGTTCATCGTCTTTGTGTGTTGCCTGTTGGGGGTTGTGCCACAGTTTAACCAACAGGTCACTGCCTTAGGAACCGGATTGGGTGTCTCCGGTTCCTTCGCCAATGGCGTTTTTAAAATGGTGCCAGGGGAAACGCTGAATCACAGTGCGATCACAGTGACATTCTTCAACACCACTGCCTCAGACATCACGGTCAAGCTGAGCGGAGATGGACCCTTGGGTACGGTCTTCTTCTTTGATCAGACGATCCAAATCATCCCAGCCAAATCACAGCTGACTCTTGCGGTCTCGTTTCGCTTGAGTCAAGACATCGCGCCAGGGACGTATCCGATCTCGATCAGAGCGGACATCATCAGCAACTCCAACGGCATTGCGCTCAGTGGTTTTGCGCAGCTCAACGCAAGCGTCAAGGTGTTCGGTGAAGCCGGCCAGATCCGCGTTTTCGTCAAAAACCTCCGCGATCAGCCGTTTCCAGCGACCTTACAGTTGTATCGGATAGAATCCGGTGTCCTGATCCCGGTGATCCAAAGCGAATCAGACTCACTCGATGAACGCCTTGTCCCGGGGAATTACCGCGTCTCCGCGACCTATTTGGGCTTTGAAGTCGCCTCACAGGATTTCGAGCTCAAAGACAATGATAAACTCGTCATCACGTTGATCGCCAAGACCGTCTTGATCACCCTGTTTATGGCAGGGGCCAAGCGTGATCAAAACGACCGCATCCAAAGCATCGAGCTCATCTACACGATCAGAAACCTCATCGACGCAGAGCCATCTGTTGACTTGAGTTTGACCGTCATCCGTCAAGATAAATTTCTTGAAGAAGTCCCTTTAATGACCTTGCCTACATTACAAAACGGGGAGATCTCAGGCCGCTTTACCTATTACCCCAAAGACGGCTTCATCAGTGCCGATTACGGTTTCACCCTGATCGTGCGCGCTCAGGATGATTTGATTTTGGCCATAAGCCAGATGCAGACCCTGACGATCATCGTGAAAAGGGCCTTTGATCCTTGGCCTTGGGTGATCGGCGCATTGGGCTTCATCCTGTTGATTGTGTTGGTG
>CAZLWH010000081.1:0-1668 GCA_964563265.1 uncultured Erysipelotrichaceae bacterium
TGTCGCACATATTCATTCCACCTTTAACAACACCATCGTTACCATCACCGACGAAGCAGGCAATGTCCTGGCTTGGTCCAGTGCCGGTGCTTTGGGCTACAAAGGCAGCCGTAAGTCTACGCCATATGCCGCTCAGCAAGTTGCTGAAGCAGCCGGCAAAGCCGCTACCGATCATGGCATGAAGACTGTCGAAGTCGTCGTCAATGGCGTAGGTCCTGGACGCGAAGCCGCAGTCAGAAGCCTGCAGACTGCCGGACTCGAGATTACTGTCATTTCCGACGTCACACCCATCCCGCACAACGGGTGCCGTCCTCCAAAACGGCCTCGCGGTTAGAAGGGAAATGAGGAGGGAAATTCATGCAAAAATTTGAACGTGCACATTTCGAGATCAAAGAATACTCTGAAGATAATCACTATGGCAAGTTTGTCATCGAACCCTTTGAAAGGGGCTTTGGCACAACCATCGGTAATGCTCTAAGAAGAGTGTTGCTCTCCTCTTTACCAGGCGCAGCTGTATATTCAATCAAAATTGAAGGCGTCTTCCACGAATTCACCGCCATTCCCGGCGTAGTGGAAGATGTTACCGCCATCATCCTGAATCTGAAAGACTTGATCATGACGATCAACGATGATGAAGTTTATACCTTACGTATTTCTGTCAAAGGCCCGAAAGTGGTCACCGCAGCCGACATTGAATGTCCGGCCAACGTGGTCATTCTCAATCCGGAACTCGTCATTGCGACGCTGGAAACCGGTGCTTTATTAGAGATGGAAATGCGCGCCAAGAATGGACGCGGCTATGTCAGTGCTGACCAGAACAAAGCATCCCATCAGGGGGCTTTCCAAGGCATCGGTACGATCTACACCGACTCCATCTACACGCCTGTACAACGCATCGCCTACAATGTCGAACCGACACGCGTAGGACAAGATGCCAAGTACGACAGACTCGTATTTGAAATCTGGACCAATGGTTCCATCAATCCTCAGACAGCCATCTCTTTAGGCGCCAAGATCTTGATCGATCACCTCAGCTTGCTGACAAACTTGAACGATCATGTCGCCCAGATGAGCAATCTGATCAAAGATGCCACCGGCGATGCCAGAAGCAATACCCAGTTGATCATGATCGAAGACCTGGATCTCTCGGTCAGATCGTACAACTGTCTCAAGAGAGCAGGCATCCAGACTGTGGATGAACTGACTCAGAGAACCGAAGATGAAATGATGAGAGTTCGCAATTTAGGGAAAAAGTCCCTAAAAGAAGTCAAAGAGAAACTGATCGCCATGGGTCTCGGTTTCAAGAACTACGACTAACAAAGGAGACTGAACATGATTAATCGTAAATTCGGACGCAAAGCCGACCACCGTAAAGCCTTACTCAGAAACTTATCGACCAGCCTGATCGTCTACGGAAAAATCGAAACCACAGAAATGAAAGCCATGGACTTACGTTCTGTCGTGGATGAACTCATCACCGTAGCCAAGAAAAATGATTTGCACGCACGCCGTCAAGTCATGGCCTATGTCAAAGATGTCGTTGCCGACAAAGCCACCGGCCAGACCGCCGTACAGAAACTGTTCGACGATATCGCGCCGAAATATGCTGACCGCAAAGGCGGCTATACCCGCGTATTAAAAACCAGAACCCGTAAGGGCGATGCTGCG
>CAZLWH010000081.1:1678-6886 GCA_964563265.1 uncultured Erysipelotrichaceae bacterium
GCTGCGGAAATGGCCACCATCGAATTGGTATAAACTAAAAGCACCGCAAGGTGCTTTTCTTCTTATGACCTTCGCTCAGCTCAAACAAAAAGCCCAAACAGACAAGATCCCTTCCATGCAGGAAGAAGGTCTTTTCTATTGTCAGCATCTGATCCTGAGCCAATCCTTGCTTTCGATCCTTGAGATCGGGACAGGCCACGGAATCTGGTCGATCACCATGGCCTTATCTTCTCCTTTAGTCAAGATCACCACCATCGAGCTCAATCCGAATCGTGTTACTATTGCCCGGGAAAACATTGAGGCGATGAAGTTGACAGATCGGATCACGGTGATCGAAGGGGATGCGTTGATGGCTGATCTGAAAGGTGCTTATGATCTGATCCTGATCGATGGACCCAAAAGCCAGAATAAGACCTTGTTTCAGAAGGCCTTGCCTTCCCTTAGCCCCAAAGGTTTTATCCTGATCGACAATCTGGATTTCCATGGGGAAACCATCAGTAAAGAAACGCAAAGCCGTGATCTGAAACAACTGGTCCGTAAAATCAATGACTTCAAAGCCTGGATCCAAAACCAAAGTGATCTGAGCGTGAAAGAAGTTGACGCTGGGGATGGTCTGTTGCTTGTCAGCCGTAAATATCAAGTTTGATATGGTAAAATAGTACCGTGAGGTGAAAGCTATGAAAACAAGAACGAAACTCATTGCTTTGGTCGGTGTTGCTGCGGTGGGTGCCTATGCCGCCAATAAGATCAGAAAGACACACAATCTAAAACCTTCCATCAGTGCAGCCTTGCCTGAAACCCCGACTGTTTTGCCCAAAGTACCGCCTAAAAGCGGTCTCTCCAAAACCGTGATTTCAAGCTATAAGACTCAGATTGCGGAGATGACCAAGACCCTTGATCCGAATAAAACCATCAATCTGGTCCATTATCTGGCAACCGATCCCAAAGCAGGCAATGAAGCCGATGTCATTTTAAGAGCCGCCGGCTATGAGATGATTGCGGGAACTGCGCGGACCATGTTTAAAAAGAGCGTCAGAGCCGATGCCCAAACCATTCTAGATGCCGTTGTCTTTGCGGCTGAAACCGCCAAGACCCATAAACTGAAATACTTAGGCTGGGACTTCAGTGAATAAACAGGAGACGTTTTGAAACCTATTACCGTAAAGAATCTTAAATTCTCGTATGACTTACAAACGGACGTCGTCAATGACGTCTCTTTTTCGGTTGAAAAAGGGTCCTATACGACCCTGATCGGCCATAACGGTTCCGGGAAAAGCACCATTGCCAAGCTCTTGATCGGGTTGTTGGAAAAAGGATCCGGACAGATCCTGATCGATGACCTCGAGCTCACCGAAGCCAATCTTGAAATCATCCGCCGTAAGATCGGCATCGTTTTCCAAAATCCGGACAATCAATTCATTGGGGCGACCGTCAGAGATGACATTGCCTTTGGACTGGAAAACCATCAGGTCGATCCCAAACTGATGGATGGCATCATCAACGATTATGCGTCTCGCGTCGACATGATCAAATATCTCGATCAGGAACCGACCCGCTTATCCGGCGGACAAAAACAACGTGTCGCGATTGCCGGCGTTTTGGCGATGAAACCGGAGATATTGATCCTGGATGAAGCCACCAGTATGTTGGATCCGGAAGGCAAGTCTGAAATCAATGCCTTGGTCACTCAGCTTCATAAAGAATACGGGATGACGATCTTATCGATCACCCATGATATCGAAGAAGTCAAAAAGAGCGATCACGTCATGGTCATGTTTGATGGAAAGATCGTCAAAGACGGTATACCTTCTGTGGTCATGGCCAACGAAAAAGAACTCGTCGATCTTAAACTGGATGCCCCTTTCAGCGTTAAACTGGCCAATGCGCTCAAACGCAAAGGCATTCATGTCAAAGATGTTTTGGATACGGAAAGGATGGTGGCAGAACTGTGCCTATTGCGTTCGAAAAAGTAAACTTTAAGTATGCCCCCAATACTCCTTTTGCGTATGAAGCCTTAAAGAATGTCGATTTGGCTTTTGAGATGGGCAAGATCACTGCGATCATCGGTCCTACCGGTTCCGGTAAAAGCACCCTTGTTCAACATCTCAATGCGTTACTGTTACCGACAGAAGGCACGGTCCTGGTTTTGGATCGGACCATCACCAACAAACACAAACCCAAAGAACTGAAATCCTTAAGACAAAAAGTCGGATTGGTCTTTCAGTTTCCTGAATATCAGCTGTTTGAAGAGACCATCTTAAGAGACATTATGTTTGGTCCGCTCAATTTCAAAGTCCCTGAAGAAAAAGCCAAAGTCTTGGCCATGAATGCCCTGAAACTGGTTGGTTTGGATGAGTCCTTTGCGGAGAAGTCGCCCTTGGATATTTCAGGCGGACAAAAGCGCCGTGTCGCCATCGCAGGTATTTTGGCGATCGATCCGGATGTATTGGTGTTGGATGAACCGACCGCCGGTTTGGATCCTCAAGGTTCCAAAGCCATGATGGAACTGTTTGTCAAACTCAACAAAGACTCTGGTAAAACGATCCTGATCGTCACCCATGATATGGAACACGTCATCAATTACTGTGATAACGTCGTTGTCATGCGTGAAGGAGAAGTCATCAACCATCAGCGCGTTACCGATTACTTTGAAAGGAAGACCCAAGTCGAAGACATCCATATGAGTCTGCCTTTGCTTTTAAGCATCAAGGAAATGTTGATCGATGGCGGCTTTGAATTGAAGCAACCGATGCGTACGATCGAAGATCTGGCCAAAGCGATCGCCATGGAGATCAAACCATGAACAACATCGCCTTAGGCCGCTACCTTCCTTTAAATACCTTTACCCATAAACTGGATCCCCGCTTTAAGATCATGGGCATGCTCTTCCTCATGACCTCCGTGTTTTTACCTTCCGGATTCATCGGTTACGGAATCATCGGAGCCTTTGTCCTGTTTGCCTTATTGATGACCAAGATCTCGCTGAAGATGATTGCGAAATCGTTGAAACCGATGCTGTTCATGCTCAGTTTCCTGTTTGTCATCAATGCCTTGGTCATTCGGACCGGGTTTGTCTTATTCAGTATCTATGGCTTTACCTTATATCAGTATGCGGTCATTCAAACCCTCTACATCATGACCCGACTGATGCTGATGATCATCATCACGACCTTATTGACGGTTTCTACAAAACCGATGGATCTGACCTTAGGCATTGAAGATCTTTTAAGTCCGTTTAAAAAGATCGGCTTGCCGTCTCATGAGATCGCCATGATGATTTCGATCGCGTTGCGTTTTATCCCGACCCTGATCGATGAGACCAACCGCATCATGAAAGCACAGGCTTCCCGTGGGGTCGATCTCAAAGAAGGCTCCTTCAAAGAGAAGATCATGGCCATCTTGTCTTTGATCGTTCCGCTGTTTGTTTCAAGTTTCCAAAGGGCTGAAGAACTGGCCGATGCGATGGAAGCCAGAGGCTATGTGGTGGCTCAGCATCGTACCCGTTATAAACAATTGAAACCGACCTATCGCGACGCAGTGATGTTGTGCGGGGTCTTGAGCTTGTTGGGAGTAATCATATGGTTAAGCCTGTAAAACGCGTCAAATGCACTGTAATGTATCATGGTGCGCATTATGTCGGATGGCAAGTCCAAAACAATGCCATCAGTATCCAAGGCCTCCTCGAATCCATCTTAAAGACCATGCATCAACGGGATGTCCAAGTCGTCGGTTCAGGAAGAACCGATGCCAGGGTCCATGCCTTAGGGCAGGTCTTTCATTTTGATACCGATCTTGATCTCAATGAAGCCCAATGGATGAAAGCCTTCAACAGCCAGCTTCCTTTAGACATCAAAATCATTGAAGTCCAGTTTGTTTCCAAGCAGTTCCATGCCCGTTTCTCGGTCATTACCAAGCAGTATGAGTATCTGATCTATCAGGGAACCATCCAGCCTTTCAACTATGAGACCCATGCGTGTATCGAACCCTTCCTTCATCGGGACAACATGCGCAAAGCCATGAGTGTCTTTATCGGAACCCATGATTTCAGTGCCTACTGTGCCAACAGTTTTGCGGAGATGCCCAATCAGATCAGAACCATCACCCGCTTTGAACTCTATGAAGAAGAGGATGTCTTGCGTTTTGTGATCGAAGGGGATGGCTTTATGAGACACATGGTCCGTATGATCATGGCCTGCATCATCGACATCGGTAAAGGTAAGCTTAAGATCAGCGATGCGAAACGCATCCTGGATTCCAAAGACAAGACCGCCTACAGCGGCATGGCCGAAGCCTGCGGGCTTTATCTGGTTGAAGTCACTTATCCGGAGGGCTCATGATCACCTCTAATTTCCATACCCATACCACCCGTTGTAAACATGCGGAAGGGACGGATGAAGATTACGTCATCAAAGCATTGGAAGCCGGATTGGTCGAATTGGGCTTTTCCGATCACAGTCCCTGGCCTTATCATGCGTTGGATGCCCGAAACATCCGTATGGATATTTCCCTGATGCCGGATTATGTTCATCACATCAATGCCTTACGCCGTCAATATGCCAATCGGATCAAGATCTATCTTGGCGTTGAAGCCGAGTATTATGAAGGAAGAGAAGACCAGCTGAGAGCCCTGATCGAGGCGTATGATCTGGATTATGTCATCTTAGGCAATCACTTCCATCTCTTTGAAACCCCCGGTCGTTATTATGGTCATTATAATGATCAGGAACATCTGTGCAGAGACTATGAATCGGATACGATCAAGGCCCTGGATAGTGGTCTCTATGACTGCTTTGCCCATCCTGACATCTTCTGCCGATCTCTGGACACGTGGTCAGCTGAAGCCCAAGCCATGAGCCGTAGGATCCTTCTGAAAGCCAAAGCGCTCAATATCCCGGTCGAATATAATCTGGGCGGAGTCCGCAATGTCTTTGGTAAGATGAATTATCCTTATCCCAAATTCTGGGAACTGGCGGCTGAAATCGGCGGTCCCGTCATCATCGGCGTGGATGCCCATTCACCCTGGGACCTTGTGGATACGCCAACGATCCTGACTGCCCAAGCCTATCTGAAAAGCCTCGGGATCACTCCAATCGAATCCTTACCGATGAGACGCAGAAAATAAGCAAGAGAATAAGCCGGTGTCAAGAAATAACCCTTGACACCTTTGTTTATATTGCGTACAATGGTAATCGGCACTTTATGCCAATG
>CAZLWH010000082.1:0-4189 GCA_964563265.1 uncultured Erysipelotrichaceae bacterium
GGCGGTGGATGCCTTGATCACCAATTTCCATTTACCGAAAAGTACCTTGGTCATGTTGGTGAGCGCCTTGGCGGATCGTGAATTTATTCTGCAGGCGTATCAAAAAGCAGTACAATTAAAATACAGGTTCTTCTCCTTCGGAGATGCCATGTTTATCGAATGAACAAAAAAACAGATCATCAATGGGAAATCGAAAAACTGAGCGAATTAAAGAAACTCGACACCAAACCGAGCCTTTTGATGCATTCGTGCTGTGCCGTCTGTAACAGTTGGCCGCTTGAATATCTGTATGAGATCTTCGACATCACCCTTTACTACAACAATTCCAACATCTACCCCAAAGCCGAATACGATCATCGCTTAAGCGAACTTCATAACTACGTCACGATCTTCAATGAAAAACATGATACCTCAATCAAAATCATTGAAGAACCCTATGATTATGAGACCTATCATGCGACCTATCTTGTAAAACGTTCCGAAGACAAAGAAGGGTATAAACGCTGCGGGATGTGTTATGCGCTTAGGATCACGGAAGCCTTGAAATACGCTTCACATCATCATTATGATTACGTGACCACGGTCATGACGATCTCCAGACAAAAAAGCGCCGATAAGATCAACGGGATCGCCAGAAGGCTCTCGACCGGGTACCCACAGGTCCAGTATTTTTACTCCAACTTCAAGAAAAACAAAGGCATCGATTTCAGTGTCAGTGTATCCAAGCGTTTGGGAATGTATCGACAAGAATACTGCGGTTGTGAATATTCGACCGATAACCTTCAAGACGAGTGAACCATCGCTCGTTTTTTTTCTTTCCTTGATTGACTCGCAGACCCAGAATGACTATAATGTTTTTTATAGACAACGACCGAAGTCAAACCGTTCAGTGGACATTCAGAAAGTTTTGGGTCGATGAGACAAAACCAACATGAACGCATCAGTCCTTCGTGAGTCGATCTTCTGAAATAACAGTAAGAAGATCCAGTGACGTTTTTTTATTTCAAGGAGGAAATATGCTTAATCTCAGATTGCCGACGATCGAAACGGAACGTTTCATCTTAAGGCCCATCGGTGTCCAAGACGCCAACGACATGTTTGACTACGCAGGAGACGCTGAGAATATCAAATGGGTCTGGTTTCCCAGACACACCGATCCTACTACCAGCCAAAAAGCCATCGAGGATTTCTTTTTGACCCGTTTCGATCGGGGAGTCCCGGAAGCCTATTGTGTGGTCGTCAAACCTGAAATGAAGATGATCGGAACGGTGGATGTCCATTCCGTTCATTTTGGAGATGTGGGTGAGATCGGCTACATTCTCAACAAGCACTACTGGAACCAAGGCATCACCTCAGAAGCCGTTCAGATCCTGATCAGTGTGATGTTTCATCACTGTGGGTTTGCCCGAGTGGAAATCCAGCACAACGCGGAAAACATTGCCTCAGGCAGAGTCATTGAAAAAGCCGGATTCATCAAAGAAGGCACGTATCGAAAACGCAAGTATGAGCCTGAACTCGGACATCGCAGCGATTATCATTTTTACGGATTAAACCAGGATGACACAATTGTCTTGGAAAGATATTCAAAGGAGCACTATGAAACCGTTATTAGACCAAAAATACGACCATAAAAACGTCGAGGCCCATCAGTATAAAAACTGGGTCGACAAAGGCTATTTCACCGCCGGTGATTTAAGCAAGAAACCGTATTGTATCGTTATCCCTCCGCCCAATGTTACCGGCAAACTGCATTTGGGCCATGCGTGGGATACCTCACTGCAAGACATCATTGCACGTTATAAACGCATGCAGGGTTTTGACATGCTGTGGCTTCCGGGCATGGACCATGCCGGGATTGCAACCCAAGCCAAAGTTGATGCAAGGCTGAAACAGCAGGGCACCAACCGCTTTGAACTGGGAAGAGAAAAATTTCTTGAACAGGCGTGGGCCTGGAAAGAAGAATATGCGGGCCATATCCGTCAACAGTGGGCCAAACTGGGTCTGTCCTTGGATTATACCCGTGAACGCTTTACGCTGGATGAAGGGCTCAATAAGGCCGTCAATAAGGTCTTTGTCGATTACTACAACGACGGACTGATCTATCAGGGTGAACGCATCATCAACTGGGATCCCATGGCCAAGACCGCCTTATCCAACATCGAAGTCATCCATAAAGAAGTTGAAGGCAGCTTCTATACCTTCAGTTATACGGTTGTTGAAACCGGGGAGAAGATCGCCGTTTCGACCACCCGTCCTGAAACCATGTTCGGAGATGTCTGTGTTGTCGTCCATCCTTTGGATCCGCGCTATACGCACCTGCACGGGATGCACGTCATCAACCCGGCCAATCATGAGGTCTTACCGATCATTGTCGATGAGTATATCGATCGCGAATTCGGAACCGGTGCGATGAAATGTACACCGGCCCATGATCCCAATGACTTTACCTTGTCTGAGAAACATGATCTGCCCAAGGTCATCTGTATGAATCCTGATGGGACGATGAACGAAAAAGCCGGTGACTTCAATGGCCTGGATCGTTTTGACTGCCGCAAGAAGCTGACCAAACGGATCACCGATGAAGGCAATACCGTCAAGATCGAAAAACACATCCATCAGGTCGGTCATTCCGAAAGAACCGACGCCATTGTTGAACCGTATTTGTCCAAACAATGGTTCGTTAAGATGAAGCCTTTGGCTGAAGCTGCCATCGCAGCTCAAAATTCAGCCGGTAAGATCAATTTCGTTCCTGAACGTTTCGAAAACACCTTCATCCAGTGGATGTCCAACATCGAAGACTGGTGTATTTCCCGTCAACTGTGGTGGGGACACCGGATCCCGGTCTGGTACAACAATGACACCAAAGAAATCTACGTTGGATTGGAAGCCCCCAAAGACATTGAAAACTGGACCCAGGATGAAGATGTTTTGGATACCTGGTTCTCCAGCGCTTTGTGGCCTTTCAGTACCTTAGGCTGGCCTGAAGAAACCCCGGATCTCAAGCGTTACTTTCCGACCGATGTCTTGGTTACCGGTTATGACATTATTTTCTTCTGGGCTGCCCGCATGATTTTTCAGGCCCGTTACTTTACCAATAACGTTCCGTTTAGGGATGCCTTGATCCATGGCTTGATCCGAGCCGATGATGGACACAAGATGAGCAAATCCTTAGGCAATGGCGTCGATCCGATGGATGTGATCGATGAGTACGGCGCCGATGCTTTGCGCTTCTTCCTCACGACCAATTCGGCACCGGGCTTGGATCTGCGCTATTCGGTTGAAAAAGTTGAAGCCGCATGGAACTTCATCAACAAGCTGTGGAATGCTTCCCGTTTTGTTCAAATGAATCTGTCAGAAGACTTCAAAGAAGAAAAGCTGACCGCATTGAAACTGTCTGCGGCAGATCGATGGATCCTGGAGCGCTTTGATGCGACCTTGGAGAAAGTCACCGGCGCGATGGAGAAATATGACTTCGCGTTGGCCGGAGGTTTCCTGTATGAATTCGTCTGGGACGATTACTGTTCCTGGTACATCGAACTCAGTAAAGCGAACCTGAGTTCATCGGATCCTGAGATCGTCAAAGCATCACGCAATACCTTGGTCTCTGTTTTGAAAGGGATCTTGAAGATGAGCCATCCGACGATGCCGTTTGTTACTGAAAAGATCTTTGCCAGCTTTGCAGAAGACGCCTTGTGTATTTCCAGTTGGCCTATTGCTTATGCGCTTCATGATGAAGCCGCATTGATCCAAACGGGTCAATTGATCTCGATCATCTCACAGATCCGTGCCATCCGTACCGAATACAATGTCAAACCGGCCTTGCCTTTGGACATCAAACTTTCACTGAAACTCAATGAGGTTCAAACGGAATCCCTGATGAAGATGGTCAAAACCTCTGTCGTTGAAAAACTTCAGGGCGAAACGATGACCCGTCCGATCTTAGGCGGCACCTTATCGATCGCACTGACCCAATTGGTCGATGTCGAAGCAGAAAAGATCCGTCTTGCGAAAGAAAAAGACAAACTTCAATCGGAAATCGCCAGAGGGGAAGGGATGCTGAATAATCCGCGCTTTACCTCAGCTGCTCCGGCAGCCAAAGTCGAAGAAGAAAAGAAGAAACTTGAAGAATACAAGCGCCAGTATGAACTGGTTAATGAGCAGTTGAATAACTTGAGCAAGTAGTATAGAA
>CAZLWH010000082.1:4199-6825 GCA_964563265.1 uncultured Erysipelotrichaceae bacterium
TGCCGTTTCTAGTATAATTAACGTGTTATTTGGCGAACAGCCATAGGAGGAACTATGACCACTAAATATGTGTATCTGTTCTCTGAAGCTGACGGTAAAATGAAGAATCTATTGGGTGGAAAAGGCGCTAATTTGGCTGAAATGACCAAATTGGGCATGCCTGTTCCCCAAGGATTTACTGTCACTACGGAAGCTTGTACCCGTTATTATGACGATAACGAAAGCATCCATCCGGAGATTCAGAAGGAAATCTTTGAATATTTGGCAAAATTGGAAAAAACGACCGGAAAAGAATTCGGATCCAAGACCAATCCTTTGCTTGTTTCTGTCCGTTCAGGCTCCCGCGCTTCCATGCCGGGCATGATGGACACCATCCTGAATCTGGGCTTAAACGATGAGGTCGTCTTCGGTTTTGCGACGCTGACCCAGAATCCTCGTTTTGCCTATGATTCCTACCGCCGTTTCATTCAGATGTTCTCTGATGTCGTCATGGATCTCTCCAAGAAAAACTTTGAAGAAATCATCGATGAAATGAAAGAAGAAAAACACATCAAATTGGATACGGAATTCACCGCCGACGATTTGAAAGAAATGGTGACCCGTTTCAAAGCCTACTATAAAAAACACAAAGGGACTGATTTCCCGCAAGATCCTAGGATCCAGTTGATCGAATCTGTGAAAGCAGTCTTTAGATCGTGGAATAATCCGCGTGCTGTTTATTACCGCCGTCTCAATGAGATTCCTCATTCATGGGGAACCGCGGTCAGTGTCCAATCCATGGTGTTTGGCAATATGGGCGAAACGTCAGGGACCGGTGTTGCCTTTACCCGCAATGCTGCCACCGGCGAAAAGAAACTGTTCGGGGAATTCTTGATGAATGCCCAGGGCGAGGACGTTGTTGCCGGGATCCGTACTCCGATGACCATCGATAAGCTCCAACAAGTCATGCCGCATGTGTATGATGAATTCGTAACCATTTGCGATCGTTTGGAAGCCCACTATAAAGATATGCAGGATATGGAATTCACCATCGAAAAAGGTAAACTCTTTATGTTGCAGACCCGTAACGGTAAACGTACGGCTGCGGCAGCTTTGAAGATTGCTGTGGATCTGGTTGCTGAAGGCATGATCACCAAAGATGATGCCATCCTTCAAGTCGATCCGAAACAGCTCGATGCTTTGCTTCATCCGCAATTTGACGAAGCTGCTTTAAAAGCGGCAGAAGTCGTTGGATCTGCTTTACCGGCATCTCCCGGCGCAGCCAGCGGTAAAGTCGTCTTTACGGCGGCGGATGCCGTCGAATGGAAAGAACGCGGCGAAAAAGTCGTTTTGGTCCGTTTGGAAACCTCGCCTGAAGACATCGAAGGCATGCATGTATCTCAAGGCATCCTGACCGCTCGCGGCGGGATGACGTCTCATGCGGCTGTTGTTGCACGCGGTATGGGAACCTGTTGTGTTTCCGGTTGCGGCGATATTAAATTCACCGGACCGAAATCTTTCGTCTTGGGTGGTAAGACCTTCAAAGAAGGCGATGCCATCTCCTTAGACGGCTCTACCGGAAAGATCTATGGCCAAGCCATCAAGACTGTGCCTGCTTTGATCACCGGTGATTTCAGGACCCTGATGGGTTGGGCTGATGAAGTTCGTACTTTAAAAGTCAGAACCAATGCGGATACCCCTAAAGATGCAGCACAAGCGGTTATCTTTGGTGCCGAAGGCATCGGATTGGTCCGTACTGAACATATGTTTTTTGAAGGCGAACGCATCAAAGCCATGCGCGAAATGATCGTCTCCAAGACTGAAGAACAAAGACGCAAAGCATTGGCGAAACTCTTGCCGATGCAAAGAAGCGATTTCGAAGGCATTTATGAAGCCATGGAATTCAGACCGGTCACGATCCGTTATTTGGATCCGCCTTTGCATGAATTCCTGCCGACCGATGAACAAGACATCATCAACCTCGCTGCAGAAATGAAGCTTGAAGTCGCTGACCTCAAAAATATCATTTCCTCGCTGCATGAATTCAACCCGATGATGGGTCACCGCGGCTGCCGTTTGGCTGTTTCCTATCCGGAAATCGCTGAAATGCAGACCCAGGCCGTCATTGAAGCCGCCATCAACGTCGAAAAGAAACATCCGGAATGGCACATCAAACCGGAAATCATGATCCCGTTGGTCGGTGAAGTCAAAGAATTGAAATACGTCAAAGACATCGTTGTCCGTATTGCCGATGAAATCATCGCCAAGAGCGGCATTGACCTGAAATATATGGTTGGAACCATGATCGAGATCCCTAGAGCTGCCTTGTTGGCGGATGAAATCGCCACCGAAGCTGAGTTCTTCTCATTTGGTACCAATGACCTCACGCAGATGACCTTTGGTTTCTCCAGAGATGATGCTGGGGCATTCTTGAACCATTACTATGATAAGAAGATCTTTGAACAGGATCCGTTTGCCCGTTTGGATCAAAACGGCGTCGGTAAACTGGTCGAAATGGCCGCAAGATTAGGTAAGCAGACCCGTCCGGACATCAAACTGGGCATCTGCGGTGAACACGGAGGCGATCCGAGTTCCGTTGAATTCTGTCACAGAGAAGGTCTTACATATGTTTCTTGCTCACCTTTCA
>CAZLWH010000083.1:0-5785 GCA_964563265.1 uncultured Erysipelotrichaceae bacterium
GTGCCCAAGCGTTGTTTGAACTGCCTTTGTTTTTCTTTGGGGCACGATTGATGAGACGTTATGGGGCCATGAAACTGTTGACGTTGTCCATCATCGGATTGGGAAGCAAGATGTTTCTCTTCGCGCTGACCAACGATGTCACGGCCATGCTGGGAATGACAGCGATCCAGATCATCACCTTCCCTTTGATCATGATCACCTCTAAAAACATCATTTATAAGGTTTCTGATCCGGCTCAAAAGATATCCGGTCAGGTCATCGGGGTTGCCTTATACGGTAATCTTTCCGGTATCCTGGCTCCCTTGATGATCGGTTCTTTGGTTCGTTTCAGCAATGCCTCGATTGGTTTGATGGTGTTGGGATCGCTTCTTGTGATTCCGCTCATCATGACCCTCATTGAGGCTAAGCGTCTAAAAAATCAGAGTTAACAACAACATCGCCTTTGCATTGTCTTATCAGGTTGTGATGTTATGATATAATATCAAAGAAAAAAGTAGAAAGGAGACCTCATGCGCTATATCCTCATCAATAAATTCTCAAGTGTTCCCCTGTACGTCCAATTGCGTAACAGCATCCGATCCGCCATCGATGACGGAACCTTGAAAGACAAAGACAAACTTCCGACGGAAGATGAGCTTTGTGATACCTTTCATATCAGCCGTCCTGTCGTAAGACAAGCGTATGCGGATCTCTTAGCCCAAGGCGTCATCTTGCGCATGAAAGGCAAAGGCACCTTCGTGACCAAACAGATCATCAACCGTAATTTCACCAATGAGCTTTATAATTTTACCGGTGAGATGGAACGGTTGGGACGCAGACCCAAGACCAAGGTCTTGGTGGTCGAAGTCATCCACAGCGATCCTCACTTATTTCCGATACTTTTGGCGAAAGAAGGCGACAATGTCCTTCATTTCAAACGACTTAGACTGGCGGATGATGTCCCTGTTTATGTCGAAGACTCCTACATCGATCTCAAACAGTTCCCCGGTTTAGAGAAAAATGATTTTGCGATCAATTCCCTATTCAATATCTTTGAAACCAAATACCAGCGTCCTGTCCATAAGACCTACAATGTCTATACGGCCATGTTGGTCAGTGACAACGATGCCCTCTTGCTGGACGTCGAAAAGCGATCGGCAGTCCATCGGGTTCAATCCACGACCTTTGATGCACAGGGACGCTGTATGGAGGTCTCTGTGGCCTCTTTCCCGGGCGAACGCAATACTTATGACGTGATCGTCCGTCGTGAAAGAAAGTGAGGTCTTTCATGAACTACATCACCATCAGCCGCTATCAGTCAAGCCCGCTTTATGCGCAGCTCAAACAATCGATCTTGAATGCCTTGAGCGATGAAACACTAAAACCGGGAGACAAACTGCCCACTGAAGAAGAACTGTGCGATCGGTTCGGGATTTCCCGTCCGGTGGTCAGACAAGCGTATTCCGAGCTCATCTCTGAAGGCATCATCACGCGTGTCAAAGGAAAAGGCTCCTTCATCCGCGAAAAAGAAATCCAAAGCCATTTCTTTCAGGAACTCTCCACCTTTGAAGATGAGATGAAACGGGTCGGCATGACCCCTTCTACCAAGATCATTGCCCGAGAAATCATCAAAGAAAAGAAATTCCAGGATCTGCTTCATCTTGGACCTCAGGATGAGGTCCTTCATATCCGCTTTCTGTATCTGGGCAATACTGTCCCGATGGTCATCGCGGATACGTATGTGCCGGTTGAATTCTTTCCTGATCTCATCAACAAGGACATTGAGAACCGTCCCTTATACCACATCTTTGAATCCGATTATAACCGCTATATCGTCATGGCGCGACGCACTGTCGATGCGATCATCGTCAGCGATCATAGCGCAGGGCTTCTTAATGTCCCCAAAGGATCAGCCATCTATGAGGTCAGGACCATCGCAACAGACATTGATGACCGTATCCTGGAGTACAGTTGTGCCGGTTATCCCGGAGAACGCAACTGCTTCGACATCATGATCTACAAACATCAGCCCTAAAAAAAACGGAGACAGCAGTCTCCGTTTTTATTTTGTTTTGGCTTTGGATGGGGTCAATGCGATGATCATGGTTTGGCTTGCCAGATCCGGGATCGGACGCATCTTTAAGTTGATTGGTATCCAATAACCGATCCCAAACAAAAGAATCGAGAGGAACTTGACGACATAACGGATCAGAAGACGACCCATCGTGACCTTGCCTTGTTTAACATCGATGACCTTCATCGACATGATGCGTTTACCGACTGAGCCTTTCCATGGACTGGCTTCAAGACCGACATAATAGATTACCACCACCAACATCGGCAGATACGGGTTGATCGGTGAGATTAAATTGACAACAGGTCCGATCAGAAACATGTCGAAGATGAAGGCCACGAAGCGTTTCCACATCGGGGCTTCGATCCACTCCATTGGGACTTTGACCGTATCCATCAGCTGTTGCTGAATGGAAGGTTTTTTGATTTTCTTTTTGGACATATTACTTAGCCTTGAAGAACTGGGGCAGATATTCTTTATGGGCTTGTAGCATCTCATCCAAGATCGGTTTAGCCAAGGCTTCACTTTGGACAAAAGGATGCATGGTCATGGCCAACAGGGCTTTCTGATAATTACCGGTAATGGCGGCTTCAGCCGCGACGATCTCATACGCTTTCAGGTTTTGGACGATGCCCAAGGCGCCTGTCGGCAAGGCTCCGACCTTACATGGGATCGGTCCGTCTTTGGTGATGACCGAACTGATCTCGACGACGACGTCATCGGGCAGATTGGAGATCCCGCCTTTATTGAGGGTATTGACCGGTTGGATGTCATGTTTGTCGGTGTAGATCGAGGTGATCAGGTTACAGGCCGCATCACTGTAATAGGCTCCCCCGCGCTGTTCAAGCTGTTTGGGCTTGATGGCCAGATTGGGATCTTTATATAGTTCAAAAAGCTCTGCTTCGATCTTTTTGACTTTGGAGGCCCGGCTGATGCCGGTCTTGTATTCTTCCATATAATGTTCCTGCATCAGTTGATGCTGGAAATAATAGCGATGATAAGAGCACGGCATGACGCCCAAGGCGTTGACGAAATCGGAAGACCAAGGAATGTCTTCGATGTTTTTCATCGTCAGTTTCATGGTGTCGATGTTGTCAATGAGATCTTGCAGGATCGATTTACCATCGAGTTTGACCTCTAAGGCATAGACCAGATGATTCAGACCGCCAAAGGTAACATCCACTCGGGAAGCATCGACATTGAGCTGTTTGGCGATACCCATCTGCATGCCAATCGGGACGTTGCAGAGTCCGACAAAGCGTTTCCAGTTGGTATGTCTGAAGACGGCTTCGGTATTGAGACCGGCCGGATTGGTGAAGTTGACGATCCAAGCATTTGGACAGAGTTCCTTACAGTCTTCGATGATGGCGAAAATAACGGGGATCGTACGCAGTGCTTTGAATAAGCCACCGGGTCCGTTGGTTTCCTGACCGATGACTCCGTATTTACCCGGGATCATTTCATCTTTTTCACGGGCATCCAGTAAACCGACCCTGAATTGGGTGGTGACGAAGTCCGCATCCTTTAAGGCTTCTCTGCGATCCAAAGTCGACATGACTTTGATCGGTAAACCGGCTTTCTCAACCATGCGTCTGGCCAAATCGGTACAGATGCGCAGCTTTTCCTGACCTTTTTCGATGTCAACGAGCCACAACTCCGTTAATGGGAATTCTGCATAACGTTTGATGAAGCCTTCGATGAGTTCCGGCGTATAGGAAGATCCTCCGCCGATGGTAACAACTTTCAATTTCTTTGTCATGGTATTTCCTTTACAGCTTGACGCTGTCATTGAAGATGCGCAGGACTTGGGCTGTTCCGTAATGGGAACCCTTGACCAAGGCATTGGGGATGCCTTTTTCTGCCAACTGCTTTTCGATGTCCGGTTTCCAGGCAATGACTTCTGTCGATAATAAAACGAAATCCGGTTTAAAAGTCTCGATGAGTTCCATGTGTTTGGGGTACAGGGCCAATTCGACCTCATAATTGAGTTCCTGTTTGGCCTGATGATCACGGACATGTTTCATGAAACGTTCTGTCTGCATCGATTGTCTGGAGATGATGACTACTTTTTTCATGTGCTACTCCTCTTTGAGTTTGAACGGAAGGCTGTTGGCCTTGATTTGATGGACCAGACGATGTCCGTACGGTTTGACTTGTCCGATGACATTGGCAATCGGAGAAGGCGGCAAATCTCTCAGCATGATCTGAAGTTCGCCTTCATAGCGATTTGACAGGATATTGTCGATGGTGATCGCATAGGCAGGACGGTTGATCGCATGGTGAGGCTGTATCGTCATGCATTGTCTGGTTTGGGTCATTCTGACCAACGTTTCCGGCTGATCGATGCGTGATTTCAATAAGGTTTCGGTCACCGCCAGTTTAAGTTGTTTTGGTAAAGATGCGTCAAGCCATACCGGGATCTCAACGTAATCCAAAGCGGCAATTCGTGAGACTTCCTTGAGTTCTTCATCGGAAGGCAATGAATCCCCAAACAGGATGATCTCAAAGAGACCGGTATTGCGCAGTTCGCTGAAGGCGATGTGAGGCGGACAATAACGGTGTTCTTCGACCGTCGGGACGCCTTTGCCTGACGCATTGAGGTCATTTGGTGAATCCAGTGAGGCGATAAAGACCCCGTTTATAATGCCATGATCGGCATAAAGCTGTGCTAAGGAGACGGTATCCTCAAAAGACAAGCCCGTATCGTTTCTGGGGAAGAAATTATGACAGGCAACGTAATTGGTAAGCTTGCCCAATCGCTTGATCGTATCAATGCGATTTTGCGGCTCATGGACCATCGAGGTATTGTCTTCGATTTCGATCCCAAAAGGATTGTTGGTCATCAATGCGACTTCTTCATCGCTGAATCCCCCATCCAATCGCAAGACTTTGATCTTCATCCTGTGGATGATGGAAAGATCAGACGGTGATCCGCCGATCTGTTTCAGGACCCTGTCATTGATGTCGACATGAACGATGATCTTGTGCTGATCACACAGATCAAACAAGAATTGAAAATCGTCAGCCGCATTGTCTTTGGTTTTCTCAAAGCCGAGGTTGCCCAACTGAATCGAGGTAAAACAATGGGTGTAACCCAATTTGGCGGCCTTTTCGATCTGGGTCTTCAAGGCCTCAGGTCCGTAAAAGTCGGGGTATAAAGAGATGCCTGTTTCTGATTTTTTCATGGTTACCATCCGTATTTGTTGGGACCCCAGCCGGTTTTGACCAGGTCCTGTTTGGCGTAAACTAAGGTATTGTCGGCAAGATCTTCATACAGGACCACACCGCTACCGACCACGGCATTGGATCCGATTTTGACCCCGGGCATCAGTACGGCACACACGCCTGTACGGCTGTTGTCTCCGATGTAACTCGCATTGGCGAAATTGGCCGGGAGTTCACGATGGCCTTTGACGGTTTGTTGGGTCAATCCGTCATCGAAGCGTAAGGTTCCGCAGGTCGTGCCTGCGCCCAGATCGGTATTTTCGCCGATCATTCCGTAATATTCTCCATAATGAACCATATAGACATGATCCATGATGAGTCCATTGAGGACTTCGAAGCCTTGATCCAACATACAGCGGTTGCCCAAACTGGTCATATCTCCGAGTTTAGCGTAGTTCAGGATCGAACAATGATCGCCGATGACGGTGTTTTCACCGATGATGGCGCCTTGATCAATGATCGTTTCGTCTCCGATGATGACGTTACCGCGGATCCAGACGTTTTTCC
>CAZLWH010000083.1:5795-6654 GCA_964563265.1 uncultured Erysipelotrichaceae bacterium
ATTCTGGCTGAAGGATCGATCATGGATCCTTCACTCAACTCATGGTGAGTAAGCTGTGCACAGCGCTTCATGTTCATCCAGGCATTGGCGCTTAAGGCGTGCCAAGGCTTATCGATGTCAAAGACAGGCTGTTTGGTCTCATAAGCTCTTAAGATATGACCATCAGAGATCAGATCCATGAGAGAGACTTCAATGTAGGATTCTTCCGGAGATCCGACTCCGACTTTAAGGTTGGTAAATTTACCGGGATTGGCGTCACAGACCGTTTTAAAACGGAGATCTGTGATGAAGGCCACCATTTGATGGGTCATGGTTGTCCCGCGGTGATGGCCGCCAAACGACTCGATGGCTCCGTTTATTAATGAACAGGCGATCCAGTGGATGGCCGGGTCTCTGAGCGGTGAAACCAAGACGGTATCGATCAATCCTTGTTTGAGAAATTCATTGAGATCATCAGGCTGGACCAAGCAATCGCCCTGAAGGACCAGAAACGGTTGTTCAGGATGATGAAGCTTGGCTGTACCCTGACTCAAAGAGTCAGCAGAACCTTTGGAGGCTTCCAAATGAAGCACTTCGACTTGAGGGATCTTACGAAACGCATGTCGTATCGATTCACTGTGGGTCGTCGAAACGATGACCACATGTTGGATCTTTGCCTGTAAAAGCGCAGTGACACTGTGCATTAAAAGCGGCGTATTGGAAATCGGGATCATGGTTTTATTGCGGGTCGACTGATAAGGCCAAAACTTGGTGCCTTTGCCTGCCGCTAAGATCAGTACTTCAGTAATCATGGGGTTTCCTCCGATTAAAAGTAAAAAGGTTGCCGAAGCAACCTTTTCTTCTTAAAAAGTTATTCTGC
>CAZLWH010000084.1:0-1617 GCA_964563265.1 uncultured Erysipelotrichaceae bacterium
ATGCCTTCGAAGGTTGCACCGGCCTGACCGAGATCCATCTGCCGGATTCCCTCACCAGCATCGGGGAGAATGCCTTCGAAGGTTGCACCGGCCTGACCGAGATCCATCTGCCGGATTCCCTCACAAGTATTTCTGGCTTCAGCGGTTGCACCGGCCTGACCGAGATCCATCTGCCGGATTCCCTGACCAGCATCGGGAAGAATGCCTTCAAGGGTTGCACCGGCCTGACCGAGATCCATCTGCCGGATTCCATGACCAGAATTGGGTACAGTGCCTTCGAAGGTTGCACCGGCCTGACCGAGCTGCACCTGCCGGATTCCCTGACCAGTATCGAGTCATGGGCCTTCAACGGTTGCACCGGCCTGACCGAGATCGACCTGCCAAACTCTTTGACCAGCCTTGGATATTATGCTTTTGCGGATTGTGTTAACCTTGTGGAAGTTTATAACGTTCGACAGCCCAATCTTTTTTTTAATGACTCAACGTTTTTGGGCACGCCATTTTTAAAATACCACTACCCGTTGGCATTTCCCAAATTGGAGACGTCTTTTTCCGAAATATATAGCACCAAAGATCAAAAGGAATTCATTAATTCTCTCGCCACAGTGATTCAAGGTGATGGCAATGACCTTATCACCGCTTATATAAAAAGCAAACAACAAATTTATTCAAAAGAGTGGATATTAGATCCGGAAAAAAGACAAGCATTTATCAATCTGATCGGCATACTGGCCACCTCGGAAAACAGCGGCACGCTTTTGAAATTGGCGAAAAAGTACGATGCCGTAGAAGTCGTAGCCGCTATCCTGGCCCATCAGCAAAGAATCAAAGGTGGAACACCGGCAGATGATCTCATTAGGTTGAACCTGTTCGACGAGAATAATTTGGAAAACAGCTGGAAATTCGCCATCCGCCCGGGTGATGTTTATGAAGTGGAAGCGTATATTGGCACTGAAAAAACTGCTGTTCTCCCAACCAAATTCGGGCAAAATTCAGTGAGAAGCAATACCAATTGCTGCGATATCGGAACATTGGAGGAACTGCTGGTTCCTGAAGGATATACCCAGCTTAAGCCATTCCATGCCCCCAACCTCAAGAAGGTTACCTTACCAAAAAGCCTCAAGACCCTTTCCCTGAGGGCATTTGAAAATTGCCACGATCTCGAAACGGTGGTGTTGCCGGAGACCTTGCTCGAGATCCAAAATCAGGTTTTTGCCGGCTGCAAAAGTTTGAGGAACATTGACCTGCCGACTACCCTGACCATAATTGGGAGCGGTGCGTTTATGGATAGCGGGCTAATAAAGGTCGATCTTCCAGACTCCTTGACAAGTTTGGGCAACAAAACTTTTGCGAATTGTCCCAATTTGGTTGAGGTTAATTGTCCAGAAAACCTGTACACCATCGGGAAGGGAGCTTTTGAGGATTGTGCATGCCTTGCCTCAATTGAAATTCCAAAACAACTCATCAGTATTGAAAAAAACACTTTCAAGGGCTGTACAGATATCTCCCAACTCCATCTGCCAGAGTTTCTGGTTGAAGTTAGGGAAGGCGCATTTATAGATTGCACCTCGCTGAAAAACATTGAATTACATCAAGGCCTTACCGACATTGGTCCAA
>CAZLWH010000084.1:1627-2768 GCA_964563265.1 uncultured Erysipelotrichaceae bacterium
CAAGGGCCTTTGAGGGATGTACAAACCTGGCTGTGGTCACAATACCGGATTCACTGACCAGAATTGGTGAGGATGTCTTTACAGGTTGTACCAGCCTTAAAGAACTGAAAAACTGGCAACGCCTGTTGGAAGTACCGATCACCTACAGGGTTTTCAAAGACACTCCATATATCAGGCACAACTACATCACATTACTGCCATTGATCGAAAGGATGTTCGCTTCAACCACAGGCATCAAAGACAAGAAACAATTCATCGATACCTTCGCCACATCTATCCAGGGAGACGGCAAGGATAAGATCACCGCTTACATCAAAAACAACCGTCACATCTATTCAAAGGAATGGATCGAGAGTCCAGAAAAACGGCCGGCATTCATCAACCTGATCAAGGTCCTGATCACTGCTGATAAAGTTGACAGCCTGCTGGCTTTGTCCAACAAACTCAACGCCACAGATATTACCGCCGCCATTCTGGCGCACCAACAATCTCTCAAGGCGGGAACTGCCTTAGCCGACCCCTTCAGCTTTGACCTGGATGACCTCGACGACAAGAATTATGTCGACACCGATTGGAAGATCGCCATCCGCTCCGGCGGCGCTTACGTGGTGGAAGCCTACCTGGGTAAACTAACCAGCATGACGCTCCCAAGCCAATACGGTGACAACCCCATCCGCCGAACAGGCAGTAACTGCGATCTCGGCACGATCGAAGAACTCATTGTTCCAGAGGGATATTCTCGCCTTAAACCCTTCAATGCGCCTTACTTGAGATCGGTCTCGCTGCCAAGCACGATGAACCAGATCCAGGCCAGGGCCTTTGAGGATTGCAAGAAGCTGGAAAAGGTGGAGCTGGCGGAAGGGATCACGGAGATCAAGGATCGGGCCTTCAGCGGTTGTAGCAAACTTCGTGAGATCAACCTTCCCGCCACATTGGTAAAAGTGGAATATGGTGCCTTCTCGGGCTGTTACAAACTTCCGGCCGACATCATGGCCGCGTTCCAAAAGTTGAAATAAAAACCCGGTAGCGCTACAGGTAGATTAACCCAGATAGAACGGAGGATGGCAAATTGGAAGAAGAACAAGGAGCACTGAGTTCAGCCCAATTATCACGTGAAGTGATCAAGCTGGCACGTAACCTG
>CAZLWH010000084.1:2778-6563 GCA_964563265.1 uncultured Erysipelotrichaceae bacterium
GGCGCAAGAGGATTTTCGCTTCTTTGATGCCGCCCTGGCTAATATGCCGGCGGTTCAGTGGCAAAATGAAGGTCTCGCGACAGATGGCAGTCATTTCTACTACGAGCCCTGGCACGTCCTGCGCGGATACAAGATCGACCAGGAAACACCGGTAAGGGATATGGCGCATGTTTTGTTTCATTGCGTCTTCCGGCATCCATTTATCCGCGCCTCTGTTGCGAGAGAGTTATGGGACCTGGCTTGCGATATCGCGGTGGAGAACGCTCTCAACGACCTCAATTCGAAGATCCTCGAGACCTCGCGTACTTTCGCCCAACCACCTCTAGTGCGCAAGCTTGAAAAGGAAGTCAAGCTGATCACTGCTGAAAAACTCTACCATCATTTTGTCGATATCGGCATGACGTTGGAGGAAGCGGTGGACATGCGCAACATGTATTACGTCGATGATCATACCAGTTGGTACAAACCTGAATCTAAGGGGCTTGGCGATGGCAATTCCGGGGATGAAGAGGGTGAGGAGCAGGAGCAACGGCAGGGCGGTAGCCAGGGGCAGGATGGGAAAGTAGGTGGAGCTGAGCAGGGTGAAGAGGAAGGCGACCCGTCAAAGAAGCTCTCACGCCAGGATATGATAGAAATGTGGACGCAGATAAGTGAGCGGATGCAGGTAGATATGGAGACCACCAGCCGGAACCAGGGGTACGGAGCCGGATCGGCCATGCAGAATTTAAAGGAAGTGAACCGCGAAAAATACGATTACAGGTCTTTCCTGCGCCGATTCATGGTGATGGGCGAGGTGATGTCGGTGAATGATGATGAGTTTGACTATGTTTTTTACACCTACGGGCTCAAGCTGTTCAAAAACATGCCACTGATCGAGCCGCTTGAATATAAAGAGACAAAACGCATCAAGGATTTCGTGATCGCCATCGACACCTCTGGCTCGGTATCAGGGGAGCTGGTGCAGCAATTCATGCAAAAGACCTACAACATCATGGTCCAGGAAGAGACCTTCTTCAAGAAGATCAATGTCCATATCGTTCAATGTGATGCCTCGGTTCAGCACATTGAAAAGGTCACCAGTATGGAGGAGTTTGAAAGGTATATTCAGAATATTCAATTATTTGGGTTTGGCGGCACGGACTTTCGGCCGGTATTCCATTATGTGGATGAGTTGATTGAGAAGAAACAGTTTGATAACCTGCGCGGGTTGATCTATTTTACCGATGGGTATGGCTCCTTCCCTGAAAAAAAACCTGCTTACGAAACCGCTTTTGTTTTCATGCAGGAAAATTACGAGCTACCGGAAATCCCCGTTTGGGCAATTCGGTTGGTGTTGCAACGCGAAGATATTGATGAAAGATCACACATTTATTAGGAGAATATCATGAACATCAAAGAAGCGAAGAATCAGATCAAGAACGCCATCACCGCGTACTTCACCAAAGACGAGTTCGGGAATTTTCTGATTCCCATTGAGCGCCAACGGCCGATCTTCATGATCGGAGCGCCAGGCATCGGAAAGACTGCCATCATGGAACAGATCGCTGGAGAGCTTGGGGTAGCACTGGTTACCTATTCCATGACCCATCATACCCGGCAAAGCGCTATCGGTCTCCCGTTCATCGTAAAAAAGCAATACGGAGGGAAAGAGTATGATGTCTCTGAATACACCATGAGCGAGATCATCGCCAGCATATACGATACGATCGAGGAGACTGGGATCAAAGAAGGCATCCTATTTTTAGACGAGATCAATTGCGTCAGTGAAACCCTTGCGCCAGCGATGCTGCAGTTTTTGCAATACAAGATCTTCGGACGCCATAAAGTGCCAGAAGGGTGGATTGTTGTAACAGCTGGAAACCCGCCGGAGTTCAATAATTCCGTGCGCGAATTCGATATCGTGACCTGGGATCGTCTTAAGCGGGTGGACGTTGAAGCGAATTACGATGTGTGGAAGGAATACGCGTACGCGAAAGGTGTTCACCCTTCCATCACCACCTACCTCGAGATCCGTAAAGGCGATTTCTACATAGTGGAGTCCAGCGTGGATGGCAAGGTATTCGTGACAGCCCGGGGTTGGGATGACCTTTCACAGATGATCAAGCTCTACGAGACCCACGGACTGAAAATCGATGAAAGTTTGGTGATCCAATACCTGCAGAATAAAAAAGTGGCCAAGGGTTTCGCTATCTATTATGACCTTTTCAACAAATATAAGGCCGATTACCAGGTCGACAAGATATTGGAAGGGAAGCAACCAGCCGAGATCGAGAACCGAGCGAAGCAGGCGAAATTCGATGAACGCCTATCCTTACTTGGTTTGCTACTGGATGGGGTCTCCAATTCCATGAAGGATGTGATGGATACCGAGGAACGCATGAAAAACCTGACTGTGATCTTAAAGAGATTGCTTGCAGAACTGAAAGCTGGGAAGCACAACGCGAAAGGTTTGGTCAATCTCGAGGTCCAAAAAATGCAGGAAAGTATCGCAAACGGAAAACGGGCGGGTACCCTCTCACCAGAAGCTGAACGGCAGGTCCGCCTATCCATGGAATGGTTGGAGGAATTGCAGAAGGGTTTTGGGACGGATGACAGTTCCGGCAGCGCCGCGGATGACAAATTGATCCGCAAATGCTTTGAAGAGAAAATTGCCGACCTCACAAAAGTGGCCAAAACCGCGGGGGACAGGCTGACGAATATGTTCAAATTCTGCGAGAAGGTATTTGGGAATGATCAAGAGATCCTGATCCTGGTGACCGAGCTGACCATGAACCACCATGCAGCGCGATTCATCAGCCGGTTTGGGAATGAGTCCTATTTCACCCACAACAAAGAGCTGTTGTTCTACGAACGCCAAAAGGGGATGATCGCCCAGCTGGAGAAGATCGAAGCGCTCGAGTTGTAAGGTTTTCAGTTGTTGCGAGGAAAAAACCAGAATGGATCCCGATGGAACTAGATGATCGATCATGAATCCATTTTGGGTGGTACCTCCGGGTAAATTTATTGATCCGGGGTAGATTGGATACGAAAAATTTAAACGAAAAAACATTTTCAGTTGAACGTTGAAGGAGTCATCTATGGAATCTTATATCATCCGGCACATATCCAAGGAACGGTCATATCTATCTCGCCGGTTTATCAGTTATGTAAATTACGAAAAGGTGACCGTAACGGGTGATGTAGATAGCATTGAGGCGGATTTCTTTGCTGGATCAGATAAACTGGTTGAGGTGGAGCTTCCGGATACCATCCGCCGATTTGATAGCCGGGTTTTTGCTCGCTGCGTCAACCTGAACAAAATCAAGCCCCCTCCCAGCAGTTCAAGCGACGAGGGGGTTTCTTTTAGGATAAAGAAAGCCAAAATGGTAGATCCAATGGGCTCACCCAATAATGTGACAGAAACATAAGTCGCTGAAAGATATTTCAAAGACCAGTTAAAACTCGAATGCCCAATGAGTTGTGGCACCAACGCCAGACAAGCAAACCAAATATAGGTAACCGGCAAATATCCCACCATCGGTAACCCTGCTACAGCCACAAAGCATAGTAAACAGAGCGCCGCTGCACCATAGACCAGGAATGTATAGGTGAGAATTGAAACAGATGAACGCATCCGTTTGCCTATCATCAAATAACCAGCGCCAGTCCAGGCCCCTAACAATGCTAAAAAATTCCCCCATGCAGATCGCCCTTGCGTGAAATCGAATAATGATGGGCAAGATAACTGTCCATCAACCAGTTGGCAAGCCTGTCCAAGGCTGACAACAACCCCGCCCAACAGCGCA
>CAZLWH010000085.1:0-6495 GCA_964563265.1 uncultured Erysipelotrichaceae bacterium
TAATTGACAATAACTTCCGCGTAGCCAATCCCATAACAATTAACCCTATTGTATCCACAACCTTATAGCTCAGGCCGATAGATTGCGGCTTGGATGGGCTACAGCTAATGATATGTTAATTATTGATTCATGCTGCGCCGATGATTCGATTTGATTGGGCGCAGAAATTTTATTTCAGGGTGAGTTCAACCCAAGAATAGATCCGTCAATCGGGGGTTAATGTGGCTTTTCAAAATGAATTTGAGTCCGCCGCAATTGAAGCGGAACAAAATGATTTAGAATTGGAATTATTTGAAGTAGCCGGTCGCATTAAATGGTTTGATGTTTCCAAAGGATACGGTTTCGTAATTCCTGACGACGGTTCATCAGATATACTTCTTCACGTTACGATCTTGCGTCGTAGTGGATTTCAAACAGCATTTGAGGGCGCGCGCGTTGTTTGTGAGGCGCAAAAAAGATCCAAAGGCTTTCAGGTTTTTCGCGTCGTTTCCATGGACGAAGCGACCGCAGTTCATCCGTCTATGGCGCCCGCCGGACGCACTCATGTTCAAGTAAATCCAACAAGTGGTTATGAGATAGCAATCGTAAAGTGGTTTAATCGCGTTAAGGGTTTTGGTTTTCTAACCCGCGGCGAGGGAACAGAAGATATTTTTCTTCACATGGAAACAGTGCGACGGTATGGCATGACAGAGCTTAAACCAGGCGATAGCGTGCTTGTTCGTTATGGCGATGGCTCAAAAGGTTTAATGGCCGCTTCACCGACCCGGTAACGTTCCACATTTTCACTGTCATCTTTGCCGATCGGAACGGTTGGATCGATCAGATTGGGGATCTGCATCATCCGTTGTTTGATTTGATCCAACAATGGTTCTTCGCTGGCTTCAAGTTCTGCCAATTCGGTGGCCATCGCGTTGACTTTGGCTTTGGTCGCCTCTGCTTCGTCTTTTTTGCCTTGGCCCATCAGCATACCGATTTGTTTGCTGAGGCTGTTGCGCAGGGCTCTGAGGTCATCTGCTTTGGTTTTCGTCTGACGGTATTGGGCATCCAGTGCCACGACCTCATCGACCAGCTTCAGTTTGTGGTCTTGGAACTTCTTTCGCATGTTTTCTTTGACCAATTCGGGATTCTTACGCACTACATTGATGTCTAGCATCGCTTTTCCTCCTTAAAATAAAAAAAGTCCTGTAAGGGACGAAGATCGTGTTGCCACCCTTGTTGAATGTTTCACGTGAAACATTCCACTCGATAGAGATAACGGTCTTGCCCGGAAAGGATTAGTTTCACTCAGGGGTGGAAATAAGGGTGTTTTCATACCTTGCACCACAACAGTATGTCTCTGCCTAAAACAAACCTTTTTATTCCCCTGTCAGTTTATGCCTTTATTGTAGTGAGGACGACTCCCCCTGTCAAGTTAGCTTTGATGAGATTTCAAATAAGTGAAGAATTTGGAATCTTCTTTGATGATGTGTTCAGCAACGATTTTGACACTGAAAAAGTTGAAGAATGCGCCCAAATTGACTTTACCTTGTCTTAATTGATCGCGCATCACGGCATATTCGCTCAAAAGATTATCGTGGAGCTCTTGATGTGCTTCAGAAAACGGAAATCCATGGGTAAATATCTCTTTGATCTCATAGGTGAAATGATCAGACAAATCTTGTTGAACCCGGTCTAGGATCTCATCCACGATGGTGAACGAGTCTGCGGAACCCAACAGATCATAGAGCTCATTGCTCAAGCGCAACAGGTTTTTGTGTTGATTATCAATTTCAGGATGTCCGCTCTCATACGAATCGTTCCACACCAATTTGGCCACGGTCGTCGGTAAGATATCTTTATTAGACCATAGCTCAAACCGGTTGCGTCCTGTTTGCTTTGCTTTATACAAGGTCAGATCGACACGTTTGAACCAATCCCTCTTGGATTCATATTGGAAATGCTGAGCACATCCGATACTGACTGATATTTTAGAAATCTTAGGGAATGTCGTTGTGCTCACTTTATCAATGATACGCTGAGCCAATCGACCGGCACCGTTGAGATCGGTATGCCGTGCTAAAATCAAAAATTCATCGCCCCCCCAGCGGTAAACCTGATCATCCGTCCGTAGCAAACCAGTGATGATCTGGGAGGTTAAGACCAAGACCTCATCCCCGACATCATGTCCCAACTGATCATTGATTTGTTTGAAATGATCGATGTCCATCAACAAGATCGAGGCGATGTCTCCGGAACGATTGCTCATTTCGACGATATGTTCCAGATCGACTTCCAGTTTATTTCGATTATACAGTTTGGATAAAGGATCCAACATGGCCAAATCTTCCATCTTTTTACTTTTGGCATTGAGGCCAATGATCATGCGATCCGACTGGAGCAACATCGAACCAACGAGCCAAAAGTTGAAGGTAATGACCGAGAAAAACCCCGTCGTCAGGGTTGTTGTCTTCAAGTTCTCTAGCAGGGTATGGGTGGGGTCTGCCGTCATGATGACTAATACAAGGCGCAGAATAAAAAAGGCCATCAAAAATCCCATGGTTGCATAAACGGCACGTCTGGTTTTAACAGGTTCGTTTTGGATGGCCAATCGTGCATCAACCAGGGCATCACCCAGAAAAAGCGCTAAAAAGAAGGTATTGACACTGACTCTGCCAATGTAATCAGGAATGATATTGAGAAAAAAGTAGATACCAACCACACTTGCCAGAAGGTACAGATAATATCTCCGCGGCATGATTCGAAGTTTATAGTAGGCCCGAAATCCGATGATGATCAGCACGGTCGAAAGCAGAAATAGGAAATTATAAACAACGACCACGATATCTGTCGGAGCGTCGATAAAGGAATGCAATAATCCAAAAGCACCCATGGAAATCACAAAAGAAAAGGCCATGCTCAGATGCATCACGTGACGGCGAACCAGATATACAAAAAACGCGGTGATCGCATAAATCGCCATCAAAAGTTCCACCAGTATTAAAAAAGTGTGCAGTTCGATCTCAAACATACTCATATTGTACCTTATTGTGTGCTAAAAACAAGAAAGACAGCGTTATTCGCTGTCTTCCTGAATTTCTTTTTCGACGACTGCAGCCATAGAAAGGCTGCCACCTTCATTGACACTGATCATGCGGACCCCTTGGGTATCTCTACCATAGATCCCGACATTTTCAAGTGAAATTCTGATGATGGTACCGGTATCCGTGACCATCAGCAGGTCTTCATCGCCGACCACCGCTTTGACAACAACCAACGGTCCGTTTTTATCGGTGATGTTGATGGTCTTGACACCTTTGGCGCCGCGATTGGTCAGACGGTAATCCGTCAACGCTGTCTTCTTGCCATACCCGTATTTGGTGACAGACAGGATATACTGGCCTTCTTTATTGGTGGCCATCCCAACGACGTCACAGCCGTCAGTGCTGAATCCTTTGACCCCAGCGGCATTGCGGCCCATCGGACGGACATCAACTTCGCTAAAGCGTACCGCTTTACCGTTGGTTCCCGCAATGATGATTTCATCATCACCGGAGGTTGCTTTGACCGCAATCAGTTCATCTCCTTCATTGAGTCCGATGGCGATCTTGCCGGATTGGCGGATCGAATCGAATTCTTCGGCAGCGACCCGTTTGACCAGACCGTTTTTAGTTACAAAGAACAGGTATTTTCCATCATGCTCCGGGGTTAAGGCCACCAAAGCACGTACTTTTTCATCTTTATCCAAATTCAGCAGGTTTTGGACCGGTAAGCCTTTGGCGATGCGGCTGGCTGCCGGAACACGGTAACCTTTGATGCGGTAGACTTTACCAAAGCTGGTAAACAGCATCAGTTGATCATGGGTGCTCATGGTCAAGAACTGATCGACCACGTCTTCCTCATTGACCGTCATGCCTTTGATGCCTTTTCCGCCGCGGTTTTGGGTACGATAAGTATCGACCGGTGTGCGTTTGATGTAGCCGTTGATCGTCATCGTCATGATGATGTCTTCACGCGGGATCAGATCCTCATCTTCAATGTCCATATCGGCTTCAACGATCTCAGAACGTCGTTCATCATTGAAACGGTCCTTGATTTCAGTCAGCTCGGTTTTGATGATCGAGACGATGCGTTCATGGTTGGATAAAATATCGATGTAATCGGCAATCGCCAACACCAAAGCCTGGTATTCTTCTTCGATCTTGGTTCTTTCCAGTCCAACCAAACGGCGCAAGCGCATCTCTAGGATGGCTTTGGCTTGGATTTCGGTCAGTTTGAACTCGGTCATCAGACCATTCATGGCTTCTTCATCGTTTTTAGAGCCGCGGATCAGGGTGATGATACGGTCGATGTTGTCTAAAGCGATGCGTAAGCCTTCTAAAATATGGGCTCTTTCACGCGCTTTATTCAGATCGAATTCGGTTCTTCTGCGGATCACGACTTCCTGATGGGCAATATAGTGTTGCAGGATCTCTTTCAGGGACAATTGTTTTGGATTGTTGTTGACCAAGGCCAGCATGTTGATCCCAAACGAGGTCTGTAAAGAGGTCATGCGGTAAAGTTGATTCAAAACGACTTCGGCCTGCACATCTTTGCGCAGTTCAATGATGACCCGGATGCCGCCTCGTTCAGAGGATTCATCACGCAGATCGGTAATGCCTTCGATGAGTTTTTCAGTTGCTAAAACCGCGATTTTTTTGATCAGTTCGGATTTATTGACTTGATACGGGATCTCAGTGACGATGATCAGGTGTTTTCCGTTGGACATCTCTTCAATGGTGACCCGGGAACGGACGATGATCGATCCTCTGCCGGTTTCAAACGCCTGTTTGATGCCGGAACGGCCTAAAATCAGGGCGCCTGTCGGGAAATCCGGACCTGAGATGTGGTTTTCCATCAATTCCATGGTGGTAATCTCGGGATTGTCCATGATCGCGATGGTGGCGTTGATGACTTCACCTAAGTTGTGGGGCGGAATATTGGTGGCCATCCCGACCGCGATCCCGGTTGATCCGTTGACCAAAAGGTTGGGGAAGCGTGACGGCATGACGACCGGTTCTTTTTCTTCACCGTCATAGTTGTCGATGAAGTCGATGGTGTCTTTTTTGATGTCTCTGACCATTTCCATGGCAATCTTGGACATTCTGGCTTCGGTATAACGCATCGCCGCAGCGCTGTCACCGTCGATGTTGCCGAAGTTGCCGTGACCGTCGACCAGCATATACCGGTACGAGAAATCCTGGGCCATACGGACCATCGCATCATAGACCGATCCTTCGCCGTGAGGATGGTATTTACCGATGACTTCCCCGGCGATACGGGCGGATTTCTTATGCGGCTGATCAGAGGTGATGCCCAAATCATTCATCGCGTACAAAATACGGCGATGGACCGGTTTAAGGCCGTCTCTGACATCCGGCAAGGCTCTGGCGACGATGACGCTCATGGCATAATCGAGGAAAGACGCTTTCATTTCAGAGGAGATATTGACTTGTCTGATTTTATCGTATTGTTGTGTCATGATTCCTCCTAGATGTCCAGATTCTTGACGAAGTGGGCATTGTCGACAATGAAATTACGTCTGGGTTCAACTTCATCGCCCATCAGCATGTCGAAAACCATATCCGCTTCAATGGCGTTATCAATGGTGACTTGGTTGAGGATGCGGTGTTGCGGATCCATGGTGGTTTCCCACAACTGTTGGGCATCCATTTCTCCTAAGCCTTTATAACGCTGAATACTGTACTTATCGACGAATTCTTTTTTTAAGAGTTCCAATTCCGCATCGGAATAGGCATACTTGTCGACTTTGTTTTTAGAGATGCGATACAGCGGTGGCTGGGCAAAGTAAACATAGCCGCCTTCGATGACTTCACGCAGGAAGCGATAGAAGAACGTCAGCAACAAGGTCCGAATATGGGCTCCGTCGACGTCCGCATCGGTCATGATGACGATTTTATGATAACGGATCTTACTGAGATCGAGTTCTTCCCCAAATCCGCAGCCAAAAGCCGTAAACATGGTCCTGATTTCATTGTTGTCGTAGATTTTGGTCAAGCGTGCTTTTTCAACGTTGATGACCTTTCCTCGTAAAGGCAAGATCGCCTGGGTTTCACGGTTGCGACCGGATTTGGCGGATCCTCCGGCGGAATCCCCCTCCACCAAGTAGATTTCGCACAGTTCCGGATTACGGTTGGAACAATCGGCCAGTTTTCCCGGTAAGGAGGCAAAATCCAAGGCTCCTTTGCGGCGGGTCAGTTCTTTGGCTTTACGAGCGGCAATACGCGCATTGGCCGCCATCATGACTTTCTAAAGGATGATCTTGGTTTCTGACGGATTTTCGTAAAGATAACGTTCAAACAGCGGTCCAAAAATATCTGAGACGATCTTTTTGACTTCACTGTTGCCCAGTTTGGTTTTGGTTTGTCCTTCATACTGAGGATCCGGATGTTTGACCGAAATGATCGCGGTCAAGCCTTCCCGGACATCATCTGCCTGGAGATTTTCATCGCCTTCTTT
>CAZLWH010000086.1:0-6387 GCA_964563265.1 uncultured Erysipelotrichaceae bacterium
GTTGATCAGGGATGACCAGATCAAGCACATGCTGTTCAGGATGCAATCCACCGGCCGTACCGATATTGATGATGTGGCTGACTTTAAAATGGTCCAGACATATCGTCAAGCTCATCGCAGCCAAAACAAGACCGATCCCGCTTTGAAAGACGACGACCTCTTTCCCGTTGAAGATCCCTTCATGGAAAACGAGTTTATGGATCGTGGTTGTTTTTGAGTTTTCCAAGTAGACCAATAAGGCACTGACTTCTTCCGGCATGGCTCCGACGATGGCGATCATATTAGCTCCTTCTTACCGCAATAAGGGTCTTTTCTGTTTCAGGATGGATTCCTGGTTTAAAATCAGAATACAGGTCATAGATGACATGAAGTTCATCCAGGATCGAGGTGATGTCTTCTAAGGGATAGACTTTCTGGTCGAAACTGATCGTCTGGGCATGCCCTGCTTCATCATAAAACGCAAAATGATGATTGATCAGCATCTCCGGCAAGCTTTGGATCGTCCATTGAAACGGATGATTCAGAACGAGCCCTTCTTCACAATATTCATCCTTGAATTCGTCATAGCGATCCGGGGTATGCATATCAAACAGGAAAACACCCTTTTCAGATAAATGGGATATCGCTTCGGATAAGGTTTTTTTGACTTCTTCCAAGGTCAACAGATAATTCAGGCTGTCCCCAAACAGAAGGATCGCATCATAAGATCCAAGCTGATTCAGATCAGTCATTGAGCCCAAAATCGTTTTTAAACCGGGGTTTCGTTTTTGGAATTGGACCAGCATGGCCTCATCGAGATCCAAGCCGGTGATGTCGAACTCGGTTTTAAGCTGTTGGGAGATCGTCCCTGTTCCGCAGGCCAGATCAAGCAGAGCGCCCTGTTTGACATAGCGTCTGACCAGATCCGCATAACGCTTCGAAACAGACTCATCTTCCACCAGGGCATCAAAAACTTCAGCCAGACTAATCGGCATACCGTTCTACCTTTTTATCGGCCCATAAAGTATCCAGTTGATAGTAGGACCTTGTTTCTTCCAAAAAGAGATGGATCAATACTTCCGGGGTATCGATCAGGATCCATCCGCTGTCCGGTGTCCCTTCAACATGATGGATCTGGAGTTTGGCGCCTTCCAGCGCTTCAACCACATAATCACTTAGCGCATCCAGAAGACGCGGATTATTCGCACTGGCAATGACCATCATTTCATGAATGAAATGGCCTCCGTGAAAATCATAAAGATCGATTTCGGTCGCTTTTTTGTCTGAGAGTGTTTTAACGATGAGTTGGGTGTTCGCTTGCATTGGTTTCCTTTTCGAGATAATCGGTTTGTTTACGGCTGACCAAAGCAGCGGCTTTGTCCAGATCGATTTTCGCCAAGGCGAGTTCTTCGGAGACATCATAGTCTCTTGAAGGTTCGCACTTATCGGCAATGAAGATGACTTGTGTGATCGGATGACCTTTTTGGCCAGTCACGTGATTGGCAATGGCACTGATGATGACCTTATCTTTGATCCCCAGGACCCGTTTGATGAAGGCGGCACCAGTCTTTTGATGCCAGATCGGAGATGGCGCATCGAGATAGGATGGATTGACAAAACTGAGCCAAGCCTCATGGCTTTCCTTTTTCCAGAGCTTGGTACAGTCATGAAACAAGGCAGCCAAGCGGATTTGATGAAGATCAAGATGATGTACCGTTCCCAGTTCAAGGGCCAGTTTTTCAACCTGTTTCACATGGATCCAGCGTTTGTCGCTGACAAAGCTTTTCGCGATCGATTCAAGATACAGTTCATGATCGAAGATATACTCCAACACAGCCTGCGACGTATTGCCAAGCTTACCGTGACGGATGTTGGTGCTGGAGAAACGATCGATGCCTTTAATGGTGATGATCCGCATGTCTGATCGGATCGCATCCGCGGGGTCACGTACGACGACCCTAAACGGGATCAACTTTAAAAGCTCATCGGCATCTTTCCATTTTGAAAACTGATTGGCTTGATCGCTGCCGATGACCCAAGTAAAGCGATGTTCAGGATAGACTTCCTGTAAGGCCTTGACCGTATTGATGGTGTAATTGGGTTGGCTCAAAGTCGACTCGATCATACAGATCTTCAATTTACGGTAGGGTTTGATCAATCGTTCGATCATCTCGACACGATCTTCATAATAAACCAAGGCTTGTTCCTTTAGCGGGGTCGAAACCGTGGGTATGAACCATACCTCGTCAAAATGTTCCTGACGCAGGAACGTTAAAGCAATGTGCAGATGACCGAGGTGCGGCGGATTGAAACTGCCGCCGAAACAAGCGATTTTACTCATTGAGGGAAAGTGATCTTATGTTTTTCCGATTCTTTGTATAAGACGAAGGTACGGCCGATCTCGGTGACGACTTCGCTTTTGGTATGGGAAGCCATATCCAGCATCATTTCACGAACATCGGAAGTACAGGATTTCAAAACACTGACCTTGACCAGTTCGTGGGCTTTCAAGGAGATCTTGGCGGATTCGATCAGGTTGATGGTCAACCCGTCTTTTCCGATCAAAACCAAGGCTTTTAAAGGATTGGCTAAGGTTTTCAAATATGATTTCTGTTTGGGTGTGAGCATTACAAGAGTGCCTTTCTGAGGGAGATTTCCTGCTTGAGGTCGGTTTTGATGAGGATCGATTCAGCTTTGCCTTTGACAGACATCCAGCCGATCCCGCTGATGACGACATCGGATCGTTCATCCACCTTATTATAGCGTATTTCGGATTTCATGGCGTTCATCTGAGGATGGTGCTTTTCAAGATAGGCTTGGGCACTCTTTCCGCTGCGATGAAACGGACAGGTTTCCGATAAATAGAAAGTCACGGAAAGCGCTTCTGCCGGGGTCACCGTCAGTGTAACAAACGGCGCGATGATGAAGGTCTGAGGATCCGTGATCTGATAGGTCTTGGCTTTCAAAGGCTTCATGACGGCGTATTGTTTCGCATCCTTCAGGCTCATGTTTTCCAGGTAGCCCTGAAGCTTAAAGCCCGGGGTATCATACAACGAACGTCCTTCATAATCGATCCGGTTGATCTTAAGGGTCGTATGGGGGAATGCAGATACCGTCAGTGTGTTAGAATCAGTGATTGCATTGATCAGGGAGCTCTTGCCGGCATTGGCCATCCCAATGAAGATCAGGTTTCCTCTGGTCCTGCCCAGCATGTTTTTAAGGTTGATCAGCGATGCTTTGGATTTTAATGAGGTCACGGCTACAGCCAAATGATCGATCTTGCGTTCAGCCAAGGATAAATTGACCATCCGTTTGATTTTCTCGCGGGATAAGGTCCTGGGCAAGAGATCGGATTTGGTGATGACCAAAAGGATGGGACGATCTTTGAAGTGGGTCTCCATCATATCCAGGATCCTGACATCATAGTTCAGCAGATCCATCAGTAAGACAAAAGTGCCTTCGACTTGTTTCAATGAAGTCAAAAGTTCTTTCAAGACGACTTCATCTTTGCGGATGACGGACGCATCTCCGTAATGGGTCAGCCTGAAACAGCGTCGGCAGACCTCATGACTGAGATCGACGACATAGCCGATCCCTGTAGCATCCGTGGTTTGTAGTGGGGCTCCGCAGCCCTGACAGATTTTATTCATCTTTGATTACCGCGCTTTCGAAAAATCGTATACATCGGGTCAGCATATGCTTATCGGTCTCCATCGGCTTGATCAGGATATAAGGTCTTTTAAGCCATTTCGCCAGTAAGACATCCGTGAGGGCCTGATCACCGATCACGATGACCGAATTCACATCGAGTTGATGCGATCTCAAATAGGATAACACTTTCATCGGAAACGGTTTGAAAGAACGCATCAAAATGGGCAAATTCAGGTCTTTTCCAACCTTGAACTGGCGATTGGTAAAATTATTGGTGCATAAGAGGATCACATGATCCTTGGCCATGGTTTCGATCCAGGTCTTCAGTAAAGGACTGATCTGGGTTTCATAAGGCGAAAGCAAAGTATTGTCAACATCGATCAGTAACGCTGCCTTCTCTGCCTTCATGGCCATGAAATCCGCTTGGGTCAATGAGTGTAAACTGGCACGCCGTTTGATCATTAAAGTTCGAAGTGGATGAATTCCACATCCTTGTGTTCAGGTTCTTGTGTTTCTTTTTCAGGTTCAGGCATAAAGTCCCGGATCTGGATCTCTTCGATGCCTTTGATCAGGTATGTCGAAGCCAAAGCAACGCTTTGACTGAACGTGGCTTCTTTATCCATCAGGGGCACATCTTTGGCAGAGCGCCAATTGGCTTTCTGATGGGTGATCCTGATCTCATCATAACTGCCGATCAGCAGTCCGTCTTCGATCAGCTGCGGATTGGATTTGACCCGTTTGGCGATCAGTTCGCCCTTGGCAGGACGGTTGAAGGTCTTCAGTTCGGCCAGTTTGATCCGTTTCATGAGTCCGCTTTCCGTCTTCAGAAGCACGGCATTGGATCCGTTTCTGACGGCAAGGCCAAACGCCATCCCATCATCACTGAGGTTCATGGCGCGTACGCCTCTGGCTTTCGTAGAGGTCAGCGATACATCGTCGAAATCATAACGGACCATAAATCCGTTCTTTGAACACAACAGTACTTCTTCACCGCGATACAAGGCAAAGGCACTGACCAGACGATCATTTTTCTGAAGCAGCATCGCATCATAGGTCTTGTTCATGCGGGTCACTTCAAAGTCTTGGATCAGGGTCTTTTTGACAAAGCCTTCGGCGCTCAATGTAAGAATATAAGCTTCGGTCTGATAGTTCATGATCGTAAAGGCAGAAATCACTTTCTCGTGATCATCGGATTTGACATAATGGCCGAAATGGCTCCCCAAATCTTTCCATTTGGAATCATCCAAGGTATAGATCGGGATGATCGCATAGGAACCCTTATCGGTGATCATCATCAGATGATCATAGGTTTCTGCTTCAATCACGCCGATCAGCTGATCCCCTTCTTTAATGGCAGGATCACTGGCATTGGAGGCTTCATAGGATCGCATCGAGACGCGTTTGACGTAACCGTCGCGGCTGACCGTCACCATGACTTTCTCATTGGGGATCATCGACATCTTATCGATGACGATCTCCTGGACGTCTTTTTCGATCTGGGTACGCCGTGCGATCGGAAACTGATCGCGGATGGCTTTCATTTCCTTGATGATGACAGATTTCAGGACCTCAGGACTGGAGAGGATCGAATTGAGGAAACTCATTGTATTTTGAAGCTGGGCCAGTTCTTCCTTGATCTCTAGGATGTCGGTGTTGGTCAAGCGATATAGTCTTAAGGAAACGATGGCTTCAGCCTGAGCTTCGGTAAACGCAAAGCGGTCGATCAGTTTGAGTTTGGCTTCCGCTTTGTCTTTGGAGGATCGGATCAGCGCGATGATCTCATCCAAAACACTGATGGCCTTGATGAGGCCTTCCAAGACGTGTGCCTTGGCACTCAGTTCATCCAATAAGGCTTTGGAACGCTTTAAAACGACTTCTTTTCTGAACGCGATGAAATCATCCAGGATCTGGACTAAGCCGCACTGGACAGGACTGTGCTGGATGATCGAAACGATGTTGTAGTTGAAGTAGACTTGCAGATCGGTATTTTTATAGAGATAGTTGAGGATCATCTGAGGATCGTTTTCTTTTTTGATCTCGATGACGATCTTGAGACCGTTACGGTCCGATTCATCACGGATATCGACGATCCCGTCGATCGATTTGTTGAGACGGATGTCATCCATCTTTTTGACCAGACCGGATTTGATGACTTCATAAGGAATCTCGGTGATCGTCAACACATGGTTGTGCTTGTTGGCGGTGATGGCGACTTTGGATCGGATGACGATACGGCCTTTACCGGTCTCCAGGGCTTCATGGATCCCGCTTTCACCTTGAACGATGCCTCCGGTCGGAAAATCAGGACCTTTGACGATCTCTAAAAGTTCTTTGAGCGCGCACTCAGGATGGCCCATCCGATAGATGGTGGCTTCGATGATCTCTGTGATGTTGTGAGGCGGGATGTTGGTCGCATAACCGGCTGCGATCCCCATGGCCCCATTGATCAAAAGCTGGGGGACCCGTGACGGTAAGACCACCGGTTCCAATGATGTGTCATCAAAATTCGGCGCAAAATCGACCGTGTGTTTGGATAGATCTTCAAGAAGATGACCTGCAAACTGCGAAAGTCTGGCTTCGGTATACCGCATGGCGGCAGCAGGATCATCGTCGATAGAACCGTTATTCCCTTGCATGTCGACTAACAGAAGATTCATCTTCCAGGACTGAGACATTCTCACCATGGCTTCATAGACGGAAGAATCCCCGTGCGGATGATAATTACCGATGACCAACCCGACGGTTTTGGCCGATTTA
>CAZLWH010000087.1:0-6264 GCA_964563265.1 uncultured Erysipelotrichaceae bacterium
AGATTTGAAAATATGCTGATCAAAACCGACGATGCCGCCATGAAGGGAATGGGTCCCGTTCATTGAGACCTGAGTGGGGAAAGCGTTGAGGGTGAATTGCCCGGCGTTGATGCGATTGGCGACCCGTCCGACCAAAGCGCCCAAATAGAATTTCTGCTTCCGGTAATCTTCAAAATTCTTAAGTCCCAGGACGGTTTCGCGTTTAAGGGGTTTATAAATGATCGATGTGATGGTTGCCCCATAGTCCATGACCGATACTTTGAGAAACTTGTTTTCCAAAACGAAAAGAGTGATGTCCTCTTGGTTGTGGCTAGAATAAGGATAACGCTTGATCATGGTTCACCTGCATTGTTGTCTGTAGGTTTATTATACCATCCGAGTTTGATAAAAATATGTCATGCGTCAAAGGATAAGGTAGAAACCGCTTAAAAGGTATGTGATAATACTAAAGAATACAAATGAGGTAATTATGCTGGACATCATCATACTCGGATCAGGACCTGCCGGTGCTTATTGTGCCAGTTTGCTTGGTCAAAACCCAAAGTTAAAACTTGCGCTGATCGATGCGCGATCGTTCGACGGTTCAAAACAATCTTTGAAATCCTGCGGCGGTCTCTTATCGAGCCATGCGCAGCGTGAATTGAGAAAAGGCGGATTGGTCCTTCCTGACTCTGTTAAGGTTGATCCGCAGTTAACGATGGTGGATACTTATGATTTCATCAGCGGATTAAGACGATACTATCCAAGATCCTACATCAATATGGATCGTGCTTTGTTTGAACAGTGGCTGATCGGATTGATCCCGTCCTCTGTCAACACACTGTATAAGACCAGAGTCACTCAGATTGAAAAGACGACCGCCGGATTTCGCTTGACACTGAACCAAGAGAATAAGAAGCTGTTTTTGGAAAGCAAGATCCTGATCGGTGCTGATGGGGCAGACTCCATGATTCGCCGGCTCTTTTTCACGGATCGTCCTCAGCCAAAGCGCTATGTATCGATCCAAAACCGATATCGCGTTGAAGATCAGCATGAAGCTTATTTCGGTTTCTTTGACGAGCGCATCACTGATTATTATTCCTGGGCACTTCAAAAAAACGATGAACTGTTGGTTGGGTCTGCGTTGTGCATTGACGGATCGGTCCATGAGAAATTTGAAACCTTGATCCAGCGCATCAAAGAGAAAACAAACCTGACCTTGACTCAGCTTATTTCAACGGAAGGATCCATCATCATCCGACCCCAATCGCTCTCCCAACTGAATTTTTCAAGCGGAAACATTGCTCTGATCGGGGAAGCTTCGGGCGCGATCTCACCGACTTCAGCTGAGGGTTTCAGTTATGCCTTAAAAAGCGCCAGACTGTTGGCGAAACAGCTCAATCATTATGGGGCTGACCCCAAAGCCTTAAAAGCGTATGATCGGGCATGTTTAAGCATTCGATTCAGCATCCTGTTCAAACTGTTAAAATATCCGGGGATGTATCATCCATTGATCCGAAAATGGGTCATGATCAGTAAAATCACAGCCATCCATCCTAAAAAGGGTGTTTAATATGTGTGAGGAAAACTCAACGGGAGTAAAACGATGAAGAAAAACGTCAAATGGATCATACTGGGTCTACTCATTTACCTTTCGATCTTCATGGTTGATTATGGGCGCGCCCAAAACGATCAAGCCCCGATCTTTGCGATCAAGACGGTCACCTATAAAGATGGGGGAACCAAAGTCTATCTGGGTTTGGGCTATAAAGTCATTCGTTATCACGTGATCGAGGGCAGACAGGATACGGATTTTGGAAGCTGGTTCATCACATATCACAGTCAAAAATAAAAGGAAGCGATGGCTTCCTTTAGTCTTTTCGATAGGCTTTGATCAACGCTTGTGTTCCTAATTCACGGTCACCGTCTTCGATCAATTGGTGATAGAGCGCCAAGACTTGATGAACGATCGGTAAGGTAATGTCTGCTTTTTGAGATTCATCTTCAATCAAGCCGAGATCTTTGACGAAATGATGGATATAAAACCCGGGATCGAAGTCTTTGGACAGCATCTTGGGTCCGTTATTGAGCAACTGCCAGGAACTGGCAGATCCTCCGCCGATCGCAGTCAGGGCCTTTTTTGGATCCAAACCGGTCGCCAGCATATAATGCAGAGACTCACTGACTGAGGCAATGGTTCCCGCGATGACGATCTGGTTGGCCATCTTACAGTGCTGGCCAAATCCGGCCGAACCGATATGGGTGATGGTTTTGCCTAAGATCTTGAAGATTTCCAATGATTCTTCGTAATCCTTTGGATCCGCTCCTACCATGATGGTCAGTGTGGCATTCTTGGCACCGATGTCGCCGCCGGATACCGGGGCATCCATCATTCTTAAACCATGGGCTTTGGCTTGATGATAAAGCTCAAGGGCCAAGGTGGGGGATGAGGTGGTCATGTCGATGAGTAAGGCATTCTTTTTGGCGCTTTTGAAAACGCGTTGATACACTGAATCGACATCGGCAGGATAACCGACCATCGAGATCACCACATCGGCATCTTTGACGGCTTCTTCAACAGTGTCAACGATTCTAGCCCGATCCATAAGATCCAAGGCTTTTTCTTTACTGCGGGTATAGATGGTGATCGGATAACCGGCATCCAATAAGTGGCTGACCATGGCGTGTCCCATGACACCGGTTCCGATCCAAGCAATGTGTTTCATCGTGTTCTCCTTGTACACTTCTATTTTAGCGTATTGGCGTTACAAAAATAAGGTATGATTGTGGAAAGTTAAGGTTGATCAGCGCATAATGGTGTCAATTAATTTCTATTTTTGCACATGAGGTGGCTAAGATGAACAGACAAGACCGAAACCATGATGAAGGACTGAACCGGCTTTTCCAGTTGTATCAGGATGAGTGCGAACAGTTCGCCAAGGCGACATCCGGTGTTTTTAATCCGGTCCATCGATGGTACAGAAGCGATAAAACAGATCCTGATCAATTCAGCAAACAAGACATCGTGATTGATTACGGTGCCTTTGAGTTGGTTTTTACGTATCATTTTTTCCCAAGCGTGCAGTTGTTGTCCCGAAGCGTGATCAAGCTGGATCTGTTGGTGACCAGACCTGACTATAGGGCCGCAGTTCCCATGGACATCCTGATGAATCATCTGAATCCCAATGATTTTACACCGTTTGTATTCCAAGACATTCATGATCCGACCGTCATGAATGATGTGTTTATGGTCTATGCAGATTGGTTTGAACGTTACCGAAGCGATCTCGACGCTTTGTGTGCGGATGAGGATCGCTTTAAAGACATGATCCAAGACATCACGCAGGACTTTACCCGTCTTTTCGGTCCAACAAAAGGCATCAATAACCAACAGTATGTCAGTTTTCTGATCAACAAGACCCGACATTTCATCCGCCCTCCGTATCAGTTGTTTCTGTTGGGGGACTATGAGAAAAGCTTGAAACAGTATCAGAGGATCCAAGGATCATCTTTTGAGTATGAGCGTCGCATCATGGACTTGATGGAAACTCGGTTGGCGATCGAAGGTTATGAGCCGAAGTGTCTGGTGCCGGACTCTGTGGCCCGCACTTATCGCTATCATCGTTTACTCAGTCTGTCTCCGAGAATGGCTCAAACCTTGCTTTCTTTTCTTACGGCTGTGATTTTATCCGTCATTATTCTTGGGTCAGCGTTGATTGCGCTGATGGGCTTGGTGTATGTGATAGTCAGTGCCCAAAGCGTGTATGCTTCACCATTGCGTTGGGAATTTGTGATGATTGGGGCTTTGAGTGCCTCGATCCTGTTGGCCTATCAGTTTAAAACTTCGGTACACAAGTTTTTGTTTAAAAATGATCATGATCTGTTTGTCGGTTTTGAGCGGCTGTATACCAGTAAAAAAGATGCAAGACTATTCCGCGGGTTCAGTATTTTCTTTGTCAGTGTCGGGATCATCGTGTCGATGCTGTTTGGGGCCGATATCCTTTCTCTAAGAAACACTACTTTTACAGTATCAACCTTAATGGATGATTTTTCGTTGTTCAACCAGTTTGAATACAGTGACCTGGATCGGCTTGAATACCGATCAACCTGGATCAACGGGTTTGGGGAAGAAATCGATTCACCCAATTACACGCTTGTCTTCAAAGACGGATCTGAGATTTCACTTCTCTCGATGGCAAGTGTCGATGACGTTGAACGCGAAGTCATCCCGATTCTGATTGAAAGAAACATCACGATCATCCAAAGAAACCCTTAAGAAAATCCATAATAACGCTATCTTTTGGGCAGGTCATTGTTGGGAATCATGAGCTAAAAGGTTTGTGCACTGAAGGCAACTTTATGTTTCAGATTAGCGTTGATCAAATGGGCCATGAGTCACGACTCAATACCGTTAAGAAACTGTTGATCTATACTTCATGGAGGGCTTCGATGGAGATGGTGTTTCTTTCAATACTCAACGCTTCGATCCTGATTAGCGCCAAGACAAGAAGTTAGAAAAGTCATCAATACGACACCAAACCGGAACCATCAAAAAAGACCTTCAGGATTTCTGAAGGTCTTTCTTTGAATTTGAATTGGGTTTTCTGAGATAAACAAACCAATAAACACCACCCACAAACAAGGCACCGCCGACGATGTTGCCTAAGGTGACGGGAAGCAGATTGTTGATGAAGAAGGTCGACCAGTTGAGATGGTCCAGCTTTTCTGCGGTGACCCCAAGATCCATGGCTGCTTTGGCACAAGCAGGATTGGCTTTAGCGAAGATGCCGGCAGGGATGTAATACATGTTGGCGACACTGTGTTCAAAACCGGATGTGATGAAGAGCCAGATTGGAAAGAAGATGGCCCAGATCTTACCGGACATGTCTTTGGCTCCATAGCTCATCCATACTGCCAAACAAACCAGCCAGTTACACATGATGCCCAGATAGAACGCCTGAGCGAAGGTCAAGCCGACTTTATAACTGGCGATCTTGATCGTAACGGCCGCTAAACCACTGGCACCGCTGTTGAAGAGTCCGGATTCATTCATCATATACGCGATCAGTATTGATCCGACCAGATTATCCAAATAGACAAAGAACCAGTTTCTCAGCATCGATTTCAGCGTGATCTTACCGTGCAGAACACCGGTAAAGATCAGGGTATTGCCGGTAAAGAGTTCTCCTCCGGCGATGACCACCAACATCAATCCGGTCCCAAAGATGGCGCCGGCCAAAGCTTTGCCTAAACCGTAAGTCTCAGGTTTGGCGAAAAGATTGAAGGCAGCCATATTGGAACCTTCTGAGGCAAAAGCAATAAAGACACCGGCCAGGATCCCTAGGACAAAGAGATTCAGACTGGAATTTTTTGTTTTCTTGATGCCGACTTGGATCGTTGCTTCAGCGATTTCGGCGGGGGTCAGATACATCGGTTCATTCATAAAAGGCTCCCTTGATGGTTTACCCCATGATTATAGCATTGAGCACCTCAAGCTACAAATGAAGCCTGAAGGTCATGGTATAATTAAGTCACCGTTCAGTGAGGACTCTTTATGGATCAACGTTTTGAACTCTATCCCAAAATCATGCCTAGTAATACTGCTGTGACGATCACGATCCGTCCAGTTTCGGATCAGATCGAACTCAAAGACACGCAACCCTTTTTGATCAGAGTGATCCCGATGAGACGGGATGCTTTGATCGGATCTTATGAAGCTTATCCCGATCAGGTCATCTATCCTGATCAAGGGATATTGACCTTGACGCATTATTTCAAGGGCGAACAGGAACACAAAATAGAATTGATCATTCCGGACAAGGAAAGGATCGAATTCAGAGTTTATTCCATCAATAAAGCCTTGTGGGAACTGACCCCATATAAAGGGGATCTTCATATGCATACCACGCGTTCAGATGGAAGGGAAGAACCAGCCTTTGTGACGGCGATGTGCCGTAAGATCGGTTTGGATTTTATGGCCATTACCGATCACGGGCAGTATGCGCCCTCTCTTGAGGCGAGAAACGCCTTCAAGGATCTGAAACTGGACATGACGATTGCGGCTGGAGAAGAAGTCCACGGGAAAAACAATGCGGTTCACATCATCAATTTCGGCGGAGACTTCAGTGTCAACGACTGGATGCATGAGAACCAAGAAACCCTCAACCAAATCATCAACACAAAAATGGCCAACAATCATGAAGTCAGCGATGAGAAATCCCGTTTTGAGATCGCCTGCAGCGAGGTCATTTTCGAAAAGATCCGTGAGGGCAACGGCTTGGCCAT
>CAZLWH010000088.1:0-2311 GCA_964563265.1 uncultured Erysipelotrichaceae bacterium
ATTCAACGCCCGTTTCTAAAACGGAGAATTGAAGACGTCTGGACAGGCGATATACTGGTCCGTTAATGTTCGACATAATGTTTTTACCTCCTAATGGTATGCTTCAATCATCAGGGACAAATCTTCGATCGGGGTGTTCATCCAAGAGATTTCGGCGTGCAGCTTGCTTACTTTCTTCCGTGGGTGATGAACGCTTTGCTTCTCGACTTTGTCTGCTACGTTTGACGCTCAATTAGTTTAGCACGGACAAGCACCCCTGTCAAATGTAAAATCCTCCCTAAGGAAAAGGCATTTATGATACAATATCAACGTGAGGTAACCGATGAGCTGGCAAGCCTTTATGGACATCATCAGTATGAAAGAAGCACAATTGGCGATCCTTGGTTTTGGATTGATTTTGATGCTTTTTATTGTGTTCACGGTCGTTAGAAAACAGAGCCTGAAAAAGCGTCTGCATCAAGCAGAACACCGTTACAGTGTCCTAAAAAGCCTGCCATTGCCCTATAAAGTCAATAAAGCACTGGCCTTAGCCAGAGTGCGAGATGAAGTCTTCGTTTTGGCCAATGATTTCAAAAATGATTTTGATGTGATCCAAGAACGATTTAAGAATATGGCGTTGATTTTGGGTGAATGTGAAGATGAACTCTTGACCCATCACCTGAAGGACTGCCGTTTGGATCTGGAGACATTAGAAGCATCCCTGATTACGCTAGAATCAGAAGCCAACGGACTCGAAGCCAAACTGGACGAGATCCTCAAAGAAGAAAATCAACAGCGTTCACAGATCACTGAACTCAAAGAACAATTCCGTAATGTTAAAAATATCCTGTCACAAAAAAGCGCACAACTCTCGATCAGTATAGAGTCCCTTCAAGAAAAGGTCGATGATCTTGAGCATGTCTTTGTCATGTTTGAAGAATGGCTCGTTGCTTCCGAATTCACCAAAGCCAAAGAAAAAGTCAAAGAGATCGAAAGCAACCTCGCTGAACTCAATCAGCTCTTGGATGTCTTGCCTGAGCTGATTGCACTTGCCAAGGGGGTCATTCCTCAACAAGTCGAAGAAATCTCTCGGCTTTATACTGAACTCAAGAAGGAAAAAATCTACATTGCCCATCTTGAGGTCAAAAAGAACCTGGAGATGGTGGCTGATACCACCAAGGAAGATCTGGTCAGCCTCAGCCGTTGCGTCACCAAGGACGTTTCAGAGCATCTCAAGGAAAACACCTTACGCCTGACGCAATTGATTGACCAGCTGAAAAAAGAAGAAAACGCCCATCTCGAACTTCAAAAAGCCTTTAGTACGCTGGGTGACAAATTAAGATCGACCCAAGTGCTGTTTGACGCGCTTTTGGCGTTATCAAAAAAAGAAGCCAAACGCTTGGGGATCAACACATTGGTGGACGGTCTAAGCGTGCATGAGGTTCGACTGAGCCGTTGTACTGAAGATAAATTGCGTGTGGTCCGTCTTTATGACGAGCGTTCCGTGCCTGGAAGCACAGTTCTTGTGTCTTGTAAGGAAGTCCTTCAGGATCTAAATCAGCTCAACGAAGAACTCAATAAACAAAAAGAGACATTGACTGTGGCCAGAAATGACGAAGAACGTGCTAAAAAACAGCTTTTGAAATTATATCTGATCATGAATGAAGTTCAGGTCAAGATCCGCAAGTTCAAGCTTCCCAATATCTCTACAACGTATGAAGGCGACATCAAGCGCGCCTATGGCTACATAGGAACGATCGATAAACTTTTGGATGAAACGCCGCTTAATCTGGCCTCGCTTAACACGACGGTCAATGAAGCAATCGATGTCGTATACCGTCTTTACAACAACGTCAACAATCTGGTTGGTACCGTAGAAATGATCGAAAACACGATCGTATTCGCCAACAAATACCGCCCGTTCAGCCCAGAAATGGATGCCCAGCTGACTCGAGCCGAATTGCTTTTCCGGAACGGTGATTATACCCAAGCCATCAAAGTGGCTTTGAGTGCCGCTGAAAAGATCCAACCGACCAGTTTTGATGAATTAATCAAGGAGAATTCAAAGAGTGCCCAATCTTAAACCCATTTATTTTGACCATGTGTCCAGTACGCCGGTCCATCCTGACGTCGTTCAGACACAAAACGAATTGATTCCCATCCATTACGCCAACTCGGAAGCCCTGCATGATGCGGGGCATCGTATTGCTGATATGATTGAGAAAAGCAGGGAAACCATTGCCCAACTTTTACGCATCAAGCCCGACATGATCACGTATACCTCAGGCGCCACCGAATCCAACAATGCCATCATCAAAGGCATTGCTTTTGC
>CAZLWH010000088.1:2321-6137 GCA_964563265.1 uncultured Erysipelotrichaceae bacterium
CGATAAAGGGAAACACTTGATCACGACTTCTGTTGAACACTCCAGCGTGTTGGAAAGTTTCAAACAGCTTGAAGAGGAGTTTGGTTTTGACGTCACTTACCTTAGCGTCAACTCAGAAGGGCGTATCTCACCGGATGAATTGAAATCCTCCCTGAGACCCGATACGACCCTGGTGTCGATCATGCATGTCAACAATGAAATCGGGACGATCATGCCGATTGAAGCCTGTGCCAAGATCATCAAAGCGAATTCTACCGCTTATTTTCATGTCGATGAAGTTCAGGCCATCGGTAAAGTACCGTTTGATTTCTCGCTGATCGATGCGGCCAGTCTCTCGGCCCATAAAATCAACGGGGTCAAAGGATCCGGATTGATGATCGTCAAACCTAAGGTCAGGATCCTCTCGCTGATCACCGGCGGTCAGCAGGAGTTTGGAAGACGCGGTGGAACTGCCAATGCCATCAACAATATCCTGTTTGCCAAGACGCTGCGTTTAGCCTTGGAAGGGTATGACAGTCACCGTAAGCACGTTGAGATGATTAATGTGTATCTTCGCGCCGCTTTGAAGGATTTTCCTGAAGTGATCATCAATTCACCTGAGAATGATGTTTCACCTTATATCCTGAATTTCTCTGTTTTGACCCTGAGTTCAGAGGTCTTATTAAACTGGTTTAATAGTAACGGGATCTATGTCTCGGCTCAAAGCACCTGTAACAGTAAAATGAAGCACGCCTCGATCACTTTGAGCGCGATGCATCTGGATGAAACTCGCCTCAACGGGTCGATTCGTTTGGGTATTGGAAGTACCAATACGATCGAAGAAGCACAGCGCTTTCTTCTTATCCTCAAGGAAGGGCTGAAGACATATGGCTCACCACTTCGCTGATCTGATCATCGTTCGCTTCGGCGAACTTTCCATTAAAGGGCACAATCGCCGTTATTTCGTCAAGGCGCTTAATCAAAACATCAAAGCCAAACTTAAGCCTTTTCCTTTGATCAGCAGTGTTTATAAATTCGATCACATTGTCATCAGGCTCAACGGAACCCCGGATGAACCGGTCACAACCGCCTTGGCTCAAGTCTTCGGGATCTCCAGTTATTCGGTAGCCCACAAATGCACCAGCAACAAACAGGACATCATCGATACGGCCGTTGAACTGATGAAATTGGAAGAACCCTGTACGTTTAAAGTCGAGACCCATCGTAAAGACAAACATTTGCCTTATGATTCGATGGAACTCAATGCTCAAGCCGGACATTTTATCCTTGAAGCGACATCCCATACCGTCAACATCAAAAATCCACAAAAACGAGTCCGAATTGAAGTCGGAAGCCATGAAGCTTATGTCTCTGTCAAGATCTTCAAAGGCCTGCAGGGCTTTCCGGTCGGTGTTCAAAACAGAGCCATGGTTCTGATTTCAGGGGGGATCGATTCCCCGGTCGCCGCATACCTGACAATGAAACGCGGTGTTGAGATCGAGTGCGTCCACTTTGCGGCTCCGCCGTATACATCAGCTCAGGCACTGGAAAAAGTAAAGAAACTCTTGGGTGTTCTATGCGCATATCAGCCCAGGATCAAACTTCATGTCGTCCCGTTTACCGCTTTGCAGCTTGAGATCTATCAAAAAGCCAATCAGAATTATGCGATTACTTTAATGAGAAGACAAATGGTTCGTCTGGCTCAGGACATTGCTGAAAAACACAAGGCTTTGGCTTTGGTCACCGGTGAATCGCTGGGACAGGTTGCCTCACAGACACTGGAATCAATGGCGGTCATCAGTGAAGCCATGACGATGAACATCTTAAGACCATTGGTCACTTATGATAAACTTGAAATCATCGACATCGCGGAGAGGATCAAGACCTTTGAGATCTCGATCCTGCCGTATGAAGACTGTTGTACGATTTTTACCGTGACCAATCCCGTCACCAAACCTCGACTGGCAGATGTTTTAAAAGAAGAAGCCAAATGCGATTTTACAGAATTGTATCAAAAAACACTGGAAGAGACAGAGACTCTGATCATTACGGAACCTGTAACCGAAAGCTATCTCTAGGAGGAAATCATGGCACTGGAACGTTTATCCAACGCGCTGAGCGAAGCGCTTAAAAAGCTCACCAAAACCGATAAGATCAACGAAGGTCATTTAGACACCTTACTGAAAGAAGTCAAGATTGCCTTACTGGAAGCCGATGTCCATACCATGGCCGTCGATGCCTTTTTAGAACGCATCAAAGAAGAGGCCTTGGGTCAAAAGATCTTTGGTAAACTCAAACCCAATGAAGCCTTAATGAAAATTGTTTATGATCAGTTGGTCGAACTCGTGGGATCTACAGAAGAAAGCTTTGTCTATCCTGCATCCCAACAGGTCACGATGATGCTGGTGGGCTTACAGGGAACCGGTAAAACGACAGGTGCTGCCAAGCTGGTTCACTTTTTCAAATCAAAAGGCCGCAAACCTTATCTGATTGCCGCCGATCTTCAGCGACCTGCCGCCATTGATCAGTTAGAGATCTTAGGACTGTCGTTGAATGTCAAAGTCTATGCCGATCGAACCACGAAAAATGCTTTACAGGTCGTCAAAGACGGCTTAAAAGCCGCCAAAAACGAAAATGTCGATACCATCATCATCGATACGGCCGGGCGTCTGCATGTCGATGACGTGCTGATGCAAGAGCTTATCGATATCAAAGCTTTTGTCAGACCGACAGAGATCCTGTTGACCGTGGATGCGTTAAGCGGACAAGATGCCATGACGACGGTGGCTGCGTTTAATAAAGCCCTGTCTGTCACCGGATTGATCGTGTCTAAGTTCGACGGTGACTCTAAAGGCGGTGCTGTTTTATCCGCCAAAACCGTGACCCAAGTCAATGTCAAACTGGTCGGTACCGGCGAAAGAGCCGAAGATTACGATCTGTTCTATCCGGATCGTATGGCCAACCGTTTGATCGGGATGGGGGATCTCATGAGCTTGGTCGAACAAGCCCAATCCAAACTGGACACCGCCTCCCTTGAGCGCAGTGCCAATCGTTTGATGGATGGACAGTTTACCTTTGACGATCTCTTGGATAACTTCAATCAGATGGCCAAGATGGGATCGATGAAGGCCATGTTGGGGATGCTTCCCGGCATGGGTCAATTGGCCCAACAGGTCAACGACAAAGAAGCCAATGAATCGATGAACCGTAGCAAAGCGATCATCTTATCGATGACGACAGAAGAACGTCAGGACGCCTCCTTATTGCGTGCTTCACGAAAAGCGCGCATCGCCAAAGGCAGCGGAGTCAGTGTCCAAGAGGTCAACCGCCTCATCAATCAGTACGAAAAAACCAAAGAACAGATGCGTATGATGGCCCGTTTGGCTAAGGGTCAAAAGGGAATTCGATAGTGTCAAGTAAAAAACCTTGACAGGCTATTATAATATGATATACTAATCACGATTTAAGGAGGAATTAACTATGGCAGTAAAACTTCGTTTAAAAAGAATGGGTGCTAAAAAGGATCCGTTCTACCGTATTGTAGCAGCAGATTCACGCTTCCCGCGCGATGGCCGTTTCATTGAAGCCTTGGGCTATTATGATCCGACCGCCAACCCGGTCGCAATCAAAATCGATGAAGCTTTGGCGCTCAAATGGCTAAACAACGGTGCGCAACCTTCTGATACCGTCAGAAATCTGTTTTCCCAAGCGGGAATCATGACCAAATTTCATCAAGAAAAGAACGCTAAGTAATCATGCTGAGCTTAGAACAGGCTTTAACGGATCTTATTACGCCTTTGGTGGACGATAAGAACAGTTTAAGCGTCAAACAGATGG
>CAZLWH010000089.1:0-5974 GCA_964563265.1 uncultured Erysipelotrichaceae bacterium
CTAATATTATAGCAAGTCCTTTAGCACTGTCAAGTGTCAAGTGCTAAAAAATTATGTTGAATTGTGTTAAAAAAATGACCCGAAGGTCATTGTTTGTATTTGCTGAGGATGACGTCTTTGATTTCCGGCGGTATGAAACCGGTGAGATCGCCGTTGTTGAGGGCGACCTGCTTAACGACACTGGAAGACAGGAAGGACCACTGCGGATGGGTCAACAGGAAGACCGTTTCGATCTTAGGATTCAGGATCATGTTGGCGGTGGCTTGCTGAAGTTCATATTCGTAATCCATGACAGCTCTGATGCCCCGAACCAAAACGCTGGCGCCGACTTTGTCTGCGTAATCGACGGTCAAACCGGATTGGGCGGATACGGTCACATTGGGAAACTTGGTGATGATGCTTTTGATCATCGTGATCCGTTCCTCCACACTAAAGGTAAATTGCTTGTTGGGATTGGTCATGATGACGACCTCGAGTTCATCAAAGATGGCTGAGGCTCTTTTAATGACGTCCAAATGACCATTGGTCAAGGGATCAAAAGATCCCGGATACAGTGCTTTAATCATGTTTCCTCCGGTAATAGTGTAAGGCCACGGTACCATACAATGATGTTTTTTCGCAAACGAACGCAGGATGCTCAAACACTGAGGCATCGCTGGGACTTTCTATCACTATTATACTGTCTGATTCGATCAATGCATAGTGAATCAGCTCATCCAGGATCTTAAGCAGATCGATCTTAAGATAGGGCGGATCCAGATAGACGAAATGAAACTTGATTTCTTTCTTACCGAGATAGCGTAAGGCTTGAAACGCATCCATCCGATAGACCTGGGTCTTGTCTTCACAGCCCAAGGCGTGGATATTCTGATGGATCACACTGATGGCGGCTTGTGCCCCATCGATCAATACGACCGGAGCCATGCCTCGTGAGACAGCTTCCAGACCGATACTGCCGCTGCCCGCAAACAGATCCAAAGCGGCTTTTCCGCTGACAGAAGGTCCCAATCTGGTAAACAAGGCTTCTTTGACTTTATCCAAGGTTGGACGGGTGGATTGTCCTTCCACCGATTTCAATAAACGTGACCGGTAGGTTCCGGCGATGATCCTCATGGTTTAGGGACCTCTGTTTTGCTCAGTGAGATCTGACGTTGGGCTATTCCTAAGCCAAACATGATCGATAAGGTACTGGATCCTCCCGAACTGATCAGCAGTAATGGAACCCCGGTCAGCGGGATCAAGGCAGTGACACCCCCAACATTCAAGATAAAATGAAGCAAGAGATAATACGCAATGCCCGTAAAGATCATCTTAGAGGTATCTGTCTTGGCTTTGAAGGCATGGATAAACAGCTTAACGACGATAAACAAGGTCAGTCCGCTGACCAAAATAACCCCAAAGAATCCAAATTCCTCAGCGATGACTGCCAAGATAAAGTCAGTCTGAGCTTCAGGAAGATAGCCGTATTTCTGTAAACTCTTACCGAAACCGACCCCAAACCAGTCTCCTTTAACAAAAGCCATCAACGAACTGACCAGCTGATACCCGGTCCCGTAACGGTTGATGAAGGGATTGATCGTATTTTCAAAACGCTTGATCATATAATCGGGAATAAAGTGAAGGCCTTTTAAGAAAGTCAGTCCGCCCGGCGTCAGCAGAAATCCGATCGCCGCAATGGCCAAGATCATGACAAACAAGGCCAGCCACTGATATGCCCTTAAACTGGGCTCAGAAGCCACCATGAAGACCAAGACACAGATCCCCAACAAGACCAGACTGGAGCCCAGATCCGATTGGGCAAAGGCAATGATGGCGACCATGCCTAAGACATAAAACAAAGGCATCTTGACCAAATCGCCCAACGTAGCCCCCTTCTTTTTCACATCACCCATATAGAGTACCAAAACCAGGATACTGATCAGTTTGATGAATTCGGAAGGCTGGATCGTAAACGCCACGAAACCAAAATCCAGTTGGATCCAGGCTCTGGCCCCATTGATGTCATGGAAGAATAAAGGAATGATCACGCCGATAAACGAAAGAACGATAAACCACAGGAAATTATCCCTGACAAAGGTCATCGAAAAATGTTTGGACAGCCAGACATACCCCAGATAACCCGCAGCCAAGAACACAGCTTGCTTGACCCAAGCAATCATTAAGGCATACAAAACCACATCGCTGGTCATGGCGGAAGAGCCGCTCATCAGCAATCCGATCAGCATCAAACCGATCATGGCGAGCTGAATTGATATGTCTCTGCCTTTGTGCAGTCTTAAAGAGAATTTTTTTGTTTTCATTATTTTAATTGTATCAAATAAAAATAGGCTTATAATGAAGTTAGGTCATATATTACTTGTAAATGGGTAGACTTTCTGTATAATGAGTAAGTCATGAGTGATAGAGACATATCATCAGTTCGAATGAAAGGTTTTTTAAATGAGAATAAACTATGAAACCATCGTTAAGGACACTGATCCGAAACTGAGAAATAAATCAGTTCCGGTTGCCTTGCCCTTAAGTGCTAAGCATTTGGCCCTCGCCAAACGCATGCTTCGTTATGTGAAGGACAGCCGAGATGAAGATAAGGCTGAAAAATATAACCTGAGACCCGCAGTCGGTTTGGCTGCGCCTCAAATTGGGGAATTCATACAGATCATCATGGTTATGGTCGATCAGGACGACGACGAGCCTACAATCTATCTTTTGGCCAACCCCAAAATCATTGCCCATTCAGTTCAACAAGCAGCCCTTAAAGGCGGCGAAGGCTGTCTGAGCGTAGAAATCGTCCATGAAGGCTTCGTTAAACGCGCGGCCCGTATTACAATCAGAGCTTACGATATCTTATCTGGTCAGGAAACTGTCATCAAGGAACATGGATATGCCGCCATCGTTCTCCAGCATGAAATCGATCATTTAAACGGCATACTGTTTTACGATCACATTGAACCCGGTGACCCATGGTCACTCAGTGACAACCTGATCGTTATCGAGTAGGAGTCCTAATGGAACTAAAAGAAGAAATCACACAACACAAGACATTTAACCGCGCGACGGATACCCTGGTCTACGCTTTAGGCGGCCTCGGCGAAGTCGGTAAAAACATGTATTGCCTGGAACACGGCGAAGAAATCATCATCTTGGATGCCGGCGTACGCTTTCCTGAAGAAAGCCTTTTGGGCGTTGACTATGTCATCCCCGATTACAGCTACCTTCAGCGCAATCAGCACAAGATCAAAGCCCTGATCATCACCCATGGTCATGAAGACCACATCGGCGGGATCCCCTTTCTGATGCAAAGCGTTAAACTGCCTAAGATCTATGCGCCTCAGTTTGCAGCCGCGTTGATCCAAAAGAAGCTTGAAGAACGCAGACACTATAAGATCGACATCGAAGTCATCGATGATGACTCCAGAGTCGAAACGGAACACTTCAAGGTCGGTTTCTTCAGAACGACCCATTCTATTCCAGATTCACTGGGGGTCTTGATCAATACGCCAAACGGCCGTGTCGTTGAGACCGGCGACTTTAAGTTCGATTTGACTCCGGTCGGTGCCAATGCGGACTATCAGAAGATGGCCTACATCGGTCAGATCGGCGTAACGCTGTTAATGAGCGATTCGACCAACTCTTCCGTTCAAGGCTTCACCATTTCCGAAAAAGAAGTGGCTGCTTCCCTGTTGGACATCACCCGCAAAGCCCAAGGCCGACTGATCGTCGCGACCTTCGCTTCTAACTTATACCGTGTTCGTCAAGTCATCGAAGCTGCGGTGGCCTGCGGTCGTAAGATCGTCGTATTCGGTCGCTCGATGGAAAACGTTGTTGCGATCGGTAAGAAGTATGGACACATCAAGGTCGAAGACGGCAACTTCATCGAACCTGAACAGCTCAACCACATCGCCGCCAATAAAGTCTGTATCTTAGTTACCGGTAGCCAAGGCGAACCTTTGGCCGCCTTGTCCAGAATGGCCAACGGGACCCATCGTCACCTGCGCATCATCCCAGGCGATACCGTAGTCTTCTCCAGTTCTCCGATTCCGGGCAATGCCCTTTCGGTCAACGCCGTCGTCAATCAATTGACCCGCTCAGGCGCCAACGTCTTGACCAATTCCCTCTTGAACTCCCTGCATACCACCGGACACGCCTCCCGTGAAGAACAGAAACTGATGCTTCAACTCATCAAACCGAAATTCTTCATGCCGATGCACGGTGAATATAAGATGCTGAAGACCCATGGAAAAACCGGTGTTGAAACCGGTGTTCCCAAAGAAAACGTGTTTATTATGTCTAACGGAGACTGCCTTGTCTTAAGAAGCGGCGATGTCTTCTTGTCGGATACGCGCGTACCGACCGATGATATCTATGTCGACGGCAATGATGCCTCCGGCTTATCCACCTCCGTGCTCAAAGACCGCAAGATCTTGGGCGACAACGGCATGGTGGCGGTCATCGTATCGATCGACTCCCGTTTCAACAAGATCCTGGTCCGTCCTTCGATCGTTTCACGAGGCTTTGTCCATCTGAAAGAAAATCAGACCTTATTGAAAGAAGCCGAAATGATCGTCTATGATGCCTTGAAGAAAACCATGATGAACAAGGTCACCTTCAATGATCTCAAGAATGCGGTACGTACCTCACTTGAGCCGTATCTCTTCCAACAGACACGGCGCAATCCGATCGTCATCCCGGTCATTCTGAATCAAAAAGCAGCCATGGCTGTCAAACAAAAACCCATCGTATAAAATAAAGAGAACCTTACGGTTCTCTTTTTCTTGGATTATCGGATTTCGACAGCGCCCATGACGGCAGTGTAGGAAATAAAGATCGTATACGGCGCGGTTGGATCGCCCGGATTGGTGTTTTCGTAACCGCCCATGACCGGAGTTCCGGTGACCAGAATACGGACATTGCGCGGCAAGGTCACTTCAACAGCACCCATGATTGCGGTGCACTCGACCCTGACATCCTGATTGATTTTTACTTCGGACAAATCGATTTCTGCGCCGCCCATAATCGCGGTGATATTGCATCCCTTGAAGTCCTCTGAGAAGACCTTTTCATCCATGCCTCCCATAAAGGCTGAGAATTCTCTGCCGTTGGTTTTGGACACATTGACGAAGTTACTGGAACGGCGTGTGATCTTGGTCCATCCGCTGAAGAACAAAAGCTGGATCCCCAATAAAACCAAAAACAAGGCAAATAAATGCAGCTCCTTTTCCTGGAACCATTCGACCCCAAAATGCTTAGCCAGGTAGAATCCCCCAACCACGATCAGAAAAGCACTGATGATCCTAAAGGAGCCTCTGCGGACGATGCCTGAGATTCCAAACAGGATCAAAACGCTGGGCCACAAGTAGTTCCATAAGGCCACATCTTCCCCAAATACTTTTAACGTATCGGCCAGGACCAAAGCCCCGATGACCACCAACACGACTCCAATGAATTTTCTCATAGGTTCTCCTTTTTTTCCATTATACCCCTTCTGCACAATTTTCAATAGTGACCTGTGATAAAATGAATCTATGAAACTGAAAGTCTTGATTATCAGCCTGTTTATCTTGGTCTTTAGCGTCATCGGCGTGGTTTATGACTCCACCAACGGAGCACTGACCCGTTTGACCATCCAACGCGTCACCCTCACTTCAGATAAGATCCCTGAGGTCTTCAATGACCTCAACCTTGTTTATTTTTCTGATCTTCATGCGCATACCCTCAGTGATGCCTATTATCAAACTGTCATCGATTCGATCAATGCGATGAATCCGGACTTTGTGGTATTCGGCGGGGATCTGATCGATGAGGCAAGTTACGCAAGTTACTCCGATGCCCAACGCAAAGCAATGATTGCGTTACTGAAATCGATCGATGCGCCTTACGGTAAATACGCCATTCTCTCAGAAATCGACATGGCCCATCAGACAGAGCTTCATGCCTTGTATCTGGAAGCCGGCTTTGAAGTAATCAACAGTCAACT
>CAZLWH010000090.1:0-5969 GCA_964563265.1 uncultured Erysipelotrichaceae bacterium
CCCGATGTGGCCGATCAGTCTTGGAAAGTTTCTCATCAAAAAGAAGAATTCATTGAAACGGATCTGCATCATCCCTGTTCCATAATGGATCCCGGCTCTGAAGATGCCCTGCCACTGCTGCATCAGATCAAGATGTTTCTGATTGATCAGCATTCCGCTGTAAAGCGCCTTCTGAAAAAGAACCAAGTCATCCGGTGTGGAGACAATGCCCCCATCCGCTTGATCCACAGACAAGATGTTGTGTGATTTGACTTCATGGGTATCCAACCAGATGTCCTGAGGGGCTTTGGCGATTCCCAATGGATATTTATAAATCATGGCTTGGCTATCATTCATGCCTAAGGGATCAAAGAGTTCCTCCTGAAGCAATTGATTCAACGGTTTTCCTTCGATCTTCTCTAGGACCATGGTCGCCAACATAAACGCAGTATCACCATAAGCATATTTCTCTCCGCGTTTTCCAACCGGTTTCAGATGATGACGGGCATAATTCAAAAGCATCTCCTGGGTCCATACCGTATCCGGGTTTTCCATGATCATCGTTAAGAACGGTTTCCCTCTCTCATCCTTGCCTTCAAAGAAATCCGCAGCACCGCTGCGATGGGTCAAACAATCCAAAACGGTGATCGTGCTTGGGTCGCTTTCAAAGAGTCCCTCCAGTAAAGAAATATCCAAGGTCTTGACCAACGCATCATCCAAGGACAATTTCCCCGCTTCAACAAAGCGCATTATCAAGACCGTCGTCAAAAGCTTGCCGATACTGGCAATATGAAAAACAGGGTTACTTTGAACAGGTGGATATGAAAAATGTAGGTGATGCTTGTCGGAATGAATCAGTACCTGAAAGGGCTTGTTTCCGTTTTTGGATTGCGCCTTTTTGGCCAACTTCTCTAGTTTTGCCTGGAGTTCGGTCGGGTTCATTTAGTCCTCAATCGATGTTTTTAAGTCAAACTCATCTGATAGGATCCGTGTTGCGAGTTCTGAAACACGATTATCGATCTGGTTGATGATCTCAAGGAATTTCTGATCATCCTGTCCGCTGGGATCTTCCAATCCCCAATCTTCACGGTAAACACAGGGCAGCATCGGACAATCCACCTCACAGCCCATTGTAATGACGATGTCGATGGAGGGCAGTTCACTCAGCGTTTTGGATCGCTGGGTTTTTTCCATATCGATCCCATACAGGGTTTTCATCAGTCTGACCGCATCTTGATTGATCTGAGGACGAGTATGTGTCCCCGCAGAATAGGCCTCATAAACATCCGCATTATAGAATTTGGAAAGAGCCTCCGCGATTTGAGAGCGGCAGGAGTTGTGTACACAGATGAAGGCGACTTTTGGTTTTGCGGTCATGATGATCCTCGTTGTTGACTCATTCCTTTTTTGGGGCTTATGTATGATTTTTTGTGAATGAATCTGGTTACCTACATCATAAACGAAAACGGGTTAAAGGTCATCAGTGTCAGTAAAGATTTTGTTAAGATTTTGGATGTTTGGCAGAGTATGTCACTTTCAAGAGGGATAAACCCTGTGTTATACTTGTCATCAATCAAGGAGCTTACTGATGATCACGATTGCGTTTGAACAGTTGAAGACAAAGAAAATGAAGATCCAAGGCTTGGCCTTGTTTTTGGGCTTTATTGTTTTGTATTGGATGATCGATAACCTGAATCTTTCTTATTCTCAAATGAGCCTGAATTACGGCCTGGGCTTGGTTGTTTTAAACATCGGATTGAATCTGCTTATGGCATTTGGATCAGCCCTGATGCTTAACTTAAGCACGGTCATGGCCCAATTGAAAGGCAAGGAAAGTCTGGGTTCTAATTTAAGTTTTGTCTCTGTTTTGTTTGGGATACTGACGTATGGCTGTACGCCTTGTGTCATCGCCTTCTTTGCGAGCGTGGGCATTGCTTTTTCTGTCGTTGCCTTACCGTATGCGGGCTTGCCGTATAAATTCATTTCCCTGTTTCTGATCCTGATCGGGATCAGCTGGACCCTATGGGAAATACAAAACGGAAAATGTAAAATCAAAAAGGGCTGAGCCCTTTTTGTTAAGCTTTGATTTCGTAAGTGATGAGCCACTGATCGATCATCTGATGAAGCTGTTGATGAACACCGTGGCCGACCACATCTTCTTCATGGATCTCAAAGTTTTCCACCATTTCATTTTGATCCTCTAAAGACAGGATCTTATCCGCCAAGGGAAAGAGCACATTGTTCTCTTTCGCGATGTGATTACGGATAAAGAAGGAATACTCGGCGATGTGTCCGATCATCCGGATCAGATCTTTTTCATCGACATCGCTGCGAATGGTTTTGACCAACGCTTTGCCGGTAACGTGTTCCTGCAGTAAGATACCGATCGGTCCGTCCTTCTCTGGTAAGCCCTTTAGAATCATTGTCGGAAAGAGGAGGTTTTCTTCTTTTCCGTGATGACAGCGATCGGTAAAGATCGACAGAAAATAGACAAACTCATTGCCGAATTTAAATTTGTCTTGTGCGGGATGGCCAGACTTTATCACGTCCTCGGCGATTTCTAAAACACTGAGAATGAATTCATGCTCATGACGTAAGTATTCTGTGGCTTTGCCCAATTTTGTTTCCTTCTTTCTTTCAAAATAAGTCAACATTCGTGGTGATATCTTCTAAGTCCATTATAACACTAGTTAAGAATTACTCAGAAGTCGCATTATGAATTTGTTTAAAAATCCGGAATCAACCGGATCGTGTTTTATCATGGATACGCTTTAGGTGAGCGGTCACATTGACCTCTTCATCGTGATGAGCCGAAAGACCCAAAGCCAAACAGACTTCCTGGGCGAGACTTGAGAACAGTGTAATCATGGAAAAGGCGCTTTGCCAGATCTCATCGATGTCTGCACCGCATACGGTCGACTCCCATTGATGATACAGATCGAAAGACAGATATTGCTTAAACAGTTTGCCGCATTTTCCTGTAGAGACTTGATAATCATGATCCTTGGCAATCTTCCATTCGATCATTTTGTTAAGCATGTCTCTGATCGGACCATTCATCATCCATAAGGCATACGGCAACTGATCACGCGCCAAACTTTTGGCCACATTCTGCATGCACCAGTAAAACTCATTGATTGCACCATCCACCATAAATGCGCTGGGTTTTTGGATCCAATAATCTATATCTGATGCTTCTTCCAGGGCTTTGAAACGAAGATCCTTATCCACCAACAGGACGGTCGCACTATCGGACCCATATTCTTTGAGGGCCTGATCGATCGTCTTGAAACAGAGATCCGTTCTGACGTCATCCAGATAAAGAATCAAAAAGATATAAGAATCCGGTCGAGAAGGAAGATCATAAAGCAAAGTGTCTGATTTATCTGCTTCCTGAAGGATGGCCACCTTTCCAAAGTGATCGATCCAAGTGTGATCATCCAGATACTGCTGGATCTCATGACAGGCAAAGACCACATCATAATCCTGATACTCATCGTTCGGGATGTTGGGATTGGCCCTTGAACCATTCATATAGGCTCCCCGTATATTATCGTCCTTGGATATGAAATCCAATATCAGGCTCATCATTTCAGTTTCTGATCTCATGGCTTTGGTCTGTTGTTTCTCATCATGGCAAGATGATCCAGCTGCCACTCGCGTTCGGCTTTTTGGGATTGCTCATCTTGACAGGATTTCAGTCCGTAAAGGGCCGCACCAATACAGTGGGTCTGGACATGGATCGTCGCGATCGCATGACCACAGGCTCGTGCTGCCGCAATGGCACTGGGATCGGACACACTGCGGGCTGCCGCGTGGGCGGCCAAAGCGGTGGCCCTGACGATCTTAAAAGGCACGGTCCCATTGAGCCATTCCCGTCCAGTCGTAATGCAGTTGAACGGACGAGGGTCATCAGGACAGAGATCCGTGAATTTGTATAAGACGTGTTCTGCGGTATCCAAGGCCCAGACCAAGGCTTCTTTCTTGTCCCAGGTTAAAAGTTCATCCAGGATGGCTTGGGTTTCAGGATCAAAACGGGGTTTCTTGAGGGTTTTTACCATACACAAAGTATACACCTATAATAAAAAAACGGCGTTAACCAACGCGGTTTATTTGATTTTAAGTCCGATATCGTGGCGATAAAACAAGCCTGGCGCATCGATCTTTTGGACTTCCTGATACGCTTTGATGGCCGCCTGAGGCAAGGTCTCGGCCAATTCTACGATACACAAGACTCTGCCTCCTGCACTGATAATCCCATTTTGATTCGAAGTCCCCATATGATAGATTAAAGCGTTGACCTGTTCGAGATGATGGATTTTATGACCCTTTTCGTATGCCTTGGGATACCCGTTGGCAGCCATGACGATCCCGCACGCAAAGCGGGGGTCAAAGATCAGTTGCGGTTGATTGCCGGAAAGGACATCGAAGATGATCTGATCCAAAGGCAAGAACAGCCGAGGCAACAAGACTTCTGTTTCAGGATCTCCGAAACGCGCATTGAACTCGATGGTTTTGATGCCTTGTTTGGTTGCCATCAAGCCTCCGTAGAGGACCCCGACAAAGGGATGACCTTCCAAAACCATGGCTTTGGCGATGGGTCTCATGATGGTCGTCATCGCTTCATCGATCTGAGCCTTTGAGATCTGCGGGACTGGAGAATAGGCACCCATCCCGCCGGTATTGGGACCTTTATCGTTGTCGTAAGCACGCTTATGGTCACGGGCAATATCCATTGGGATGACGATCTCTCCGTTCACAAAGGCCATCAGTGAGAACTCTTCGCCTTGAAGAAACGCTTCGATGACGACCGGAGCAATGACCGAATCATCCGCATAGATCTCGTTGATGGCGACGTAAGCTTCCTGTTCATCCATGGCCACGGTTACCCCTTTACCGGCCATCAGTCCGTCCGCTTTGATGACGATCGGGGCCGGATGGGTCAAAAGATGATCAAAGGCTTCTTTTTTATTCATCACGGTCACATGCTTGGCCGTTGGGATACCGTAGTGATTCATGATCGATTTCGCATAGGATTTACTGGACTCTAAGCGCGCTGCAGAAGCCGTCGGACCAAAGATGGTCAAGCCTTTATGATGCATGAAATCAACGATGCCTTGCGATAAAGGCGCTTCCGGTCCGACAAAGATCAAACTGACCTGATTGGCTTTGGCGAACTTAGCCAAACCTTCAAAATCATCCATCCGAAGATCCACGGTTTCCGCGACATCGATCATTCCCGGATTTCCTGGCGCGACATACACTTTTTCTACGGTCGGCGATTTTTTAAAACAATGGGCCAAGGCATGTTCACGACCGCCTGAGCCGATGATCAAGATCCTGTTCATCAGTGTTTAAAATGCCTTTCTCCGGTAAAGACCATCGCAATACCCAACTCATCACAGGCAGTGATCGAGTCTTTGTCTTTGATCGATCCTCCGGGTTGGATGATGCAGGCAATGCCGTATTGGGCAGCCAAAGCCACGGTATCATTCATCGGGAAGAAGGCATCGGATGCCAAGGTTGCGCCTTTGGCTTTTTCTCCAGCTTGTTTTAAGGCAATTTCCGCAGATCCGACCCGATTCATCTGACCGGCACCAACGCCTAGGGTCTGGCCATCTTTGACGATGACGATTGCATTGGATTTGACGTGCTTGACGACTTTCTCTCCGAATAAAGCATCCTTAAGTTGTTCATCTGTCGGTTTCTTAAAGGTCACCGTCGTTAATGTTTCAGTTGTGGCAGAACGCTGATCCGTATCCTGAACCAATAGACCACCGGCGACACGAACCATCGTTCTCGCGTATTCTCTGCCGGGTTTGATGCTTGTTCTCATCAATCGGATGTTTTTCTTTTGAGTCAAAATGTCCAACGCTTCTTGCGTAAACGAAGGGGCCAAGATGATCTCCAGGAAGATCTCTGCGAGCTCTTTGGCGATGGCCGCATCGACTTCTCGGTTGAAAGCCACGACACCCCCAAAGATACTGGTC
>CAZLWH010000091.1:0-5876 GCA_964563265.1 uncultured Erysipelotrichaceae bacterium
CGCCGACCGCCAGGATCACATCGATCTTATGTTCACGGCACAATGCCGCTCCGCGTTCAACGGATGAAATGTGCGGATTGGGTTCGATGTCGGAAAGGTCAACCACCTTGAAGTCTCTAAGCAGGGTCTTGATGGTGTCATAGAGCCCGCTTTTTTTGATGCTGCCTGAGCCATACGCCAATAATACGTTTCTTCCATAAGGCTTAAGTACCTCAGGAAGCTGTTTGATCTGATCTTTACCGAATAAGATCTCGGTTGAGGCATGAAATTTAAAATTGTCCATAGTGTCTCCTTGTTGTCCTTTTTAGTTTAACCAATATCATCGGGTTTAGATAGCGTTTTGATAAAAAAACTCACGATGAGCTTCATCGTGAGCGGGAATCAATATGATCAGTTGATGACTTTGAAACGGTTTTCCAAAGGTGCGAAATCTTTCGCGGAAGGCTGGGCAATCGGATTTCCAAAAGGCATTTGTGCGGTCATTTTCCAGTTGGCGGGAATGTCGAATTCCTTGCGGACTTCTTCTTCGATCAGTTCTGTGTAGTGCTGAAGTGAAGCCCCCAAACCGGCTTGAGTCAAACCGAACCAGACCGTCTGTTGTAGCATCCCGTTGGATTGGGTTGCCCAAATCGGAAAGTTTTGCGCATACAAAGCATAATTTTCCTGAAGGCCTTTGATGACGGCTTCATCTTCGAAATAAAGAACGGTACCATAAGCAGCCGCAAAGCTCTTGATTTTATCTTCCGTGCTTTTAAATGCTGCCGCAGGGACAATCTTGCGCAAGGCTTCTAAGGTGATCGACCACAAACGGTCATGACCTTTACCCAGTAAGAGCATGGCTCTGGGGCCTTGTGAGTTAAAACCTGTCGGGGTATGAAGCAGGGCTTCTTCAACGATTCTGACGATCTCGCTGTCATCCACAGTAATATTCCTGTCCAAAGCATAAGCCGATCTTCTTAAGCGCATGACATCATTTAATTCCATAGTGTGTCTCTCTTTCTTTAGATTCTATGTGAGGCAACATCGTGTGCCGTGAGACCAATTTAGCACGCTGATGCATAGACATCCATCAATATGACCGCAAAAAGAATAACTTTAATTCAAGATAATAAAATTAAGAATATCTAGTTAAATAAAGCCATAATCAAACAATGAAAAAATCCCTTTTCGGGATTTTTTAAAGGAGTTGGTTAAGCGCTTTCTTGACCGCGTTGGCGATGATCTCATGGCCTAAGGGGCTGGGATGAACGCCGTCTCCGGCCAGATCGCTCATGGATGCGTTGGCCAAAGCGAGGTTGAGTTCACTCTGCAGATCAATGAACACATCGGCTTTGCTTGCGGCGGTCTTGGTGAAGAGACTGCGCAGTCTGGCCAATGGGGCAAGCCAATCGGGTTGGACGACCCCGACTTCAAAGAGGAAGGGGGCCATCATGATGAGCTTGAGTTTCGGGTTTTCGGTCTTGGCCTGATCCAGGATCAGGTTGAGGTCGTTATAATACTGTTCATCGGAATAGGGTTTACCGTAAGAGAGATAATGCCAGACTTCATTGACTCCGATCATAAGGCACAGGATATCGGGATGCTGATCCAGGGTATCGCTTTGCCAGCGTTCTTTGAGATCGATGACGCGGTTACCGCTGATGCCTTTGTTGATGATGGTGAGCTCTGGATAGGCCTTGGCGATCATGCTGACATAACCGTTGCCGTAAGGCGGGATCGCATTACGGTCACAGTCGGTGATGCTGTCGCCTTGAAAGAGTATCGTGATTTTATCAGCCATCTTACTTCTCGTCGATGTTGTCCAATTGAGCCATGATCTTGGCCGGGATGACAAAGTCAACATCGGCATTTTCGATCATGCGGGCTTCATGGGTGGTCTTAGGCAGGGGCACGGTGCCTTTTTGGACACAGTATCGGATGGCCAATCTGGCCAAACTGACATTGAGTTCTTTGGCTAAGGCAACGACGGCTTCATTACTGAAGAGGCGGCCTGTGGCCAAAGGGGAATACGCTTCGATTTGGATCTTGTGGGCATCACAGAAACGGACCGTTTCTTTTTGGGTATGACCGATCCAATAAGAGATCTGATTGGCATGGGGTGTCAATTCACAGGCATCCAACAATGCTTGAATGTCTTTGGGGGAGAAGTTGGAGACCCCGATCGAGCGGATCTTGCCTTCTTTATAGAGTTTCTCAAACGCTTTCCAGGAGTCGATGTTGCCTTGAGTGCAATCTTTGCCGATCTCATGCCAAGGCCAAGGCGCATGGATCAGATACAGGTCGAGATACTCGACACCCAGTTTGGTGATGGTTTTTTCGAATTCAGTCAGGGCTTCATCATAGCCTTTGATCTGGGCTTGAAGCTTACTGGTGATAAAAACTTGATCGCGGGGAAGGCCGGAATCTTTGATGGCGCGTCCGACCGCTTCTTCATTGCCGTAAGCCGCTGCGGTATCGATATGACGGTAACCGTTTTTAAGGGCCAAAGATACGGCTTCATAGGCTTCACTGTTGGGAATCTGCCAGGTCCCAAAACCCAAGACCGGAATCGTAACACCGTTGGATAACGTCTTCACTTCATTTAAAGTTTTCATAGTTCTCTTTCTTTCAGTTTACCTGAAGACGATCAGAAATTATAATTTGGCGATGAGTAAGCGTTCTACAGAATTGGCAACATCTTCCAAACGGTCACAGGTATCTTCCATACGGCCATAGATGGCTTTCTTCTGGATGATGCGTTTCGCATCGGTTTCTTTGGTGAACAGTTCTCTCATGCTTTCGATGTACAGACGATCCGCATCTTCTTCCAAGGTATTGATTTCCTTGATCAGCTGATACATCTTATCCATATCCATCTTTTTAAAGCGTCTTAAATTCTTCATCAGTTCCAAAGCCAATTCAGACTGAAGGACCATGATGTCGATGAAACGGTTATAGTAAACATCCGGTTCTTTGATGTTGATCATATAGATGTGGGCCGACACATAATCGATGTGGTCGGTCACGTTCTCGATCGATTTCAGGATGTCGACGAGATCGGATTGATCGATCGGGGTAATGAAAGCCTCTTCGATGATCTGAAGGGATTTATGGACATGATGGTCGCCTTCATGTTCGATTTCTTTGATTTTGAGTTGTTCTTCACGGCTGATGATGCCGTCTTTAAAGCCGAGCTTTAATGCATTGGCGGCTTTGAGGGTGATTTCTGCCCCAACCGTACACATTTCGAAATAATCGACATCTGACGGAATGATAATGCCTTTGATCTTCTGTAACCATGTTTTGTTCATAATGCCTCCTTACAGCAATATTGCGCGAATGATGATCGCGAAAACATAACCCAACAACATGCAGGCGGGGAACGTCAAGACCCAGGCTGCGATCATTTCTTTGGCGATGCCCCAATCGACTCTGGAGATGCCTTTGGCAGCCCCGGCACCCATCATGGCTGTGGCCTTAGAGTTGGTGGTGCTTAAGGGAACGCCCATATTGGTGGCCAAGAGTAAACTGACCGAAGCGATCAATTCTGCGGTAAAGCCTTGATATTTCTCAAGTTTGACCATATCCATGCCCATCGTTTTGATGATGCGGTATCCGCCAATCGAAGTGCCGATGGCCATCAAGGCTGAGGCTGAAACCATGACCCAAAGCGGAATGACCATGGGACCGGCTACAGGAACGATGACTCCGCCGACGATCAAGGCCAAAACCATGACGCCCATGAATTTCTGACCGTCTTGGGCTCCGTGGGCAAAGGCCATCAGCATGGCTGAAACCAATTGTCCGCGGGAGAAGAATTTATTCGCAGTACGGCGGTTGACGCCTCTGAAGGTAAAGGCAACCAGTTTGGTGCCGAAGTATCCGGCCACCAAACCGACGATAACGGAGATAAAGAGCCCTCCGAAGACTATAGCGATAGAATAGTAATTGAGCGCTGCAAGACCATTAAGCGACATCCCGGCGCCCATCAGTCCGGCGATCAAGGCATGGCTTTCACTGGTGGGGATCCCAAATCGCCAAGCTCCAACGGCCCACAAGACGATGGCCAGCTGAGCTGACGCCAAGGTGATCAGACCTTCAGAACCGGAGGTGATCGAAATGATGTTGGCAGTGGTCGTTGCGACCGCCGTTCCCATTAAGAAGACACCCAAGAAATTGAAGAAGGCGCCCATCATGATGGCTGCTTTAGGATGCATGACGCGGGTCGAGACGACGGTCGCGATGGCATTGGGCGCATCGGTCCAGCCATTGACGAAGATCGAAGCCCCGACTAAAAATAAGGTAAAATACAGAATCACATTCATTGGGTTGAGTCTCCTTGATGAATCAACGACGAATGCAGACACACAGGTCAACATGCTCGACGTTTCTAAGATACAAAGACTACACTTTCAAGTCAAAATTAAACCACAAAAGCAGTTTCTGTAAGCCCTTAAATTATAACTGATTATTGATGAAATTCATCACGGACTTTGATGAAAACAGAGACCGCTTTTGATAATTGGGCTTGCGTATGGGCAGCACTCACCATGACCCTTAAACGGGCTTTGCCTTTAGGCACGGTCGGGAAGATGATCGGTGAGACATAGACTCCTAATTCATAGAGTCTTTTCGAGAATTTGACGCACAACGCTTCATCGAAAATCATGACCGGGGTGATCGGAGATTCACTGTGGCCGATGTCGAAACCGGCTTTGGCCATCTCGGCTTTAAAGAAAGCACTGTTGGCCCATAAGGCCTTGGTGAATGCATCGCTTTCGCTCATCATCTTGACGCCTTCCAGTAAGGCACCCACAACGGCCGGAGGGAGATTGGTTGAAAACAGCAAAGGTCTGGCTCTCAGAGACAGATATTCTTTCATGACTTTCTTGCCGGCGACATAACCGCCCATGGCGCCAAAAGCTTTTGATAAGGTTCCGATGGTGAAGTCGATTCTGCCGTGAAGATGGAAATGATCGACGGTTCCTCTTCCGTTTTCGCCCAAGACGCCTGATCCGTGCGCATCATCCACATAGGTCAGACATTGGAATTCTTCCGCCAATTCAACGAGTTCAGGCAACTTCGCAAGATCCCCATCCATCGAAAAGACCCCGTCGGTAATGATCAAGGCATTGCGGTAGAGATGACGTTTTTCAGTCAAAACACGTCTGAGATCGGCCATATCGCTGTGTTTATACACGGCTTTATCGGCTTTGGAGAGTTTGACCCCATCGATGATGGAGGCATGATTGAGTTCATCGGATAAGATCAGATCCCCAGCTTCGGTAATCGCTTGGATAATCCCTGCGTTACAGTTGAAACCGGATTGAAAAACAAGGGCGGCTTCTTCGCGTTTAAACACAGCCAAGGCTGCTTCCAGTGCTTCATGAAGCGACATGTTGCCAAGGATGGTTTTAACCGCTCCGGCTCCGATTCCGTAGTGGTTGACCGCATCAATGGCGGCTTGTTTGAGTCGAGGATGATTCGCAAAACCGAGGTAATTGTTGGAGGTCAGGTTGATGACTTCTTTGCCGTCAACGGTCACAATGGCTTCGTTGGCGCTTTGTAAGACAGGCAGCACCCTAAAGACACCGTCTGCTTTTAACTGATCGACTTTGGCTTGGATGAAATCGAGGTCATGGATACTCATAGGATCTCCTTTTCGCCAACACGCAACACGATCTTACCGCAGTTGCCGCTGTGCATCAGTTCAAATCCGTGTTCATAGTCTTCAAAGGGAAGGATATGGGTGACGATCTTATCCAGATCCAACAGTCCCGCATCGATGAGTTCTTTGCCTTGCTGCCAAGTCTGCATGATCTTACGTCCGGTAATGCCATGGATGGTGATGCCTTTAAACACGATCTCGTTGGCGACATCGATCGTCATCGGGGCAT
>CAZLWH010000092.1:0-5412 GCA_964563265.1 uncultured Erysipelotrichaceae bacterium
CTTTCTCGGCGATGGCCGGATCATCGGCCCCCAAGGTACGGGCATTGTGGATCAGCTCATAGACCATTTTACCCGGGATGATGCGTTCCGGCGCATGGACCAGATGGACATCTTTTCCGATGATCAAACCCTGTTGGGTGATGAGCGGACGAAGATGCTTATCGAAGGTGCCTGGGGCGATGGTGGATTCGACGATGATGATGGCGCCGGATCCGCAGACCTTCAGGATCTGTGTCAACGCATTCTGGACATAACTGGGATCGATTTTCTTGGTGATCTTTTCAAAAGGAGTCGGTACGGCGATGATGTAAACATCGCTTTTTTGGACCAGAGATTCAAAACGGATCCCGTTTTTAAACGCCTGTTCAAACAGTTCAGGTAAGCCTTTTTCTTCAAAAGGCACCTTGCCTTGGTTCAATTGCGCAATGAGGGCTGGATTGTGGTCCGATCCGACGACCTGTTGGCCATGGGCCGCCAGCATGAGTGCTGTCGGTAAGCCGATGTATCCTAAACCGATCACGTTGATCATGGTCTCTCCTTTTGGGAACACTGTGTTCCCGACTTTGTTTGTTTCTGTACTGCTCGATTCATGTTATACCACGACTGTCTGTTTACGAGTGATGAACCTTGGGTTTGGAAATGACCCGGATCACGCTGCGTAAGACCCGCTCAAAGGGCTTGGAAACGATCAGACTCAATCCGATGGCCAACACCCCCACCAACAAGGTTGAACATACGGCATACACCAGCCAACCGCCAAACGTCAAGTCTTGCGCATTTTTAAACAACACATTCAAGCCGGCTTGGGAACCGCTGAGCACCAACACCAAGACGATCAGGTTAAGACCTTGTGTCTTATAGTAAGATGCCCAGGGTTGATGACAGGCGGTCTTGTAGATGGCCCGCGGGTAATACCAGAAATCTGTCAGAAAGAACGAGATAATGGTGCCCAGGATGACCCCTTTCATCCCCAGCGGCGTCACCAGAAGCAGCGACAAACTCAGATTGAGGGCCGCTTGGATCACAGCGATCCGTTTGGTTTCCTTGAATTTGCCCAAAGCTGTTTTCGTGAGCTCAAAGGACTGTCTCATGGTGCTCACATAGACCAGGATGAGAATCAGAATCAAAGTGAGCGCATCGGTCAGATACGCCTTGCCGATCCACAGGGTGATGAACTTATTGATGTTGAGATAAAACACGTCATCCGGAACTTTTTCCTGAAACAGCAAGCCCATGGCGTCTTTGACGGCGTTGAAGAGGTGCTCAAAACTATCCAAAGCAAACTTGATGAAGTAGTTGTAAGCCGCATAGATCGTAACCGACAGGGCCCCTAAGAAATAACTCATCAGGACGATGTCGATGTTTTTGGTGATCAGATGCAGTCCTTTATGAAGCAGCAGATGTTGAGTGTCACTGGTGGTACTGAAGTCTTTCAGAGGACCCTTTTTAAGCCAGGGATAGAGTTTTTTGACATGGCGGTTGATCAGGATATTGGCCAACAAGGTCAACAGAATGCCCGGAACCAAAGACCAGACATAATCATGGCCCCCCATGATGATCAGGATCTCAGTCAAGATGATGAAGAAACGGCTCCCGAAGATCAGCAGGTTCACTTTATACATCTTCTGATCGGCTTGGATGATCAATCGGGGCACGATGAAGAAATAATCAACGGCACTGCGGATCACAAACAGCATGAACGTCAACAGGATATAGAGGTTGGGCAGTGTATTGTCTTTGATGATCAGCGGGATCCCCAAAGCCAAGACAAAGCCGCTTAGGATCACGCCCAGACCGATCCAGCGGTAAATGATCACGGTCCCGCTGTACAGCGCGTTGATCTCGTCCTTCTTGTGTTGGGCGAAACGGGGATAGAGCCGATAGATCAGGGCCATACCGACCCCGCCTTCAGCAATCGCCAGATACGAATACAGGTTCACATAGAGCTGGTTTAAGGCATACAGATCCTGACCCAGATGGCTCAGAAATATCCTGACTTTAAAAATGCCCAAGATAACCAGGATGAAGTAGATGAAGTAACTGCTGAAAAAATTAAGAAGACTGTTTTTACTTTTCATGAGGATGCTTGCGCTAAGCCTTCTAAGATCAACGCCAGTTCCTGTCTCAAGATGACCTCTTGGTCACACTGAATCCGGACCCTAAGGGAAGATGCTTTGCTTTTTGAACTAAACAACGCCGGATCATCCGCCAAGGCTTTCATGGCTTGCGCCATCGCTTGGGCATCCTTCGCCAAAAAGCCGCAGGTGTCATCGAGGAATTCCGGGATCGCCGTGTTGTCTGAAGCGATCGGAACCAATCCGCTGCTCGTGGCTGCTCCCATCGAGACCCCATGGGAATGCTGGCGGGTCGGGATCAGCATGACCCCATGGGTCTGATGCAAAGCCTTGATTTCCTGATGGGTCAATAAGGTCTTGCGGATCGTGACGTTGTCCAGATGACGCAACTTCGCCATCAAGGGATCAAAGAGCCTTCCTTGACCGACAAAAGTAAAACTGAAAGCCTCAAAACCCGGTTGTTTGGACAGTTTCAATACTGCCTCAACGGCCAGGTCATTGGCGTATTTTCGCGATGAATACGGCCGGATCGACAGGACTTTGGTCCGTAAGGAAGGATCTTTGATTGTATACGTGAAGATCGTGCTGTCGATGGCGTTGGGGATGATGGAACTGGGGATCTTGGTCAGATCGCAGCGGACATCCCGAATAAAGGTCTCTCTCAACCAGTTGGAAACAAAGACCAGATGCAGCGGCGCTTGAGTTTTTTGGATGAAACGTCTTAACACCGAGCGCTGAAGGATATTGAGGGGAATATAGGCCAATAAACGATGCAGCGTCTTGGGTTCAAAAAACCCGACCCGCGAGGTCCAATGGACGGATTCATAGCCATGGAACCACATCACTTTCGGAGTCAAAGGGGCATGTTTCTTCAGGACCCATAGGGTCTTTCGGATGGGAAAATGAACCAGGATCTTCTCATAGGTGTGGGTCTTAAGATGATCTGCCAAAGTCTTAGGGGTCCCAAAAATGACCGGGATGCCTTCATAGACCGAGTTTTCGATGTGTTTGCCAATCGAAAAGACTTCGATCAAAAGGCCATGGTCACGATAGGCTTTGACTCGGCTGTGGACAAACATGTTGTTGTAGGGTTTGGCTTGGGTCGGATACCCGGGGACCACCAAAAGGATCTTGTGGGTCATACGGTATACCGCTTTCCCCAACGGGTCAGGACCAACCAGGCAAAACTCATGAGTTTAGTCTGTCGAAACAGACGGCTTGGTTCTTTCAGTAAACGGTAAAACCATTCCAGGCCCAAGCGGCGAAAGCCTTCCGGGGCCCGTTCTTTTTGCTGGCTGATGACGTCAAAAGACCCGCCGACGCCCATCAGGACACTGCCAGACAAGGATTGCTGATGTTGGCTGATCCAGTGTTCCTGTTTGGGGCTGCCCAAAGCCACAAAAACCAGATCGGGTCGAGCTTGATTGATGGTCGACAAGACCTTCTGCGGATCGTCTTGATAGCCATCCAGGATGCCGACGATGTGGATGCCGGGATATCGAAGTTCCAACTGAGCCTTTGCCAAAGCCAAGATCTCAGGTTTGGATCCATAGAGAAAAAGACGATATTGATGATCTTGAGCCAAGGCACACAGTGAAAGCATCGTATCGATACCGGTGATACGTTCTTTGATGTGGCCTTGATGGAGCTTAGAGGCCAAGATGATCCCGATCCCATCCGGGATCTTATACTCAAAGTTATTCAACAACGCTTGCAGTGGCCTGTCTTTTCGACAGGATATGATCTTTTCGGGATTGATGGCAACGATGCGGATCGGCCGATGCGACTGGATGTCGCTTTGGATCGACTCTAAAAGAGCCGATGTCGTCAAGACATCGACCTTAGAGCCCAAGATCGATTCAAACTGAGGTGTTTTCATCGTTTCGCTTGCCTTCGATGAGGGTCATCGCCAAAATGACGGCGACATACAAGCTGACTGCCGGTGCCGTCAAGACATGCCCGCTAAACAGCGAAATCCCCATGACCAACACCAGTGAAATCAGATTGGGTCTGAGACTTTCGTTGCTCACCCAGGATTTCATTGTGGTAAAGAAACGCTTGCGCAGGCTGAACAAAACACCGATCAACGGGGCCATAAACAAGCCCAGACCGACCCAGCCGTAAGAGAAAAAGATATCCAAGACATCCACTTCTGCGATGTTGCGGTTACTGAATTTATAGACTTTGTCATAATCGGTATAGCCCATGCCGACCAGTTTTTCTTCAAGGGGGGCTTGATCCATCAGGGCCGAAAGGGCCATGAAATAACGGTCACGGCTGCTGAATACCAGATTCATCAGTTTGATCTGATACGGTTCCAGCGTTTTATAAAAGGCCACGCTGGGATCGATGTCGTCAACATTGTCTTTGGGGACCGTGGTCACCGGAATATCATCGGGATCCCAAATCGGGACATATTGGTTACTGACGGTCTTGAACTGCAGAAAGGCCACCATCGACAAGACGGTGACGAAAACCAAGAGCTGAGGCATGCGTTTAGACACCGTGAGCGTCGACTTGGCCTTCAGGATCGTCCTTAACGTTGTGATGGCGGTCAAGGCAATCATGATCACGATCCCCACGGACGGGACTTTGGTGCCCAAGACCAGGATGGCGATCAGATAGGCACCCAGATACAAAAGTCTGACTTTCTGGGTCCTGTCTTTCAAGGCCGCTTCAAATACGAAAGGCAAGAGGATCGTTACGATCGCGGAGATCTCGTTGGGAGAAAAGAACCAGCCGCTGGATCCGAATTTATTGTAGGAATAACTGCTGAAATTGACGCCGAACAAGGTCGGAATGACCAAGATGGCTGCGATGACTGCCGCATTGATCACCAAAACCTGACGGTTGAAGGACACTTTGGATCGGCTCAACAGGGTCAGGATGCTTAAGAAACACAAGGGGAAATAAAACACCTTGGCAATGTTTTTGACTTCGACAAACAGGACAGAACTGTCTTTGTGCCACAGCATCACACTCAAAAAGACTGCGCTGTAGACGACAATCCCGACCACATACACCAAGGTCAGGGTGCGCAGTTTCGATTTCGGTTGGAAAAACACCATGATGATTAGACCAATCATGAAGGCCATGCGGACAATGACCCCAACCGAGGTGGCTGAAGGCTCTTTCTGAAGCAAAGCCGTGACCATATCGATCACAGGCTGAGCCAAGAGGACCCATTCCAGGACGGCGTATTTTTTAAACCAAGCGATGGTGTCGTTCATGAGTTTCCTTTCCGTTTAATGGCTGACATGTTCTGATTTAAGGATTTTGAATACGGTTAAAACGATGATTTTCAGATCCAGGCTTGCACTGACGTTTTGAACATAGT
>CAZLWH010000092.1:5422-5865 GCA_964563265.1 uncultured Erysipelotrichaceae bacterium
GACTTGACCACATAGTCAAGGTCATCCCTTCCGTTGATTTGGGCATAGCCGGTGACCCCGGGCAGGATTTGATCGGCACCCAAGGCTTTGCGCCGCTCGATGAGATCGGTTTCTTCAGGGATGACTGGTCTGGGGCCGATCATGGACATGTCATGGCGTAGGATGTTGATCAGCTGAGGCAGTTCATCCAAACTGAACAGTCTTAGGAAACGCCCGATCCGGGTCACATAGGTGTGAGGATCGTTCAATGCGTTGGTGGGGATATTGCGTGGGGCATGGTTGACCATGGTCCTGAATTTATAAATGGTAAAAGGCTTGGAATCCAAACCGAGACGAATTTGTTTGAACAGTAAAGGACCTGGGCTTTCCAGTTTGATGAGCAGACCGATGACGATCAGCAAGGGCGAAAGGATGATCAGAAGCCCTAAGGCGGCGATCACATC
>CAZLWH010000093.1:0-5854 GCA_964563265.1 uncultured Erysipelotrichaceae bacterium
TGCAGGCAAAACCATCAGTTTCGAAGTTAAAACTGACCGTCAGGCCTATTTGGTCTTGATTGAAGGCAGATCCTTGATCAACGGCGTAGAATTGGTGATGAGAGATGCCTTGGAAAGCATCGAAGAAAGCTTGACCATCCAAGCCACAGAAAACAGTCACTATCTGGTGATTGAAATGAGGAAGCACTGATGCTAACGATTAAAGAAGCCCACAATCTGTTTTATATTGGCAGTGATGCCACACAGCCTGAAGGACAGCTTCAATACACTGTTGAAAATAAGGTCTTAACGATCTGGCATACCATCATCGGTGAAAGTCTGAGAGGACAAGGCGCCGGTTCAGCACTGGTTGCTTACGCTGTTGACTATGCTCATAAGAACGATCTGAAGATTAATCCGATCTGTACCTATGCCTTGTCTCAATTCGAGAAGAAGTTGGAATATGGAGAAGTCTGGTCCAAGTAAGATAAATGGTCCCATGGTTTTTAATAGGTGCTTTTCTTGAGATCAGAGTGATGAATAGGGTATTTTGAATCGTATGATTAGTGATTGTTTCTTGCTTTGATTCGATTGGCAATGGATAATATAAGGGTTCAATCATGAAAATCGGAGTTAACCATGCAAAAAAAGATCGAATATCTGAAAGCCTACTTACCTCAACTAAGAACATTCTTACTGAGTCAAACCATCGATGAAGTCAGAATCAAAGAAGACAGTTTCGACAACATCGTCACCAACCTCGATCTGATGGTTCAGGATCATCTGACTCAGGCTTTATTGAGTGCTTTCCCGGATACAGCGTTCTTCTCTGAAGAAGATGAGTCTCACGAGGTCAGTGAGAAGATGTGGGTCATCGATCCGATCGATGGGACGAAGAATTTCTATCGGCGTAAAGAAGACTATGCGATCTCAGTGGCCTATTATGAAAATAAAATACCTGTCTTTGGCTTTGTTTATGATGTGGCTAAGGATCTTCTTTTTCTGGGGATCCAAAACGAAGGGGCTTGGGTCAACGGAAAAAGAATTGAAGCGCTGAGTGAGAAAACCTTGCACCAATCTATATTGGACATGAACATCAAGACTTTTCTGGCGATCAATGAACAAGGCGGCAATGGTAAAAAACTGAACGATGAGATCTTCGCCCATCGCTGTATCGGATCGGGTGCATTAAGTTTATGCCGTATTGCGTTAGGCACTCACGATATCTATATCTCCAGTCATTTGAAGTTTTGGGACTATGCGGCAGCCAAGATCATCCTTGAAGCATGTGGCGGTGTTGTCCGTTTGCCTTTCGAGGCAAACATCCCATTATCCAATGTTTCGGTCTTCCTGATTGCCTGTACTGGTGAGAAACATGTTGGGGCCATTATGGAAACTCTATTCGGAGAAGAAAACTAAGTTTAAGATCCATCAACACCAAAGCCAACCCTAATCTGTGTCGTGCATGATTAAGCACCTTGATTAAATGGCTAAAATAAAGTACCATTTTAGTGGACCATCCGCAAAGTCCAACGGCTTTGCTTTTTTTATCTCTTGAAGGAGAAACCATGGAAAAACTCATACAACCGATTGCGAACACTTTAAAAATATCGTACGCACAAGTCAAGAATACATTGGATCTTTTAATGGAAGGCAATACGATCCCTTTCATTGCCCGTTACCGTAAAGAAGTCACCAAAGGCTTGGATGAAGAACAGATCCGATACATCGATGAACAGTTTCAGTATCAGAAAAACTTAGCCAAACGCAAAGAAGACGTCAAACGATTGATCGAGACCCAAGGCAAACTGACCGAAGAACTGATCAAACAGATTGATGCCTGTGAAACCCTGGCGACCGTCGAAGATATCTATCGTCCTTACCAACAGAAACGCAAGACCAGAGCGACCGATGCCATCGCCAAAGGACTCAAACCCTTGGCAGAGTGGATCTTGACTTGTCCGATCAAAGGCAGTGTCGAAGAAGAAGCCAAAAAATATCTCACTGAACAAGTCCTGACCGTTGAAGAAGCGATCCAAGGGGCCAAAGACATCCTGGCTGAAATGGTCAGCGATGATGCGAAACTGAGACAGAAGATCCGTGATCTTTTACTCAGTGAAGCCAAAATCATCATCAAGTTGGCCAAGAATGCGATCGATGAAGCCAAGACCTATAAAGTCTATTACACCTACAGTGAACGTTGTTCAACTTTAGCCCCTCACCGTATCATGGCCATCAATCGTGGTGAACGCGAAAAGATCCTGGATGTTTCCATCGACTACAATAAAGAGCGTTTCGCAAAATATCAATTGAATCAGTGGACCCACGGGAAAGAATCCATCGTCAATGACCTATTGGATGAATCCATCCGAGACGGATTGAAACGTCTGGTTTATCCTTCCTTGGAAAGAGAACTTCGCGCGAGTCTGACTGAAAAAGCGCAAGAAAAATCAATCGATGTCTTCTCATCGAATCTGGAAAGACTGCTTTCTCAAGCTCCAATGAAAGGCTCGGTCATCTTAGGATTGGATCCCGCGTATCGGACAGGCTGTAAACTGGCTGTCATTGACTCCACCGGAAAACTCTTAAAGATCGATGTGATCTTCCCCCATCCTCCAGTCAACAAAAAAGAAGATGCCATCAAAAAAACCATCAGTCTGATCAAACAATTCCAAGTCAATCTGATCGCCATTGGTAACGGAACCGCAAGTCGGGAATCGGAAGCCTTTGTTGCGGAGATCTTAAGAAACAATCCGGACATCCAAGCGCGGTATGCGATGGTATCAGAAGCCGGCGCTTCTGTCTACAGTGCCGGTGATCTGGCCCGAGAAGAATTCCCTGACCTGCACGTCGAAGAACGCTCAGCCGTTTCGATCGCACGACGCTTATTGGCTCCTTTATCTGAACTGATCAAGATCGATCCCAAAAGCATCGGTGTCGGTCAGTATCAGCACGATCTGGCCCCTGCCAGACTTCAGGAACGCCTCGATTTCGCCGTCATAAAAACGGTCAACCGGATCGGTGCCGACGTCAATACCGCCAGTGAAGAACTGCTTCGCCATATCGCAGGACTCAATAAAAACGTCGCCAAATCATTGGTGGCTTACCGCAATGAGAACGGCCTCTTTAATAGCCGTGTTCAGTTACAGAAAGTCAAGGGCTTAGGCGCCAAAGCGTATGAACAGGCCGCAGGATTCTTGAGACTTCCGCAAGCAAAAGATGAACTGGATCGGACAGCCATCCATCCGGAAAGTTATGGCCTGGCCAGAAAAATCATGGCTGAACTGCAGATCAAGTCCCTTAATGATGAGAATAAAGGACCGGCTTTGGCTGGTGCCGATGCGGCAGCCTTGGCCACCCGATTGAATTCTGATCCCTATACCGTCAAAGATATCCTCAGTGTTTTAGCGATGCCGTTTCGAGATTATCGTGAACGTTTTGATGGCCCTTTATTGCACAGTGACATTGTCAAACTGGAAGATCTCAAAGTCGGCTTATCCTTAGAAGGCACGGTCAGAAACGTCACCGATTTCGGTGCCTTTGTCGACATCGGCCTTAAAAACGATGGCTTGGTCCATATCTCAAAGCTCTCAAAAGACAAGCTTTCTTCGCCCTATGAAAAAGTTGCGGTCGGGGATATTGTCACCGTCACGGTCATTGAGATCGACCATGAGCGCCATAAAGTGTCCCTCAGTATGATTGAGTGATAAACTCGTGTAAATGGGTTTAAAAGTTCATTTAACTTATCGTATAATGAGGGTGCTGGTATTCTCCTTTCCTTAAAAGAAAATCAGCGAATACCCCACCCCATTGGGGTATTTCTATGACCGACTCAAGACCGCGATGCCTTATTGGTAAGGCATTGGATCTATCAAAAAGAATGCAGCCTTGACACGCTCGATCATGACCTTGACGATGAGCTGGAATTTGAAGATCATCGCCAAGAGGGTAGAAACCAAGCCTCCTCTGATATTCCTCAAGAAACAAGGACTGTCATGTTATCCAAGTCATAGATTCCCATAACCCCTTGAAGTCACTCAGATCAATGATTTAATGATTGGTCAAAAGCGCTATAAGCATTCTAAAACCTGTGTCATTACGAGGTCTATCCTTAGGAGCAACCATGAAACACAACAAGATCGATTTACACATGCATTCAAACTGCAGTAAGGATGGCCAGCATACGCCCTCTGAATTGGTCAGTTTATGCAGCGATAACGGACTCAAGATCATTGCGATCTCGGATCATAATTCTGTTTTGGCCGTTGAAGAAGCCCGTCAATCGGTCATCACACAAAACCTGGATCTGAAAGTCATTCCTGCGATCGAGATCGATTGTGATTTTCATGGCTTCAATCTTCATATCCTGGGTTATGGTATCAATCGACATGAACCTTGGTTTGGTGTCTACGAAGATTACATCATCCAGGCTGAACGGGAAGGATCTGTGATCCGGACCAAAAAAGTACGTGAGATGGGGATCCATCTTATCCAGGAAGAATTGGATAAGACTGCGATCGATGGGGTATTGACCGGAGAAATGATCGCAGAGGTTGCGTTGGTCGATCCTGAAAACGCGGATCATCCCATCCTGATGCCCTATCGTCAGGGCGGATCCAGATCTGACAACCCGGTTTTGAATTTCTATTGGGATTGGTGTTCTCAAGGAAAACCGGCCAGTTCAGAAACAGTATTCATTACAGCAGAAGAAGCTGTTTTGAGGATCAAAGATGCGGGTGGATTGGCAGTCTTGGCCCATCCCGCCAACAACATTAAAATGGATACGGTCCTGTTGGAAGGGATCCTGGATTTAGGCATCGACGGGATCGAAGTCTACAGTACCTATCACACGGCCGAGCAGATCGCGTATTACCGCGATAAGGCCATCAAACATCAAAAACTGATTACTTTAGGCAGTGATTATCACGGCAAGACCAAACCCTCCATCAAACTGGGTGAATTCCATTGTCCTGATGAACAGGAACTGACCAAAGCTTTCTTGGATCGTCCTGAAATCAAACCTTGGTTATAGCGGTTACGTATCGACGGATTACCATCAGAAGCTCTATCCTCCCCTTGTATCGGAGAAACCCATGAACTTACGCTGTGCGACAGAAAACGATATCCCTGAGATCCTTGAGATCTTTAATGATGCCTTGATCAATACCACGGCTGTTTATTCTTATCAGAAAGCCACCCTTCAAGAACAGTTGGAGTGGTTCAATCATAAGAAAGAATCCGGGATTCCGGTCTATGTGGCGCAAGATCATGACGTGATTCTTGGCTATGTCACCTATGGCCCTTTCAGGGCTCGTCCTGCCTACAAGTATACGGTGGAGCTCTCGATCTATGTGGACAGTAAAGCGCGCAATCAAGGCATCGCGAAGGCCATGATGACCAAGATCCTGGAAGTGTGCGAAGAAAAGGAATTGAAGACCTTGATTTGCGGAATCGATTCAGAAAACAAGGTTAGTATTGCTTTGTGTCAGAAGTTTGGATTCACGCATAGCGGATCCCTCAAGAAAGTCGGCTATAAGTTTGGTCACTGGCTGGATCTTGAATTCTATGCCTTGGAACTCAAAGGACCCTCTCATCCCCATGAAATTTAACAAACCGTGTTGATCACGGTTTTTTATATGACCCAAGCAGCCTGTGTTCGATTGATTCTTGATGCCTGTCTTGGGCTTAAGAAATCAAACAGAAACAGGAAGCATTTATAAAGAAACCCAGGATCGGTCCGTAGAGTTTAGTTTTAGGTTTGTAAATCGCGATTCATCGTCTATATTACGGATTGGCGTCATATAATATGGATAAACCGTTCAAGCCCTAGACTTAGACTCCATCAAGTTGAAATGATGGTTACGGTACATAGATG
>CAZLWH010000094.1:0-5774 GCA_964563265.1 uncultured Erysipelotrichaceae bacterium
GGATCGAAGCGATCTGACCTTTGGCCCGGCGTTTCTGATGATGGGTGATGACAAAACGATGGACTTCATCCTGCATGCGGGTCAATAAGAAAAACAAGGCTTTGTGTTCTCTCAGATCGATGGTTTCCCCGTTTTCATCCAAGAGCTCTGCCGTAGCGTGTTTGTCATTTTTGCGAAGACCCGCCACCGGGACACTGACATCGATCAGAGCCAGCGTCTTTTTGACCGCATTGATCTGATTGAGCCCGCCATCGACCAAAATCAAAGAAGGACGTTTTCCCTTTTCTTTCAGGATCCGGTAATAGCGCCGATAGATGACTTCTTCCATGTTTTTTAAATCATCAGCGCCCTGATGGACATCATAGAGCCGGTAATCTTTCTTACTGGGCAAGCCGTGTTCATACACGACACAGGCACCTGATGCAAAAGCACCGGAAATATGGGAGTTATCGTAAAGTTCGATGTGTTCGACCTCGTTGAGTTTGAGTAAAGCCGCCAACTGTTTCAGGGCTTCCTCATGATCAGCGTGTTTTCTGGCCATCATCTCAATGTTTTGTTCAAGCTGCTGTTTCGCATTGGCACTGACGATGTCCAGCATGGCTTTCTGTTTACCGCGCTGAGGCTGGTGGATCTTGTATTCCTCCAACTCGTTAAGCCAACTGATATCGACCCCAAAAGGCAGTAGTAACAATGCCGGTTTGGGCTGATCTGCGTTATACTGCAGGATAAACTCGATGAAGGCTTCCTGCGCTTCCTGATGCAGTTCCTGTAAGACAAACGTGCGATCCAGGATCTTGCCTTGTCTCAGCAGTAATCCTTGGATGGCGATGTAGCCTTTGTCTTCAAAGTAGGCAAACGCATCCGTATCACGCTGATCGTCTTTGGTAACGTTTTGAGGATCCTTGACGTAATCCAGAGATTTCAGATAATCACGGTATTCTGCCGCTTTCTCATAGAGCTGTTTCTCAACCGCTTTGTCCATTTCTGACTGAAGTTTCTGTTTCAGGTGCTTGTTGTTGCCGCGAAGCGCATCGGTGATCTCATCGACCATGGCTTTATAAACTTCAGCTTTGATCTCAAATTGGCAAGGACCAAGACACTGTCCGAGATGATAATAAAGACAGACCTTCTTAGGCATCACTTCACATTTTCTTAGCGGATACAGATCATTGAGTAGATTGCGCATCTGATGGGCTGCGGTGGCATCCGGATAAGGTCCAAAATAGGTCGCTTTCTTGTCTTTTTTCAGATCGCGGACGACCTTAAGACGCGGGTATGCTTCCTGCGTCAGTTTCAGATAGGGATACGACTTATCGTCCATAAACATGATGTTGTATCTGGGACGATGTTGCTTGATCAGGTTGATTTCCAGAATCAAGGCTTCTTTTTCAGTACGAGTCACGATCGTATCGAAATCGACGATGTTGGAGACGAGTTTGGTGGTCTTATGATCATGGGCTCCCACGAAATACTGGTTGACCCTGTTTTTCAGTTTTTTTTCTTTTTTGACATAGATGATGGTGCCCAACGCATCTTTCATGAGATAACAACCGGGCTCCATCGGTAAGGTATTGAGTTTATCTTTGAGATTCATTTTTAGAGGATCCTTTGAAATAGACCACGGTGGCCCCTACCCCGCCTTCGCTTTGCTGACCCAATCGGTAGGATTCCACAAAGTGATTGGATTTCAGCATCCCATGGATGGCTGATCTTAGGGCTCCGGTCCCGTGACCGTGGATCAAACGCGCAAAAGGCATCCTGGCCCGGACACAGTCATCCAGATAATGATCGACTTCATTGAGTGCCTCTTCGACGGTCAATCCGATGACGTTGATTTCTAACGGCACCGAGGTCAGTCGTTGTGAAGTGATCTGAATGGTCTTTGGGGCGATAGGTGTCGGGGCATAAGCCAATTTCGTCAACGGTACTTCCAGTTTGACGCCATTGACAGAGACCGTCGCCAATTGTTTACGCATGGCCACGACCTGACCCACCTGATTGGTGATGGTGATCTTGACCCATTGTCCGATTTTCACTTTATCCAAGCTTGCTTCTTCGACTTTTTCTTTGACCAACGCATCGATGTCTTTTTTACGGCTGATGTTTTCATGGATCGGTGCTGTTTTTGAATTACGCATGTCGGAGAGAATGGTTTCTGCTTCTTCCTGGACAAGATTCAGATAATCCTGAGCCTCGTCTTCGATTTCCTTGAGTCTGGCTTGTCTGTTTTTCTCTAAGGCGTCTTCTTTGGCCTTCACTTCTGCCAATGATTGAACCAAGGCTGTTTCCTTTTCGGTAATCAGATCATTGATGCGACGGTTTTCTTCGATCGCAGCCTGCAGTTTCTCAGTCAGGATCGCTTGTTGGGTCTTGGCTTGAGCTTTGTATTCGACAGCTTCATCGATGACACTGGATTTTAATCCGAAGCGTCGTGCGATCTCAAAGGCATACGACTGTCCAGGCAAACCTTCGATGAAACGATAGGTCGGTGAGATGGTGGTCATATCAAAGGCCATGGAAGCAACAATGATGTCATCGTGCTGAAGGCCGTATTCTTTCAATCGCGCATAATGGGTGGTCGCAACGACCCAGGCTTTGGCTTGACGCAGGTCATTGAGGACCGCCATCGCCAGACATTCACCTTCGATCGGATCGGTTCCTCCGCCCAGTTCATCCAAAAGGACCAATGAATGCTCATCTGCTTTTTCAGTCACTTCGGACAGTTTCAACAGATGGGCTGAAAAAGTCGACAAGGAGTGTTCGATTGACTGATCATCGCCGATGTCGACGAAAATCTGACCAAACAACGGGATGCGGGCCTCATCGCAACACACAGGGATCCCGCTGTACGCCATCAGGCAAAACAAACCCAATATTTTTAAAGATACGGTCTTACCCCCGGTATTGGGTCCGGTAATCAATAAGACATGTTGTTTTTCATCCAATCGATAGGTATTGGCCACGACAGACACCGGATCGATCAAAGGATGCCGGGCATCCTTAAGATAGAGATCATGACTGATGAGCGCAGTGATTCCTTGGGTATTGTTTCCAAAACGGGCCTTCGCAAACAAGGCATCGAGTTCGGCAGCGGTCTCAAGATGGGCTTCCATCGCATCCGCCAAGGGCTCGATCTTTTGACTCAGTTCATAACAGATCCGTTTGATTTCTTCTTCTTCATCGATCAGTAAAGACGCCAAGGCATTGTTGAGTTCCACCAGGACCGGCGGTTCCACATAAGCGGATTGACCGGAAGCGGATTCACCATGGATCATGCCTTTAAAGGTATTCTTTTCGGAATTCTTAGCCAAAACAACGACACGGTCATTGCGCACCATGGAGATCGGTTCGGTCAATGATGAAGCATGTTTCTGAATGAAGGATGCCGCCGTATCCTGAAGTTTAGTTTGGGTCAAACGGAGATGTCTGCGGATGTCTTTGAGTTTTGGAGATGCGGAATCCAAGACTTCATACGCTCCGTTGAAGCATCGTTCAATGGATTCGGCTAAGGTCAGATAGGCTTCCAGTCCGTTGACCAGATCCATCAGGGCTTCTTTTTCGCATTGCGCGTCTTTGAAGAATTTCTGGATCCCGGCGATACCGCGGTTAAAACGGGCAACATCCATCAGATCAGGAATAGACAGGATCTGATCGCGCTTGGCTTGGCTTAAGGCCAGGCGGATATCGCTCATCCCAAACATCGGAGCCATACCGTATAATCGTTCAACGGTCATGGCTGCTTTAGATCGGGCATTCTCCCGTTCAATGACCAGTTTTTTATCAGAGGGCTTCAGATTCAGGATCAGGTTTTTTGAAAGTGAAAAACTGGCATAATTCACCAGGATTTCTAAGACATTCTGATATTCAAGCGAGGCTAAGAGACTCATTGTGAGTGATCCAAAAAATTCTGGATATCGGCTTCCGAGATCCCATTCTCACGCATCCAGGCGATCAGTTTGGAGACACTGGCTGGAGAAATGGCTTCTAAACGAAGTACTCTCGACAAGATCGGGGCGATGTCTGTGGGAACGCCCTTTAAAATTAGCCAATTATCCAATACAACGATTTCTTCGTCGGTAAACTTCTGACCGGTCATGATTTTAGACACGATTCCGGTCGAATCGAATTGTTTGGTGACAATAGTGACAGCCATTTCGCTGACAGGTTTGATCTGACTAAGGATCGTTGAGTCAATAAAGGTCTGTCCGTTGGTAAAAAAGCCTGAGCCTAAAAGCATTGACAATAAGATCAATACAATGAATGCCTTAAACGCCGCCAGCCCCAAGCCAAGGATCCGGTTGACGATCTTCAATATCGGCAGTTTACCGATGCCTTTGAGGACCGGTTTGAAGAACAAACTGAGCACCATCAGTCCAAAGACGATGATGATGAACCAGAAGATCGTATTGATGGTGAGCTGAAAAATCGGACCGATGACCGGCAAGACATTGAATTGTTCGGTGGAACCCATGATGGGCACTGCCTTGGCCAATACAGGGGCAATGATCCAGGAAACGAAACAGACCGCAATAAACATGACGATGCTGAAGACCTGGAGTAAAAACCCTCTGAAAAAACCGTAAATGAGCATCAGGATGATGAAGACGATGATGCCGAAATTAAATGTCGGAAGCATTGAAACGGGTAATGTCATAGGTTCTCCTCTTCGATAAATACAGTATAACGCAAAATCAGTCGAATTCGTATGATACACTATGGATATGACGATTTCAATGACCCTGAGCGAAGCTCAAATCAAGACCTTATTGACCAGTTATCAGGATAAGATCTCACCCAAAGCCTTGCCTTATGTCCGTGCTCAGCTGATTTTAAGCGACGCGACCATTACCATCTATACCACCGGCAAAGCCGTATTCAGCGGAGATGGTGCCTCTTACTACGCCAATGTCTTATCCCCTGCTTTTGTTGAACATGGAGGATCAGATGAAGTCGGTACGGGCGATGTGTTTGGCCCGGTCGTCGTGGCCGCCTGTTATGTCGACGTCAAAGCCCATGAACAGCTCAAACAATATCCCATCCAGGATTCCAAGAAAATGACGGATGATTTGATGCGGACCTTGGGTCCGATCCTGATGTCGGTTCTGCCTCACAGTCTGTTGATTTTGACCAACGAGAAATACAATACGGTCCAAAAGACCAATAACCTTAATGCGATCAAAGCCAAACTGCACAATCAGGCCTATCTTCATCTTTCAAAGAAAACAGCCATGACCGGAATGAAGATCGTGGATCAGTTTACACCGAAAGCCACCTATTTCAATTACCTCAAAGATGAGAAAGCCATTTATACGGATCTTCATTTCGAAACCAAAGCCGAAAGCAAATACTTCGCCGTGGCTTGTGCCTCAATCATCGCCCGTTATGCCTTTTTGGCCCAATTGGATGCGATGAGTGAAACCTGGGGCATGACCATCCCCAAAGGCGCTTCTGATAAAGTCGATGCGTTTATCCATGCATTTATTAAGAAGCATGGCGAGAAAGCACTAAAAAAAGTGGCAAAACTCCACTTTAAGAATATTCAGAATGGGTTAAACATTCACCAAGACTGAGATTTTTTTAGGGGTCTGTCTTAAACTGACGCCGGCAGAATTCAGCATTCGTTTACTGGCGATGACATAATCCGTATCGGCGTACTTATCGTCTTCATAGACGATTTCTTTGATGCCGGATTGGATGATGGCCTTGGCGCATTCATTGCAGGGAAACAAGGACACATAGATCCGACAACCGGTAACTGGCATCGGTGAATTCAG
>CAZLWH010000095.1:0-2218 GCA_964563265.1 uncultured Erysipelotrichaceae bacterium
TGCCAAGGCTTGATCAGATCCAAGACGGCTTGATCTTCAGGGTAATCTTTCATCCGGATGAGTTGTCCACTGAGTTTTAATTCAGGATCGAAACAGAGCTCCACTTTGGCGAACTCCTGCGCATTGTATGCGCATTGAGTGACCAGCGTTTTATTGATGGTGGTGATGATCGAGCGGTGCTGATGACCGGTAATCAAAAGATCGATCCCTGGAATTTGAGCCAAGGCATAACCGACATTTTCACCGGTCAAGGGCTCTGTCGCTTGTCCTGTCAAAGGATCGCGTTCCAATCCGCCGTGATACAGTACGATGACGACATCGGCCTGCGGTCTTAAACGATGGACTTCTTGAGTAATGACTGTGATCGGATCCAGAAAAGACATCCCTGTGATGTTGGCGGGCAGTTCCCAGTGGGGGATATAATCAGTACAGCTGCCGATCAAAGCGATGCGGTGGCCTTCCCAATCGAACAGGTGAGACTGTCCGAGAGGTTTCCCATCGTGAAGGATGTTTGAGGTCAGACAAGGGGCTTTGAGGTCATGCAGAAACTGATGAAGGATGGTTGATCCATAGTTGAAATCATGATTGCCCACATTGAAATAATCGATGCCGATCAGGTTCATGACTTCAGATAAAAGATGAGGTTTTCTAAGGGCTTTATGGAAATAGGTCAATAAAGGAGACCCTTGCAGGATATCTCCATTATCCAAGACCAAAATATCCTCGTTTTTACGGGCTTCTTTTAGGACAGTTGAATATCTGGCAAAGCCTTGAAACTTGTCAGAATGATCAGAATAGGAGCGAGTTTGAAGGCTTGCATGCACATCCGTCGTAATGTAAAGATTCAGTGTTTTTTTCATTGTTTTCATTATATCAAATTTAACACTATTTATTGGTCTAACGATTGTAAGTGCGTCCCTTAAAGAGTAAAATTAAACTGTAAATGGCTCATTTACAGGAGGGCAATAATGAAATTTTTGAAGACATTAGCCGCTGTTCTGTTGGTGATCGTCAGCTTGACCGCTTGCGCACCGGCAGAATCCAAGAAGATGGAGAAATTGGTAGTTATTTTCGTACCGAGTAAGGATGCTGCAACCATCCTGACCGCTGTAGAACCTTTGAAACAACTCATCATCGATGAGATGGACAAACTGGGTTACACGATCAATGAAGTCGATATTTCTGTTTCTGCCGATTATAATGCTGCGGGGGAAGCTTTAACTTCCGGAACTGCACACTTGGCATTCATTCCTGCGAATACGTATATCGTTTATCATGAAGACGGTGCAGAATTGTTGTTGGCTGCGACCCGTGATGGTTTGAACAAAGATTCCGCTAATGCTAAAGAATGGAATGATGGGAATCCGACTTTGCCGACCACGTCACAAGTGACTTACTACCGTTCATTGGGTATCGTTGGACCGTCTCCTAAAGGCCAAGAATTGTTGGCTAAAGTCAATGCCGGCACAGCCTTAACCTGGGAAGATGTCAACTCAGCAATCTGGTGCCATTCTTCGACCACGTCTGCTTCCGGTTATATCTATCCGTCAGTTTGGCTGAAAGAAAATTTTGATAAGACCATCTCTGATTTGACGAACCATTATCCGACCACTGGCGGTTACAGCGGCGCTGCTGCCGACTTGGCTTCCTGTGTTTGCGACATCGCTCCGGGCTATGCTGATTTCCGTAGAGACAATGAAGCAAAATGGACGCAATCCGTTGCTGATGGCGGATTTGGCCGTACTGAATCCATTTGGGCTGAAACCGGTGTTGCATTCGTTACCCCTGGTGTCATGAATGATACCATCTCCTATTCCGCTAACAATGATGAATTGACCGCGAAATGGATTGCTGCTTTGAGAACTGCATTCATTGAATTGGCCAAGACCGATGCTGGTAAAGCTGCCATCGCGATCTACAGCCATAAAGGCTATACTGCTGACATTACGGACGCTGATTATGATGCTGCCCGTGCTGCCGCTGCCATCGTAGCCGGTAGTTAAGTTTCTATCTAAAAAGAGAACGAGGCATCGTCTCGTTCTCTTTTTTTCTTTAAAGGAGAATCCCATGATTGAATTCAGAAATGTCGTAAAAACCTACCCCGGGGATGTAAAAGCACTGCAAGGCGTGACCTGTACGATTCAACAAGGAGAATTTGTTGCGATCATTGGTCTGTCCGGTGCCGGAAAAAGTACCTTTATCCGATGTATCAATGAGA
>CAZLWH010000095.1:2228-5663 GCA_964563265.1 uncultured Erysipelotrichaceae bacterium
AGATGCACACGATTACCTCCGGTGAACTCATCGTCAATGGTTTTGACGTCTCCCAGCTCAAAGGCAATGATTTACGGCAGTTCCGCAGAAAGATCGGGATGGTCTTTCAATCCTTCAATCTGGTTAAAAGAACCACAGTCATCAAGAATGTCTTGACGGCAAGAGTGGCAGAGATGCCTTTATGGAAAAGTATCATGGGTCTGTATACCAAGGAAGACAAGATCCTGGCTTTAACAGCCTTGGATAATGTCGGTATCCTGGATAAAGCCTATAAACGCGCAGATACCTTATCTGGCGGCCAAGCCCAACGTGTGGCTTTGGCGCGTTGTTTGGCACAAAAGCCTGACATCATCTTAGCGGATGAACCAGTGGCCTCATTGGATCCTTTGACCTCTCAGCAAGTCATGGAAGACTTCGTCAAGATCAACAAAGAATTCAACATTACGGTGGTTGCCAACATGCATCATGTGGATATCGCTAAGAAATACGCCAACCGCATCATTGGGATCAAAGCCGGCAAGATCGTTTTTGACGGTCCAAGTGCTACGATCACCAATGATGATCTGACCAATATCTATGGAAGAAGACTGCAGCATGATGAGCTGATGGGAGTTCAAGATGTCGGCTAGGATTGCCATAACCCAGTGGATCAAGGAAGCCTTTTTCCCGTCTTCGCTTGAGTTGCCCAACGGAAAAGTCGTTCAACCCAAACGCAGCATCATGCTGGTCATTTTACCGATCCTGCTGATTGCGATCTGGTACTCCATGGAACTGACTGATTTCGATTTCTTTGTGTTGGTCCGTCGCGGATATCAATTCTTCGTTATTATCTTGCGCATGATCCCCCCTGATTTCGGGTTTATCCCCAAAATCATTGAACCCATGATTGAAACGATCATGATGTCGATCGTCGGGACATTGGTAGGGGCATTCTTTGCGTTGCCATTAGCCTTCTTATCCTCAGACAACATCATCAAAAACAAGATCTTTCTATGGGTCAACCGGTTTGTGTTCAGTATCGTTAGAACCTTACCCATCCTGATCATTGCCTTATTGGCGAAATATGTCTTTGGCTTAGGCAGCTTTGCGGGTACCGTTGCGATTGCTTTCTTTACCTGGCTGATCATGACCAAGATGCTGTATGAATTGATAGAGACCGTGGATATGGGGCCTTTTGAAGCCGTTGAATCCAGCGGTGCCAGTCGGATCAGAGCCTTCTGGGTCGCTGTTCTGCCTCAGATCCTGGGCCAGTATATTTCCTTTATTCTCTATAATTTTGAGATGAATGTCCGTTCTGCGGCCATCTTGGGTTATGTTGGGGCCGGTGGTATCGGATTACTGTTGAATGAAAAACTCGGCTGGAGACAATACGACAAAGTAGGGATGATCCTGTTGTCTTTGCTGTTTACGGTCTATGCGATCGAAACGGTAAGCCGCATGATCAGAAAGAAGCTGAGCTGATATGAAAGACCTCATCCTTCAAACCTACAAAAAAAGACCCAAAACCTGGATCTTGAATCTGGCCATTTTCCTGTTTATTTGTCTGATCCTTTACTTGGCGATTCCTTATATCCCATATAAAGGCATTCAAGAGAAATCCATCAATATCGCCAAGAGTATCCTGTATGGGATCACACAGCCGGATCTGAGCTACTTCCTCGATTTCAAAAAAGATGCCTTACCGTATCTGTTGCTTGAAACGATCGCGATTGCCTTCTTAGGGACTTTGATCGGTGCTTTATTCGCCTTACCGTTTGCGTTTATGTCGTCAAGAAACATCGTGCCCAAGTGGGTAGCTCATATCGGGACCTTCATCATCGCGGTCATCCGTACTTTCCCGCCGTTTGTTTATGGATTGATGTTCATCCGAGTGACCGGACCTGGTCCTTTTACCGGAGTCTTGACCTTGGCGGTTGCCGGAATCGGGATGACAGCCAAACTGTTTACTGAATCCATTGAGGATCTGGATATGGGGATCCTTGAAGCTTTGGATGCGTCAGGATGCAGTACGATCCAAAAGATCCGCTACGGGATCATTCCTCAGCTGATGTCCAACTTTATCTCTACAGCCATCTACCGTTTTGAGATCAACGTTAAAAATGCCTCGATCTTAGGCTTGGTCGGTGCCGGCGGTATCGGTTACCCGATCATTGCAGCGATGGGCGCTTACCGATGGAAGGATGCCGGAACCTTATTGTTTGGCTTGATCGTGGTTATCCTGGTCATCGATTATTTCTCAGGCCGTATCCGTAAAAAACTAGCCACTGGTCAATGACCCGTGGCTTTTATTTTATTCAGGTTTTAAAAGTAAAAGCGTGGATAAGACAGATCTTGCCTCATCAGATAAAGGAGAGGACCGCTTGGTTTCGGTGCTGGTATGAACGATGACCGTCTCTATGGTTGCGGCCAGTTTTTCATTTTGATATAAACCCTGAACCATCGTGATGGAACTGTTTCCGATCTTGATGATGCCTGTGCCGATCTCGACGGTTCCTGGCCATTTCAGTTCAGTCATCAAATTCATGGATGAATTGACAATGACGAATGAACAGCCATGTTCCGCCAAAGGTCTTTTAGAATCATACAAAAACTCGACACGCCCTGTTTCTGAGAAGCAGGAAAAGACGGCGTTATTGACGTGGCCTTGACGGTCTGTATCACTGTATCTGACTTTATCGAAGGTTCTAAAGGGATAATCCTCATACTTCATTGTTTTTAGGTTGAACTCACTCATGGTTGTCTCTGACTGTCTGGCAGACAGCTTTCCTTTCTTTCGTGTACAAATCCCAATTGAATCTTCATCAAACCTTCTTCAGAAGCTTTTGGTAGATGGATTGAATGATGTCGTTCTTCTCTTCCATATAAGCATCGATATCTTCTGGATGAGCTTTGGCTGCCTTCAGTTTGATCTGACCATAAGCCTCACTGTCTTCAGGATGAGTTCTTAGATGATCTCTGAAGTTTAGATGACGTTTGAGCTCTGAGGCATCGCTGGCACACACATACAGATGATGGGCCATAAATGGGGAGGTGTCGACTTTAAAGGCTTCTCGTCCTGGGATACCCAGATCACCTTCATGACGGTAACCAACAGAGGCAAGCTTATCTTTGAAGGTATTAAAGTCATCTCGGGACTGGATTTCGATATCGATATCCAGGATCGGTTTAGCGGCCAGACCTTCAACAGAAGTGCTTCCAACATGATGGATTTCAGCGATGGATGATCCACATACCGACATCAGAAAAGCACGAAGCTTTTGAAACTCGAAGGCCCATTGGGCATCATAAGGTATGACGATGATCAATTTGGTTTTCATGATTTAATGATAGCACAGGTTTTTTCTTCAGCTGTCCAGAATAATAGACATCTCATTGACAAGACCCCCTCAACGCGTTATAGTAATTGTGCCATGGGGGTGTCATGGTTTCGACAGG
>CAZLWH010000096.1:0-1545 GCA_964563265.1 uncultured Erysipelotrichaceae bacterium
TCTTTTATTTTTGTGTTGTGACCGTTATGGCTTCATCCTTGATGGTCAAGGTGATGTTCCCGTTGAGATCCGTACGATACAGGGTCGTTTGAACCGCTTCATATCGGGCAATCACGTCTTCATCAGGAAGGCCGTAACTGTTGTCTGTGCCGACTGAGATGATCCCATAGAACGGTGTGACTTCCGCAACGAAAGCCTCACTGGAAGACGTTCTGGACCCATGGTGACCGATGCCTAAGATATCCGCATCCAGATCATAGCCGTAATCCAACAGATAGGCTTCAGACTCTTTGTCTGCATCCCCCATCAACAGGATCGTCTTGGTGTCATAAACCATTCTCATCACCAAAGACAGGTTGTTTTGATCCTCCAGAAACGGATGAAGCGGTCCGATGATTTCCAGACTCGATGCTCCAAAATCGATGGTGATCGGGCCGGTGAAATCATAACGGATGACTATGGCGTTTTCTGCGGTGACCGCAGCCAGAAGATTTTTATAGGTGGTCGTCGTATAGGTCGCATCCGGCAAGATGATCGACTCGACACTAAACGCTTCGATGACTTCATCGAGACCGCCGATGTGATCTTCATGGTAATGAGATCCGATCACGACTTCCAGATCATCCACACCTAAGGCGTGCAGGGTCGAAATGATCAGCGGGGCATCCGCATTGTTGCCGCCGTCAAACAAAAGGTCATTGCCTTGATCATCTTGGATCAGTACCGATAAGGCCTGACCGACATCGATGAAGGTGATTTTTAATCGACCTTGGCTAAGCAACGGGAAACTTAAGGAATCATAAGGGTTACTGCCCTTTTCAAGTTCTAAAGTATCTATAAATCCGTCATTGTCATCATCCGGATCGTCGATGTCTGCGAGAAAATCATGGTCATGGTCTGCCGGAAGACTCAGTTTGTCTAAGGGATCCGATCCTGCCAGATTCTCCGTTTTATCCAAATATCGATCGCCGTCATCATCGATGTCCAACGCATTTTCAATCCCGTCTTGATCCGTATCGATTGGTTTGGGGGTCAAAGCGACCGTCACCACCAAGGATACAGACAAAAAGACAATGGCCGCAATCAAAAGCCTTGCGACAGGGTTGGTTTTAGGATTCCTCCATAAAACCAGGGTCAAGGCCGAACTGATGACGATCACTATAATTAAGACAAGACTGGAGGTATTCATGCTTATTCCCACTCGATGGTGGCTGGCGGTTTAGAGGTCACATCCAGGATGATCCGGTTGATGCCTCTGACTTCATTGATGATGCGGTTGGAGATGCTGTCCAAGACCTCATAGGGAATCTTGGCGTAATCGGCGGTCATCCCGTCGATGCTGGTGACAGCGCGGATGCCCAAGGCATAATCATAGGTTCTTTGATCGCCCATGACACCGACTGAGCGGATGTTGGTGAGCACGGTGAAATATTGCCAGATCTCACGATCGAGTCCGGCTTTCTTGATTTCTTCCTGTAAGATCGCATCGCTGATGCGTACGATATCGCATTTGGCTTCCGTGACTTCGCCGATGATGCGAATGGC
>CAZLWH010000096.1:1555-5596 GCA_964563265.1 uncultured Erysipelotrichaceae bacterium
CTCGCGTGTGATCTCGCCCGGCACGCGGATCGCCAAGCCCGGTCCCGGAAACGGCTGACGCCATACCCAGGATTCTTCCAAGCCAAGCAACAGGCCCAAAGCCCTGACTTCATCCTTGAATAAGGTATTTAATGGTTCAATCAGTTTGAACTGGATGTCTTTGGGTAAACCTCCGACATTATGGTGCGACTTGATGGTTTGGGCCGAAAGAGTCCCCGATTCGATGATGTCGGTATACAGGGTGCCTTGGGCCAGCCACTTGATGTGAGACAGTTTTCTGGATTCGGATTCAAAAACACGGATGAATTCTTCACCGATGATCTTGCGTTTGCGTTCAGGATCTTCAACCCCGGCCAATTTGGTGAGAAAACGTTCTTTCGCATCGATTGAAATCAGGTTGACCCCGAAGAAATCTTTGAAGGTCTTTTCGATTTGGACCCCTTCATTGAGTCTCATCAGTCCATGATCCACAAACATGCAGGTCAATTGAGGTCCGATGGCTTTATGAAGCAGTGCCGCGACCACGGCCGAATCAACCCCGCCGCTGAGCGCACATAAGACCTGATCCTCTTTGACCAGTGCTTGGATTTCTAAGACTTTCTGATCGATGAAGGAACTGAGGTTCCAGTTTTTCTCTGCTTTACAGATCTTAAACACGAAATTATGGAGCCATTGGTTCCCATAGACCGTATGTCTGACTTCAGGATGAAACTGAAGCCCGTACAGATGCCGTGATGCATCGCTCATCGCTGCCAGAATGTGATTGCCGCTATAGGCATCAGCGCTGAAACCTTGCGGCACTTTCGCCACATGATCACCATGACTCATCCAGACCACTTGGTCAGTTGGCAAAGCATCGCTCATCAGTGAAACTTGGTTGATGTTGATCTGTGATTTCCCGTATTCTTTGATGGTTCCGGGCTCAACGCTTCCGCCCAACTGGTAGGCCATCAGCTGCATTCCGTAACAGATCCCCAAGATCGGTAAGCCCAAAGAATAGATCTTTGGGTCTATCGATAAGGTATTGGCATCATAGACCGAATTCGGACCGCCTGAAAAGACGATCCCTTTGAGTTCTTTATCGTTTTCAAACACGCTTAAAGGGGTGTTATGAGGCAACAGTTCACTGTAGACCCCCATCTCACGGATCCTTCGCGCGATCAATTGGTTATATTGGCTTCCGAAATCCAAAACGACGATTTTATCGGCCACGGTAGTTCGGTGCCTCCTGAACATTATCCACATCATGCGGATGGGATTCTTTGAGACCCGCATTGGTAATCTTGACGAAACGCGCATCGGTTTTCAAACTGCCGATGTTTTTGCATCCGACATAACCCATACCGGATCGTAAACCGCCCATCATCTGATAGATGACGTCCGCGATCGGGCCTTTATAAGGCACTGTGGCTTCGATGCCTTCCGGTACAAGTTTACTGAGTTCTTTTTGGCCGCCTTGGAAATATCGGTCGGATGAACCGCGCTGCATGGCGCTCAAAGAGCCCATTCCGACATACGATTTGACTTTCTTCCCATAGACTTCAACGACTTCTCCCGGGGTTTCTTCACAGCCTGCCAATAGGCCTCCCAGCATGACCGCATCGGCTCCTGCCGCCAAGGCTTTGACGATATCGCCCGAGAATTTGATCCCGCCGTCAGCGATGATCGCAACACTTCGGTCTTTGGTGACCTGATAGACATCATTGATGGCGGTGATCTGAGGAACACCCACCCCTGCGACGACGCGAGTCGTACAGATGGAGCCTGGTCCAACTCCGACCTTCACGATGGTCACCCCGGCTTCAATCAGGGCCAATGCAGCCGCTCCGGTCACGATGTTGCCTCCGATCAAAGTTAAATCAGGATAAGTGGTGTGTATTTTTTTAATGGTATCCAAGACCCCTTTGGAGTGGCCATGGGCCGAATCGACCGCAATGACATCCACTTCGGCACTGACCAAGGCTTTGACCCTGTCCATCGTTTCAGCCGAAACACCGACCGCCGCTCCGACCAGTAAACGACCACTCTTATCGACGGCTGCTTTTTCTTGATCCAAAACGGGGGCCTTTTTAACGGCAGCGACCATATCGGCCTGGATCTTGACAGAAAGGTTTTTATGAACGATGCCCAATCCACCGGCATTGGCCAAAGCGATTGCCATCGTGTCTTCCGTGACCGTATCCATGGCTGCGGAAAGCAGCGGTACTTTGAGCGTGATCTTATCGGTCAGTGTTGTCGTCAGATCAACATTGGCCGGTACAACGGTAGAGTAAGACGGGATAAGCAACAGATCATCAAAGGTATACCCTTCTTTGACCAGTTTTCCATTCAGATTGTCCATATGTTCCTCCTGTATTTGTATGATTATAACAAAAAACCCCTTCAGTTAAAAGAGGTCATCGTCTTTGTCTGGCGACTTCAAAACACAACACAGCACTGGCACTGACCGCATTCAAGGCAACTTTCAGGTCCGTTGGATAGGTAATCATCACCGCATCATCCATTTGATTCATGACGGCACTGGATAATCCGCGCATTTCGCCCCCGATGCCCAAAAGCACATTACGGGTAAAATCATAGTTCAAATAATCGATCGAGTGTTCATTGCGGTAGGTCACCGCAAAGACATACCCGTTTTTCTTTAAGGTTTCGATACACAGAGGCAAATCATCGCTCATGACCAGATCGATCGCGTCAAAGAGTCCGGCGCTGCTTTTCATCAAGGTCGATTGGGCAGTATCCAGTTGACGCTCACCCATCAGGATCGCATCGACGCCCGCAATGGCAGCCGTTCTGAAGATCTGTCCCAAATTGAAGGGATCTTCGATGCCTTCAAGAAGCAAGATAAAGCCTTTGTCTTTCTTGATGACCGATTCGATACTCGATAAGGTCCTGTTTTCAGCCAAGGCAATCAAGCCCCCATGGGTCTTCCCTGTGGCCAGGATCCGTATCTCATCGGCAGAGACCCGTTTAAACAGGACCCTTTCCCGCTGACACAAGTTTTCGATATAATCGAGATCCTTGGTGGGTTTCTTGGCTTCATCGAGATAGACGATCTCTATGGTTCTGCGTTTGTATTTCAATGCGGCTTTGATCGACAAAGCCCCTTCTAACACGATCATGGATTCGCCTTTCTGCGGATGAAATCACCCGTCTTGACCATTTGAGGCACATTGATCCTGATTTTCGACAAGGGTTTATTGGCCACAGACAGTGTTTGTCCAGCCTCATCGATCATTGACGTCAAGACAAAGCTTTCCAAGCCTTGGCGCTCACTGAAGACTTCCAGGATCTCATTCAGTTTTAGGTTATTGCGAAGTTCGAGTATGGCTTCTCCGTTTTCTGCGGACAGAATGGTCCCGACAAAATTCTGTAGGGCCCCTTCTTCCTGAGAAACATAGACTTGACCCCCTTGATCAGGCAAGGCATTGAGGAATCCGTCAAACGTCATCCGGCTTTCCGCCATTTTAAGTTCTGTCTTCAACTGTTCTTTTAAAGCGTCATCCGCTTGATTGGACAGTAACGCATCGATCCAGGTCCGATAGACCTTGACGATGATCGCGATATAATACGCCGACTTCATGCGGCCTTCGATCTTGAAACTGATAACTCCGGCCTTGATCAGCGCTTCGATTTCATCCAGGGTTTCCAGATCTTTGGAACCCATCGTAAACGGGTCTTGAGGTAAACTCAGGATCTCACCGTGACGGCTCAATTCATAGCCCCATCGACACGACTGCGCACAGCCGCCCCGATTGGCATCCCGTAAGGTCATGTCGTTGCTTAAGGTGCAGCGTCCTGAGAAATTCACACACATCCCGCCGTGGATGAAGACTTCGATCGGTAGTGAAGATCGTTGGGCGATGGTTTGTATCGCAGGAAGATCCAATTCTCTGGCCAAGACGACCCGATCGATCCCCAAGGATTTATAGAATTCGATGGTTTTGGAATTGGTGATGGAAAGCTGGGTACTCAGATGGACCTCAAAGTCCAGGTTCAGTTGTTGACACAAAGATGCGATATACAATGACGCGACGATGA
>CAZLWH010000097.1:0-5589 GCA_964563265.1 uncultured Erysipelotrichaceae bacterium
GCAGTCCGCTTGGGCTTTCCCGGAGAAACCAGTGCTGAAAAGATGGCGAAGTGTTCCTTTGAACTGGAAGAAGGCCAAGCGGATCAAAGCAACGCCAAACGTCCGTTGATCGTCACCAAAGCGTATCAGGTCTTTGAATGTACGTGGGACTCTTCGCTGGATCATGCCCAATCCGACAGTTTAAGGATCGGACAGCTGGAAGGCATCGAACCGCCGTATCATGATTTCAACGGGATCACTTCAAAGTTTGGCTGTCATTTCATTTTGAAAGTCGATAAGATCTTGATGAAGGAGAAGTTTTATCACGCCATCATCAACGGAGTCAAAGCCTCGACTTTCCCCAGAGTCCCCGTTGATTACGGATACCGGGATTCTACCCATTTCTGGTATACACGATTCAGACGTCCGATCGCAGAGAAAGTGCCGGTCGGTAAAGAAGCCGACATCCAATCGGTCATGTATGCGGCCAATCGCTTGGACCCTGAAATCAAGTTCACCGAAGATGCCTGTAAGACGGTCACCAAGGTTCCCAGAATCTTTTTAAAAGTCGTCTTGACCCAATGCATCGAGTGGGCCAAAGCCAATCATGTCACCGTGATCGATGAGACCCACATGAAGATCATCAACGACAAACGCAACGCTGAGAAGAAGCGCTAAGGAGTTCTATGTCTGACGAGCTGTTTCAAAAATTGATGAAGATCAGTCTTTATCTTGTGCTTGCCTTTGCGTTCATTTGGATCACCGGCTTAGGACCTTTGGCGGCTGCAGCCTTAGGCGGGATCGTCAACCTGATCTTAGGGATCCTTGGATTCATGACTTCGATTTGGGGCATCTATATCCTCATCGTGGTGATCCGCAGTTATTATTCCAGTCGATCTTAAGTAGAAGAAGGCATGGGCTTGTTTTATGAGCGGACGAATATGGGATCATTCTGACAAAACGGGTCAAAAACAGTTAAAATGAGCCATTTTTCATCAAAGTTCCAACAAAACCTTCAACAATTTGACCAATAACGGTTTTGAGACCGATAGTGTGTTATGATTACTCATAATGCAGGAAAATCCTGCATAGAGAAAGGTATAGGATTCCATGCAAGGCAAAGTTAAGAAGTTTAATAAGGAAAAAGGTTTCGGTTTTATCGTTAATAATGAGGGCAAAGAAGTATTCTTCCATTATTCACAATTGAAGATGGACGGATTCAAGAATATCGAAGAAAACGCTGAAGTTGAGTTTGAGCAAGTCGAGACAGATCGCGGCCTGCAAGCACAAAACGTCACCAAGATATAAGTGATGAAAGATCGGATGAAAATCCGATCTTTTTTATTTGTAAATAAGCAAAGTAGTTTTATACTGACTATACTTTGATCAGCAAATCACTTATGATGGATTTGACTTAAAGTGAACGAAAAACGGAATATCGACAAAACTGCGCTCAAAATACTGATTCCAGATGGTTGTCGAATCAAAACCGAAAGAGGATCATCTATGGCCAGTCTTCAAAGCAAAATTTTATCCGGGATATTGAATCTCTCCGGGATTAAATCATCGATCAGTAAACAATTCGCTACCGGACGTTTTCATCAGAGCGATATGAATGAACCGCCTAAGCCCTTGACCAAGACATTGAACATCCTCAAAACTCAAGTCAACGAAAGAACTGTCTTTACCTTGTCTGCGAAAACCGGCGGAAACAAGAACCGGATCCTGTATCTTCACGGCGGTGCGTATATCCAAGGATTCGGACGGATCCACTGGGACTTCTTCAATACCCTCATCAAAGAAACCGGCTGTACCGTCATCGCCCCGGATTATCCGCTGGCCCCGGAATCGACGTTCAAGGAGTCCTTTGAGATGCTGACTCCGATCTATCAGGACCTGATCCAAAACAACAGTGCTGAACCGTTGATTTTAATGGGAGATTCATCCGGAGGAGGATTCGCTTTGGCCTTGGCTCAAAAAATGAAGGCAGAAGGGATACCGCTTCCCAAAAGGATCATCCTCTTGTCGCCTTGGCTGGACATCACGATGGAAAATCCGGAAACAAAAGCCATCGATCCCAAAGATCCCGTCCTGGAAATCAATGGATTGATCAAAGCCGGAAAAGCGTATGCGGGAGATACGGATCCCCATCATCCATTATTGAGCCCAATTTATGGTGATCTGGAAGGATTGCCTAAGATCACACTCTTTACGAGTACCCGAGACATCTTGGTTGCGGACGCCAGAAAATTAATAAAAATCGCGAAAGAAAAGGGAATCGACATCGACTACATTGAAGCAGAAGATATGGTCCATGATTGGATACTGCTGTATCTTCCGGAATCTAAACAAGCCATCCAACAGATTACAGCACTGATTCTGAAAGAGTGAGTGGATCGTTCATAGAAAAAAAGCGCTGTCATCGATCGAAGATGCAGCGCTTGTTTTTTGTGGTCGGTAAGATGAAACACTGATTACAACTGGTACAGGAAGCCTTATTTTTGCCGGACTTAAATCCAATCAGGAGATCCGGATCGCTGATGAAGGCTCGGCTCATAGAAACACACTCGATACCGCTGTCTAAAACGGTCTGAATGTCTTGCATCGACTTGATTCCGCCGACCAGGATCAAAGGCATGCTGGTCTGTTTTCGGATTGCCTTCGCGAGCTCTAAAAAATAGGGACCAGATAAGGTGCTGAATTGAGAGAAACCAGTTCCGCTCAATTCAACAGCACAGACCTTCAATTCAGTGAGTGATTTGATCCATTCGATCAAATCATTGAGATAGCTTAAGTTATCACCTTCCAAGACATTGTTCCCCCGAATAAGATTACTGTTGAGTTTGATCATGATGGGATAATCAATGCCGCAATACTCTTGGGTCTTTCTGATAATTCGGCTTACGATCCGAAAACGGTTCTCTGCACATCCGCCGTAGTCATCGTCGCGCTTATTTTCATAAGGAGACAAAAACTGAGACAACAAGTAACCGTGTGCCCCGTGGATCTGGACTCCGTCTGCGCCTGCTTTTTTTGAGCGCAATGCGGCCTTTGCGAAATCCTCGACGATCTTATCGATGTCACTGAGGTCTAAGGCTTTCGTGACTGTTCCATCTTTGAGCACAATGGAAGAGGGACCCCAAGGTGTCGGGAAATCTATGGTAGAAAGGGCTTTATTGCCTCCGTGACACAACTGAACAATCAGTGTCGACTCGAATTCATGAACAGCGTGAGATAAAATACTGAGACGGTCAATAAAGCGATCATCGTCGATTCTGTTCTGATCAGTCTCACTGATCCCGTTTTGAGAAACGCTCATCAGGGCGGTAATGATGGTGCCGACCTGATTTCTCGCCAAACTGGATAAGAGATCGATTTCGCGATCGCTGATGGTCCCCTTCGGATCGCCAAAATAATCATGGGTCGCAGATCTCACAACACGGTTTTTTAACGTTAAGGATCCTAAGGTGATGGATTCAAACAGTGTGGTCATACAAACTCCTTTTCCACTCATTAAGTCAATTCTATCACTGTAACGCATTTAGTCTGTATGAATAGATAAAAGAATAGATCAAAGCGTAAAAAGTCAGATCCATGGATCGATCTGTGTGTTATTTCTTTGGTCAGTGGTGAGTTGGTGTTCTGCCTAAGGATATCACTGGTGAACTTCTTGGCTATCTATGGAAGAAGGATCCATGTTCTGTGGTTTGAAGATTGCTTTTATCGTCGTTGGACCGTATCATAATAATCATATGAAACCACTCGATTTTACCCATATCAAAATCTTTGACGGCGCCATGGGGACCAGGGTCCTGGCTTTGGGTGTGCCGTATAAACCGATGTTTGAAGAACTCAATCTGACTCAGCCTGAACTGATCATCTCGATTCACAAAAGTTACGTCGACGCAGGTGCTGATTTCTTGACCACCAGTACCTTTGGGGTCAACGGATATAAATATAAAAACAGTGTTTATCCCTTGAAGACCGTCATCCTTGCGGCCATTGCCAATGCGAAAAAAGCATCCAACAAAGATACTTTCATCGTCTTGGATATCGGACCCTTAGGCAGGATGATGACACCGTACGGGGATCTGACTTTTGAGGAAGCCACCGAGCTTTTCAAGGAAATCATCCAGATCGGAAAAGATCAGGTCGATGCGGTCTTGTTTGAGACCTTCTCTGATCTTTATGAGCTTAAAGCCGGGATTCTGGCTGCCAAAGAAAACAGTAGTTTACCGATTCTGGCGACGATGACTTTTGAACACAATGGCCATACCTTGATGGGTACCGACATACTCACCATGGTCAATACGCTTCAAAATCTGGGCGTCAGTGCCTTAGGGCTCAACTGTTCCTTGGGACCTGTTGAACTGGCACCTTTGATTCAAAACATGATTGAGATCTCTTCCACACCGCTCATCATCCAACCCAATGCGGGTTTGCCTCACCCCCATGCCGATGGCAGTGTCCATTACACCATGAAATCAGAACTCTTCGCGTCAGCTTTGGCGCCGTTTGCGATTGACGGTGTCAGCGTGATCGGAGGCTGTTGCGGTACGGATCAGGATACGATCAGAGAACTCGCCAAAGACTATAAAAACAAACCCATCCGTCATTGTGAAAACCATCGTTTCGCGGTAGCCTGCAGTGCCCATAAAACGGTCATGTTAGAGCCTGGCATACACATCGGCACCAATCTGCTGAAAGATTTCGAAACAACCTCACTGATCGAAATGATCCAGGATCAGGATTTCGAAGATCTCATCGATAAGGCTCAAAATCAGGAAGAGGACGGTGCTATGCTGATTCGTCTCGACTTCCCATCCTCATTGGATGATCGGATCGATCCGGTTGAACTGCTTAAAGGCATCCAGGATCGGATCTCATCTCCTTTACTTATCGTGAGCGATGATGTCGAAACCTTGTCGAAAGCGTGTCGGATCACCAATGGGATCCCCGCCATCCAGCCCTCTCACGAAACCATAGAGAATTGTCTAAATGTCTTGAGAGTGCTTAAACACTATGGGGCATCGTTGATCTTAAATACACCTCATTCTGAAAACGAGCTCGCTATCCTGATGAAAGCTGCCGAAGATGTCGGTGTTCATCCTGCTCAGATCGTTGTTCTTCCTGCCAAATCGCAGTGAAAGGGAACCCAATGGAAAAAATCAAAAGCTTTACGGTCGATCATCTCATCCTAGAACCCGGCATTTATGAATCAAGAAGAGACAAGGTCTCAGATGCGATCATCATCACCTATGATCTAAGAGTCACCAAGCCGAATGCGGAACCGGTGTTGAATACAGCGGAGATCCATACGATTGAACATCTCGGAGCGACCTATCTGCGCAATCATCCTGTCCATAAAGACAAGATCATTTACTTTGGTCCGATGGGCTGCCGTAACGGGTTTTACCTTCTGATCAACGGGGAATTGCCTCATGAGGCTCTGTTTGAACTGATCGAAGGGATGTATCACTTCATTGCTGAGTTTGAAGGGGAGATCCCTGGCGCCAATGAGAAAGACTGCGGAAACGGTCTCGATCATAACCTGACCATGGCCAAATGGGTTGCCCGAAAAGCGTTGGCTAGAATCAGACAAATCAAAGA
>CAZLWH010000098.1:0-5517 GCA_964563265.1 uncultured Erysipelotrichaceae bacterium
TGTGTCAGCAACCTCATATCTCTTTGCGTGCGCTACAATATTATACAGAAGTCCCGTAAAAAAAGCAAATCTTTTTTGATTTGCCTCAAGGTTCATTCATAATCCAGACAACATTCAGCGGCTTATCTATTTTAGCACACTTTTCTGTGCTAAACTATTCGCATTATAAAGAAGTGAGGTAAACTATGGCGCTGAGATTCGCAAAACGCATGAGTAAGACCAAGAAGTCCTTTGTCAGGGAAATCTTTAAGTTTCTGGGTGATCCGGAAATGATTTCCTTCTCCGGAGGATTCCCCAATCCGGCTTCCTTCCCGATTGAAGGCATCAAGGCTGCCGCCATCAAAGTTTTAGACACCGATGGGGCCAATGCGCTTCAATACAGCTCTTCTGAAGGTTATCTGCCCTTAAGACAATACATCGCCGGTCGCTACGACAAGCGCTTTGGATTGAAAGTCGATCCTTCCGAGATCCTGATCGTCAACGGGTCCCAACAGGCGTTTGATCTGATCGCGAAAGTCTTCCTGGATGTCAATGACACGATCGTCATCGAACATCCGGCGTATCTGGGTGCACTTCAAAGTTTCAGTTTCTATGAACCGACCTTTAAGGAAGTCAAACTGACCTCAACCGGACTGGATCTTCAAGAACTCGAAGAGGCCTTGAAAGACAATCCGAAACTGATGTATGTGGTCCCCAACTTCCAAAACCCCACCGGCATGACCTATAGTGCCGAAAACCGTAAAGCAGTCGCGGAACTCTTAAGGAAAACTGATACGATCCTGATCGAAGATGATCCTTACGGTGAACTTCGTTTCAAAGGCATCGACAATAAACCCATCAAATCATTACTGGATGATCAGACCATCATGTTGGGAAGTTTCTCGAAGATCGTCTCTCCCGGGATGAGAATGGGTTGGATCGTCGCTAAGAAAGACATTATGGATAAGATCATCATTGCCAAACAGGCATCTGATCTGCACTCCAATTACTTTACCCAACGGGTCATCTGTCAATATCTTCTGGACAATGACATCGATGCCCACATCAAAACGATCAAAGCCATGTATCTGGCACAACGGGAACAGATGATCGTCTCCATCAAACAATACTTCGATCCTTCCATTACGTATACCGAACCGGATGGCGGCATGTTTCTATGGGTCACCTTACCGGAAGGTATCTCGGCAATGAAACTGTTTGAGACCGCAGTCATTGAAAAGATCGTCTATGTCCCCGGGGATCCCTTCTATGCGTTCGGCGATAACCTCAATACCTTAAGACTCAACTACACCAACTCGACCCCTTTTGAAATCAATGAAGGCATCCAGCGTTTAGCCAAGGTCTTCAATCAAGCCATTAAAAAAGACTGATTCAGATGAATCAGTCTTTTTTACACCACAGGACTTCATACGGACTGAGTTCAATCAAGGTACGGTTCAAATTCACGCTTCTGCCTTGGATTTGATCGGTATACTGGGTACCGCTGACCAACTGTCTCAAATGATCGACATTGATCTTCTGATGAAACTCTGAGAAATTATACAACGCAAAGAAGGATTGTCCTTCATGCTGACGGATCAGACAATAGACTTGATTCGAATTCAGTTCCAAAGCATACTGGCTCGCTTGACCATCCAGTAACGGTATCGTCTTGCGGATCGCAATCATGCGTTTCAGATTTTGATAGACTTCATGTTCAGCACTGCCTGCCTCATGCGCTTTTTCTGCACGTTTCCAATCAAAGATCGGACGATGGACCCAACGGCCTTCGGCTCTTTTCGCAGGATCATTCAAATAAGACTGATCATTGAGGGTCGCTATTTCATCGCCGGAATAGATCAGGGGCATGCCTCGGTAACTCAGGATCATCGCATGGGCTACATTGATTCTTCTGAGTGATTCTAAGCGTTTATAGCTTTCTTTGGTTTCTACGGCTTGCTGAAGACCAAGCAAGGAAGCCAATGTTCCGTTGGTACGGGCATCATTGTTGATTGGGTTATACTGATAGGGCTCTCCTCGAGCAAACGAACCATCAAACTCATTGTCATAGAATCGGATGAGGAACTGTTTATGGGCATAGGGATCCATTCCGAAACTTCGGATGGCTTCTTCATTGAAACCCCAGCCAATATCATCATGGCAACGGACATAGTTCATCCAAGTCCCTTTCTTGGGAATTCGGAATCGGTTGGTATCCACCGTCAACAATCGTACGTCGCGGGATGCAAAGGCGTGATAAATATCGACCATCAGGTTGGCGTTATACATGATCTCGCACTCGGTTTTTTCATCACTTCCGAAATACTTGATGATTTCTTCCGGTTGTACGATGGCTTCTCCCAGAATTGCCAATGAAGGACAAACTTCTTCTTTGATCAGGTGAAACATCCTTAGCAAGTCATGGATGGGTTGTAGATTTCTGCAGCTGGTGTGCAGTTCTTTCCACATAAACGGGATCGCATCCAATCGGATCATGTTGACCCCTTGATTGGAAAGATACAAGAGATTATCGACCATTCCGTTAAATACCTTGGGATTTCCGAAATTGAGATCCCATTGGAAATCACTGAATGATGTAAATACGTATTTCTTGATTTCAGGATAGTACGTGAAGTTGCCGGGACACTTATCCGGCAATACTTCCGGGACGGTCTTATCATAAAGCTTAGGTATCTCATCCGTATCATACATGATGAAATAACCTTGTTTTTCTAAATCATTCTGTAACGCCGCACTGGCCCATTCGTGTTCCTTTGCGACATGGTTGACCACATAGTCAATACATACACGGATCCCATGGTGTCTGAAGAGATCCAAGACCTCAACAAAGTCTTCCAGTGAACCTAAACGGGGATCGATCTGTCGGTAGTTTTCAACCGCATATCCCCCGTCATTCTCGCCGTCTCTTGGTTTCAAAAGCGGCATAAGATGAACATACGTGATTCCCAGATCTTCCAGATAGGGCACTTTTTCAGCCAGGTGTTTGAGATCACCCGCGAAAAGATCGACATACAAGGTCATTCCCACCATATCCTGGCTAAAGTACCATAATGCCTGGGTCTGATCCATCTGAACCAATTCCGTCTTACGTTTGGCTTTGGCTTGATTCATCAAGACCAAAAGCTCATCAAAACACAATAAGGCTTGTTTGTCTGATCCGTAGATCTGCGTATAGAGGGTTTTGAGTTCAGTCTGTTTTTGCATCTTATTTTCCCATGAAATCATTCAGCTGTTTTAATGTAGGCAGTGAACCGATGGCTCCTTTTTTCAAGGTCGCGATCGCTCCGCAAGCATTGGCAGTTCTCAGATAGTCCTTCAGCTCTTCCAGAGTAAAGTTCTCCAGCGTTTTCTTAGACTCATAAAGCTTGGCTAAGAAGGCCCCAAAGAAGGCATCACCGGCTCCGGTGGTATCAATAGAATCCACTTTGTACGCAGGAACTTTCACCAATTTGTGTTTATAGTAGACCGCACTGCCCTTGTCTCCGTAGGTGACCAGGATCATCGAGATCGGATGGGCTTTGGACAATTCAGCCAAAGCTGCTTCTTCACTCAGGTCCCCATGCAGAAACGTCAACTCTTCTTCTGAGACTTTCAGGATGTCTACAAAAGGCAGGGATCTTACGATCATGGCCTTTGCCTCATAAAGATCATTCCATAGAAGCGCTCTTAAATTGACATCGAAGCTGACCAGCTTACCTTGGTGATGGGCATATTTCAGCATATCCAAGGTCGCACTGCGTGCCGGTTCATCACTGAGTGAGACAGATCCGCAATGAAACGCATCCGCTTCATCGATCTTATCTTGAAACATCGGATTGAAGGCGACTGAAACATCGGCTCCGTTTTTACGGTAAAAGCTGAAACTGCGTTCACCGCCTTGGCCTAAAGAAACAATGGCCAATGAGGTCGGATACATCGGATTCAGGATCAGACCTTCCACATCGACGCCCTTTTCAACCAAAACGGATTTGAGGAAACGTCCGTAGAAATCATCACCGACTTGACCGATGAAAGAAGCCTCAACACCGAGGTTGACCAACGCAACTGCCACATTGGCCGGAGCGCCACCGGGATTAAATTCAGACACAGGATACCCTTTATCGGATAATCCATACGGCGTAACATCAATCAAGAGTTCGCCGAAAGCACAGACCTTCATCATTATTTTACCGACCCTTCCACCATGCCTTTGATGATGTGTTTTTGAGCAGACAAGAAGAAGATAACAACAGGAATCAAAGCCAACAGGATGGCAGTCATCATGAGGTCCCAAGAAACAAGGAAGGCACCCGCGAAGTTATTGACCGCTAAAGGGATGGTTTGAACCGGAGTTCCTTTTCCCAATACCAGCATCGGTAACAGGAAGTCATTCCAGATCCAGATCCCGTTGAGGATCAGGATGGTGACATAAATGGGTTTTAAGATGGGAAGCACGATGTAGAAGAAGGTACGGATCTTACCGCAACCATCCATATAAGCGGCTTCTTCGATCTCATGCGGAATGGATTTCATAAAGCCGTGAAACATAAAGATCGACATCGAAGATCCAAAACCGATATAGGCCACGATGATGCCGAAATAGCTTCTGAGCATCGTGATACCGGTTACGTTTTGGAATATGCCAAACCACTTGACCAAGGGAAACATAACCACTTGAAAGGGAATGACCATCGCTGCAACGAACATCATGAAGATGGCCGTGGACAGTTTTGTTTTGGTTCTCAGTAGGACCCAAGCCGCCATCGCCGAGAAAATGGTGATGCCGGTCAATGAGAAGAAGGTAATGATCGTCGAATTCATCAAAGCTTGTGAATAGCGGATATTGACATTATTCCAGATGGTGGTGATGTTGATCCACAAGACACCCCAGTTTTTAGGCAACGCCAATGGCGCACTGATGATTTCATTGTTGGTTTTGGCTGCATTGATCAAGACCAGCACCAAAGGTGCGATGAAGAAGGCCATCAATCCTAAGGTCAGGATTTCGGCAATATTCTTCAAAATGATCCTGTTGACGTAAGCGCGTCTGTTGCCCATTAAAGTTCAACCTCTCTTCTCTTTGTGACCACGACCTGGATCAGTGAGAATGTCACCAAGACCAGGAAAAAGATAATGGCTTTGGCCTGAGCCTGGGCCGTATTCAAACCAATACTGGAAGTCTCACTGATGTGCATCGCCAACAGTGTCGTTCCTTTAATGGCTTGTCCCATAAACATGGTGGAAGGACCACCGTTTGTCAGGGAAACGTTAACATCGAATTGTTTGAAAGAATTGACGAGGGTTAAGAACAAGGTAATGGTAAATGCCGGCATGACCATCGGAATGGTGATGGATTTGAAACGGTGCCAGGCATTGGCGCCGTCGATTTGGGCTGCTTCCAACAGTTCCTGGGGAACGTTTTGAAGCGCGGCAACATAGATCATCATGACATACCCGGCATACTGCCATGTACTGACGATGACCATTGCCAAGATCGCTGTCTTTGAGTCGGACAACAAGGTCTTGGCCAAGAAGAAG
>CAZLWH010000099.1:0-5510 GCA_964563265.1 uncultured Erysipelotrichaceae bacterium
GAAAGCCTATGCCTTGGTTTATCCGCATACCTCCCACATCGACATCGATGAGATCATCTATACCGATACCAAATCTCTGATGACCTTACTGAGTGCTTTAGGCAACTCTAACCCAAGACTGTTACTGAAGGTATCCCATGCGGAAGACCTTGCCCGTTTACTGCCGAATTGTCCGATGGAGCTCAAGACGTATACAGCCCTTAGGATCAATGACCTTGGTTTGTTTAATGCGCACTTCAAACTGAACATCAAGAACACCAAAGAAGCCCTGCATGCCTTTAAGGGCCCATTTTGGATCAGAGAGAATACCTAAGAAACAAGAAACCAGTCTGACGCTGTATAATGGTTGTATGAGGATGATCTGATGACGTTCAAGACAACCAAGACGATCCGTCTTTACCTGAGCACTTTTCTGATCTTGAGTGCCTTGACAGGTTTTTCTTCGCAATCCTTTAAAGATTCCACAACGACACTGGCGCTTGTTTATCACGAGTTCGCCAGTGTTTTAAATTGCAGACTCCAAGAGCCTATTCTTTCACAGATTCCGAAAATCAATCAAGTGACCATTGAGGTCTTAAGCACTGAGCTCGATCAGAAGATCGCGACCTACAGCCAATGTCAGGGGATCACCGAAGTCTACGCCGTTAAGGACTTCACGATCAGTATGATCCCGGTCGATCCGTTTTATACCTCAGGCAAACAATGGAACCTGAGCGATATTGACCTGCAGGAAGCCTGGGACATCACCACGGGGTCTCCTGAAGTCATCGTTGCGGTCATCGATACCGGCGTCTCTACGACCAGTCCATATACCGATTTCGGATCAGACGGTGTCCTTTTGGGCGCTTCGATCATCAACGGGATCACCTTAGAAGACACGACAGTCAGTCAGTATTCCTATGACGGCGGATCGCACGGGACCGCCGTGGCTTCGCTGATCTCAGCGAATATGAACTCAGACGGATTGACCGGCATCGCACCGGACGTCAAGATTTTGCCGCTCAAAGTATTCAAAGATGCGGCCTATAAAGGGGAACAAGTCAGCGCCTTAGGCACCGATATTGCGGCAGCCATCCTTTGGGCCACCGATCACGGGGCCGATATCATCAACATGTCGATCGGGGGTTCTGCGGATTCAGCCACTCAAAGTGCCATCGCGTATGCCTATGATCACGGTGTCATCCTGGTGGCTGCCTCAGGCAACAACGCCAACAACAGTGCCGAGATCTATGCTGACGTTTCCTATCCGGCCGCTTATCCTGAAGTCATCGCCGTCGGATCACTGACCCCTTCGAGGACTGTCTCCAATTTCACCAACGTCGCAGGCACCGGCTTGGATCTTTCCGCCTATGGCGAAAGCATCTATCTGCCTTGGGTCGCTTATGACAACTTTTATTATCTCAGTGGAACATCCTTCTCATCCCCAACCGTAGCGGGCATTTTGGCGCTGATGATAAGCGTGAATCCTGATCTGACCCCGGATGAAGCCAAAGCCATCCTGTTGAGCGGGGTCGTAGACATCACCGAAAACATCTATTCCCCGGGTTGGGATGTTTGGTCCGGCTACGGGATGGTCAACGCGCTTAACGCACTGAACCAGGCCATCGATTATGCGGATTATCATGATGTCAATACGGACTTCGCCAGTGCGGAGTTCATCTATGGCCATCATGCCTACTCCAATCAACTCAGACCCGCTTTGGATCAGGACTACTTCAGATTTACCCTTTATGAAACAGAGGATGTCACCATCACCTTAAGCACAGAATCGATCCAAGATCTCATGTTTACCGTTTATAATGAGAATCAGAGTGTATTGATCAGCGTGGATGACAATGGCAGCGCAGAAACCGAAACGGTGACCCTGTCTCAATTGGCGCCTGGATCGTATCTTGTCTACGTCACTGACTTTGCGGGAAGAGGCTATCTCAGTGATTATCAGATCGAAGTTGACTATGCCTCTTCAATACCGCCTTTGATCAGTGCCATGACGTCAGAAGGAGCCTTGGCTGATGGCCAAGGGACCCTGCTTGAAGTCCAGCTGACCATCATCGAGTCCCTGTATCACAGTGTCACAGTGACCAAAGACGACATAGAAATCCCGTTCCCACAAAATGCCTTGTTTAGTGACTATGGATCCTATGTGGTTACCGTCGATGATGTCTTAAATGATCCGGTCACCTTCAGTTTCTCGATCATTCCGCCGTTGGTGTATCAGCCTCATCTGATCGCCCAGGTCATTGGATCGGGGGCGACGTTGACCCTCAGTGTCAATGGGATCATCATTCCCAATGACAGCGATGTCGAACAGGGCACGGTCATTACGATTCAGATCGATCTTCAGCCCCGTTACCGTCTCTACCAATGGAACGTCAATGGTGTCATTCAAACATCAATCCTCCCTGAGACGATCACCGTGACTTACAGTGCCAAGACAATCGTTGTCGAATGCGGCTTGATGGGTGATCTCAACCTCAACGATGCGGTATCCACGACCGATCTGGTGGTGCTCAGACGTTATTTGGCAGGCTTGGATCCCTTAAGCAGTAAAGGCATCTTCAATGCGGACATCAATCTGGATGGCGCCTTATCCACAACCGACTTGGTCCAACTGAGACGTTTCTTAGCCGGACTTGAATAAAATAAAGGAAACCCTATGAAAAACATCGTTATTACCGGCTCTACCCGAGGCATCGGGTACGCCATGGCCAACGCATTTCTGAACGCAGGATGCAACGTCACCTTCAGCGGCCGCCATGAGAACGGATTGGATCCGCTCAAGGCAAAGCTTAAGGATCATCTGAGTCAAATCAGTTATGTGGCTTGTAATGTCCAAGATCCCCAACAGATCGAACATCTTTTTGATGAAGCGGTCAAACAATGGGGAAGCGTGGATTGCTGGATCAACAATGCCGGACAAAACGTGCCTCATCGACTCATCCATGAGACCGATTTCGATTCGACCTCATCCGTCATCAACACCAACATCTTGGGGATGATCAATGGATCTCAAATCGCAGCCAGAAGGATGCTGAAACAAGGACATGGACAGATCTGGAATATGGAAGGCTTGGGTTCCAACAATATGATCCAGGTCAAGACCGTGCTTTACGGGACCACCAAACATGCTTTGACTTATTTCACCAAAGGCTTGGCGAAAGAGCTCAAAGGAACACCGGTTTTGGTTGGACGTTTGTCTCCCGGGATGATGCTGACGGATTTCATCACGAAAGCCCCTGACGGATCAGATTCAGAGGTCTTACTGGATAAGAATTTCAGATTCATCTTCAATACTTTGGGGGATCGTCCCGAAACCGTCGCTCAATTCTTTATCCCTCGCATTCTCAGTAACACCAAGAATGATGCCCATCTGGTCTGGTTAACCACGATGAAAGCCATGACCCGGTTCATCAGTGCCCCGTTGAGTCATCGCACACTGATCTAGGAGGAACAAGACAATGATCAAAAACATGTGGTATGGAGTCCTGGATTCAAAAGAAGTCAAAGGCAGTAAACCGATCGGGGTGACCCGTCTTAATGAGAAATTGGTCTTGTGGCGCAACAGCGACGGATCTGTCCAGTGTATCGCGGACAAGTGTTGTCACAGAGGTGCCGCTTTATCCAAAGGCTGGGTCAAACACGATGCAGTGATTTGTCCTTTCCACGGCTTTGAGTATGATTCCAGCGGGAAAGTGACACTGATCCCTGCCAACGGAAAAGCAGCCCCGATATCAGAGCGCTATAAAGTAAATGCCTATAAAGCCATCGATAAATACGGTCTCATCTGGGTGTGGACGGGATCTTATGAAGATGAAACACCGGAAGCCCCTTTCTTTGAAGAACTCAGGACCGGATTTACGTATGGAGGTTTCTCTGAAGTCTGGGATGTCCATTATACCCGAGCCATTGAAAATCAGCTGGATGTGGTCCATTTACCGTATGTCCATACGGATACGATCGGAAAAGGCAACCGGACCATTGTCAACGGACCGGTGGTAGAATGGGAAAATGATCGGATGACCTTTTATGTCGATAACGTTCCCGATGACGGAAAGACCATTGCAAAAAAAGCCCAAGACATCAAAGACTATAAGAATCTGTTCAGTTTACAGCTGCAGATGCCCAACCTTTGGCAAAACCGCATCAGCGACCAAGTCAGGATCGTTGCGGTCTTTGCGCCGATCGATGAGACCCATACCAAGATCTATCTGAGATTCTATCAGAGCTTTATGAAGGTCCCTGTCTTGAAAGAACTGGTCAATGCCTTATCGACCCCTGCCAACAAGCACATCTTTCATCAGGACAGAAGGGTCGTCTTGACACAGATCCCGGTCAAATCCGAATTCATCATGGGAGAAAACCTGATTCCAGGCGATGCCCCGATCCTTCAGTTTAGAAAAAGACGGGCTTTTTTGAAAGGCGAGATCGCCAATAAGTAAGATAATTTTAGTGAAACGGTGTGATTTTGCCGATGTTTCCTCATATGGGTTATAATATCAATGCAAAACTTCCCTAAGTTAAGGAGGCCTATGAAAAAACTATCTACCTTGTTCTTCGCCTTATTCCTGATTCTCTCACCGATCCAAAACGTCCATGCGGCGGCTTTTGCGGGCACCATAACAGGACCGACTAAGATCATAGCCGGTCAGCAATTCACCGTGACCGTCGGTGTCAGCAATGTGACCAACATGATGGGAATGTCAGCGGAGTGGTATTACGATTCCAGTAAACTGACCTTGGTTTCCAGCGCGGGGACCAACGATTTTACGCTGACTTTAGGCACCAAACTGGTTGTGGACCGGCTTACCGGAAAATCAGGCAATTTCTCTGTGGCTTCGATCGTCTTCAAAGCCAAGACGACCTTTACATTGGGCACCAGTGCGATCGTTTCGATCAAGAATGCCAGTTACTCGAATGGCGTATCAGACATCAATGACCTAAATCTGAGATCGCTTTCCATTAAAATGGTTTCCGATAACTCTTATCTTAAGACTTTAACCGTTTCTGCAGGGACCCTGAACTTTAATAAAACGACGTTGGATTATACGGTGGTTGTGGATAATTCGGTCTCTTCGATTAAATTGGGAGCTACCCCGGAGTACAGTAAAGCAACCGTATCCGGAACCGGAACAAAGAACCTCGCCATCTACAACAACTACTTCAATATCGTGGTGACCGCAGAAAACGGGTCAAAACGAACGTATGTGGTGAATGTCCAGCGTAAAGATGCCAACGGATTGGCCTCTCCGCCTTCCACCAACAATCATCTTAAATCCATCACGATCAGCGGTTTCGATGCCTTCAATGCGGCTTTTGATAAAGCGACCTTGACCTATACTTTGGAAGTGGGCAATCTGGTCACTGATCTGACGATCAGTGCCGATCCTGAAGATACCAAATCGGTCGTTGTCATCAATAAAACACCGCTGGTGGTCGGATCCAATACAATCACCATAGTGGTCACCGCTGAAAACGGAGACGTCAAAACCTATACCATCACAGTCAATCGA
>CAZLWH010000100.1:0-5467 GCA_964563265.1 uncultured Erysipelotrichaceae bacterium
GTCGGATGGAATCCTTTGGCCACATTGACGATTGTAACCGGATGTTTAAAATTTTCTGCGATTTTTTTGCAGACATCTACTATCGCCGCCGTCGGTACAGCCAAGATCAGGATTTCAGCATCCAAAACATGATCGAAATTCAGACTTGCGTCGATAGTGTCATTGAGGATTTGATTCGGAAAGAAACGTTCATTGCGGTGATAACGCGATATATCGACGATTTCATCGAGGTCGCGCCCCCAGATCATGACTTCATGCTGATTATCGGTCAACACTTGAGCCAGCGCGGTTCCCCAACTTCCGCTGCCGATAATACCTATTTTCATTTTACAGTTCCTTCTTTCTGGCGATGATTCTGATCGGTGTTCCTTCTAGGATGAAGGCTTCTCTCAACCGATTTTCCAAGTAACGGCGATAAGAGAAATGCATTAAGGCAGGATCGTTGACAAAAAGCACGAAGGTCGGCGGAGCCACCGCAACCTGTGATCCGTATAGAATATTGAGCCGTTGACCTTTATGCGTCGGCGGCGGCGTAATGCGTTGCGCATCGGCCAAAACTTCATTCAAAACGCTGGTCTGGATACGCATCTGTGAATAGTTATAAACATTATCAATGTTTGGAATGATCTGATGAACGCGCTGTCTGGTCAAGGCTGAAATAAATAAGATCGGCGCATAACTGAGATAGAGAAATGCTTTACGGATATCCAGTGTAACTTTATTGATGGTAAACTCGTCTTTTTCAACGCCGTCCCACTTGTTGTAAACAATAATGATTGGTTTGCCGGCTTCATGCGCATAACCGGCCACATGTTTATCCTGATCACGGATCCCGGCGATCCCATCGACCACAAAGAGGATGACATCAGAACGTTCAATCGCTTGAAGCGATCTCAGGACGGAGTATTTTTCGATGCTTTCATAGACTTTGCCTTTTTTACGGATTCCGGCGGTATCGATGACGACATATTCTTTGCCGTCCTTGGTGAACGGGGTATCCACAGAATCACGCGTGGTCCCCTCTTTCGGCGATACGATGACGCGTTCCTGATTCAAGATGGCATTGACGAGCGATGATTTTCCGACATTCGGACGTCCGATGATGGCGAAGCTGATTTTTCCTTCATAATCATTGAGACTTTTGTCTGGGAACAAGGAAATGATCTTATCCAAAAGATCCCCGATACCGATCCCGTGGATACTGCTGACCGGAATCAGTTCTTCGAATCCAAGCGCATAGAATTCATAGGAAGCTTCGATCAAAGATTGATTGTCGACCATATTAATGGCCATAATGACCGGTTTCTTGGTTTTATGGAGCAATTTTGCGATATAACGGTCATCATCAGTCATACCTTCTTTGGCACTGGTCACGAATACGATGACATCGGCTTCTTCGATCGCGATATCGACCTGCATGCGGATCTCTTTTTGGTAATCCTGTTCTTTGAGCTGAAGTCCTCCGGTATCGATGACCCTGAAGTCCTTGGTCAGCCAGTTTGCTTTCGCATATAAACGATCCCGGGTCACCCCAGGCGTATTTTCAACGATCGATAATCTCTCTCCTACGATACGGTTAAATAACGTGGATTTGCCGACATTGGGCCGGCCTACGATTGCGATAACGCCATCAATCATGTTGGTTTAACCTTTCTACTGTTTCTTTGTACAGTTGCATAATCTTTTCTACAGTTTCGTCAATGCTTAAAAAGCTGGTGTCCAGTTCAATGGCGTCTTCCGCTTTTTTCAGCGGTGAATGTTTTCGTGTACTATCCGCGAGGTCTCTCGCTTTAAGTTCTTCATAGACTTCATCAAAACTTAAGGGGCTTCCTTTGGTATGAAACTCCTCATAGCGTCGTTTGGCTCTCTCCAGCAAGAACGCTACCTGAAAGATCTTGAGTTCGGCATTCGGCAAGACCACGGTTCCAATGTCTCTGCCGTCTAATATAAAGCCTTTTTTTAAGGTGATCTTCTGTTGGACCTCAACCAGTTTCGCTCTGACTTTTTCAAGTCTGGATACTTGTGAGGCACCTTTGTCACACAGAGGATTTCGGATCTCATGACCGACTGTTTTCCCATCCATGATCAACTGTCCTTCTGGGGTAAAATCGAATACTGTATTCTCTAGCATGAGGATCAGAGCCGGTTCATCCACAAGTGATATCTCCGACTTCAACGCTTTATATGCGGTAGCACGATACATGGATCCGGTATCGATATGGGTATAATCAAGCAGTTTCGCCAGTTTTTTGGCAATCGTGCTCTTTCCGGAGGCACTGGGTCCGTCAATGGCGATATTGATCTTCATCTGAAACCTTGGGTCGTAAAGATCCAGTAGAAAGCGAATCCGATCATGACCAATAAAACAACGACAAGGATAAAGACAATAAAATTCAATACTTTGGATGAACTGTTGACTGAACGGCTCATCTCAAGCAATTCCTTGTCGACACTTTCCAGTTTGATTTTTATTTTCGCGGTTTCTTCCAAAACATCGGAATCTCGATCTTTATCCAAAACACCGACCGGTTCAAGATATTGAGGTTCGAAATCATCGGTAATGATCCGTTTGATCTCCTGTGTGATCTGATCATCCATCGCTGAATTTACTTTCTGCATGTCTACTGATGGATTGGCGATCTTGTTTAGAATATTTAAATCGGTATCTTCTGAGGCTGAATATCCGCGTTTGATGTTGTAAGATTTGACCTCATCGATGAACTCATTCAATAGATCGTGATGAAAAGCCGGATCCTCAATCGAACGCTTTGAATCAAAATCGGGATCAACGTCGTCTTTTGAATGCAAAGGATTGTATTCTTTTTTATTCGGGCTGGATTCGATGCTGCTGATTTCAGGATTGATCCGGTTCAGCCGATCGGCATAAGGGGCAAGGACAGAGGATGTCAGCTCGCTTTCGCGACTGTTTTCAACTTCTTGCCTTAACTCAGCATTTTTAATGACGCGTGAAAGTGGTTCCATAAAAATACCTCTTGACCATTATAACAAATTTTAAGGTCAAAATGGGATTAACCCGTCCAGATGCGTTGAGTTCATTAAAAAACCCTTATGATATAAGGGTTTTTTAGTGTGGATAACTTTTTTGACGATTATTTAACTTTCATTGTGACCCTGTTGAAATAGCGGTCAAACATTTTCTTCAACGAAGGATAAAGAAGATAAGTGACGATCGTAATCAAGACTCCCTTAAAGATATTGAAGGGAGTTGAGGAAATGACACCGGTGATCTTGACGATATGATCTGTCATCCCGTAAAGCGGGAATGTAATATAATAGTTCACAAAACCCATAACGATGGAAGATAAGATAATCCCCAAAACAAAGAATGGAATGAATCGGATCATGAACTGTTTGCTTGTGTATGTCTTAATCTTGGATTTCATGATCTGTGCAAAGATCGATACCGGTAAGATAAAGGCAACCCCATAAGAGAAGTTGGCGATTTCTCCGGAAAAGTTGGCTTCTTTCATGTTAAATAAGGCATGAAGAATATTCTTTCCTAATTCGATAACAATAGCGGGTAATGGACCTATAAATAATCCGGTAAACAAGGCAGGGATATCGCTGGGATCGATTTTAAGATATGCCGGAAACAAAACTGGAATCGGAAACTCAAAATACATAAACAGAAACGATAAGGCGATCATCATACTGATCAAAGTCAGTAAACGTTGGTTGTTTTTCATTTTTTCTCCTTTCAACAAAAAACCCCAGAATTATCCCAGGGCTTTAACGTCAAAAGAGACATTTATCTTCTTTCATCCAGACTTTACTGTCGGCCACGGAATTTAACCGGTTCATGCCGTTAGGCTTGCGGGGTTTACCGCCGGTAGGGATTTTCACCCTGCCCTGAAGATAGGTATAGTTTATAGTAAAAGTGTTTGTTTGTAAAGAGGCTTAGGCTCTTCCGGCGTATTTTCCGTCGACGGTGTTGACAATGATCATTTCACCTTCAGCGATGAACATCGGAACTCTGATTTCGAGTCCGGTTTCCAGACGGGCATTTTTCATGGCGCTGGTTGCGGTATCGCCGCGGACGGCCGGTTCGGTCTCAATGATCTGCAAAGTGACTTTGTCCGGTAAAACAACGCCCAAGATCTCACCTTCGTAAGAGACGATATTGACGTTATCGTTGGGTTTGAGGAATGGCAATTCTTTTTCAAGATTGCTTTTCTGGATTTCGATCTGATCGTAGGTACTGGTATTCATGAAGCACAGCGCATCTCCGCTGTCATACAGATACTGCATTTCATTCTTATCGATGTGAGCGGCTTCGACTTTATCACCGCCGGTGAACGAGATTTCATTGATGACACCCGTTCTGAGATTCTTTACTTTTGATTTGATAATCATGCCACGCATTGCTGTTTTGTTATGCTGCGTGTCAAGAACTGTGAAAATACTGTCTTCATAAACAAACGTAATTCCTGGTCTTAAATCATTGACGATGATCATAAGTAACCTCCTGTTAACATATCTATTTTAGTGGAAAGCACGGATTTGTCAATCAATATCGCTTTGTGATGAATTATTGATCTGATAATCCAGAACATTCTCAAAAACCATATCATAATCCAAACGTGCTTCAATCCATTCAGGACCGGAATAGACAATCATTGCTGTTTCTTCTGAGAAAATAACTTCAATGGACCACTCCCCTGCTGTGAAGACAAAATCTTCAGGTTCGAAGGTTTTGAACTGATGTTTAATGCGATGGATCGTTTCTATTTCGAGCAGTGAAAAGACATCGATCCTGGGTGCGTTGACCAATTCTTGCTGACGTCTGAATTCATTGACTGCCATTGTTTCAATCGAGATCAGGATCACTGCAAACATCATCAGAAACGGAGCCAGGACATAGGATCTACGCATCATATCCGATAAAGATCTTTACTGTCATTGAATCAATTTCATACTCTAGATAAATCAGATGATCTTTGATTTTCCATCTGCATTCATCAAGACCAGTCAGATATTCCATATAACCCTCCCTTTCGATCACTTTATCGGATTCACAGATCAATTCAATCGTTCTGTTATCATAGGTCATGATTAATCGATCGTCTTTCAAAGCAATCTCTGATCCTAGTGCAACGCGTTTTCTAAGTTGGATGACTGCTATAAAGTTTTGTCTTTCAAGCAAGGCATAATCATAGCTCGTAATCAGTCTTAACAATGAAATGATCAACGATAAAGCCATTGGAATGAAAAGAATGACCAGCATCATTTCAATCAATGTATAGGCTTTTCTAGCACACATATTAGGTCGCACTCCTTATCAACGGGGATAAAATCATAACTGGATCCATTACTCTGACTTAAAACCATAAAAATCAGATTAACCAACAGGATCAAGCCTGCAAAAACCAACAAGAGTTCAATCATCATAAAAGCTTTTCTCATGGATTCTCCCGGTTCCGATCAAAATGACCAATGTCTTTCTCCC
>CAZLWH010000101.1:0-5464 GCA_964563265.1 uncultured Erysipelotrichaceae bacterium
TGACCTGATAAGTTTTGTTTTGACCGTTCAGGAGTCTTTCGTAATACAATTCAACCCCGCTTTTTCCAATGACGCTGTTACGGGAATAACCCAAAGCCAGATTATACAGCAGTTTGTCAGAACTGAGTCCTTGTTTACTGGTCGTGACCGTTCCAAGAAGCCGGTTCAACAAAGACCCGTTGGGATAAGCACGGTCATAATAGATCTCCGCATCAAATCCGTAAAAATCCATGTTGTTTTCGGACAGATACGCGATTTCTTCGACTGTACAATTATCTTTGATGATTTTGATGCTTTTGGCCGGCGACGCATTCATCAGCGTGTAGACAACGTAAGCACTTTTGGTCATATCATCAAAACTGCCATATTCGCTTTCCGTGATCCGCTCCAGCTTCAATAGATAGATGTCATTGTCGGTCAATGTCTTGTCATAATAGGCCGTCCATTCCTCAGCCGTGATCTTCTCTTTGGCTTGCTGAGGATACAGAAAGATAAACAGATCCTTAAGATCGCGTGGATATAGGGTTGCATTATCCATGGTAAAATGAGAGGCAAAGTGAAGCGCACTGGTCCACTTTTCCTCTTTTGTTACTTCCTTGGGCGGATAATAGACGATCGATAAGCGTTCCTGATTAGAAACCAGAATATCCCCGTTACGATCATAGATATTCCCCCTTAAAGAAGGGATCGAGATATAGCTTTTCGTAAAATCCTGAAGTTTCTGTGTATACTCGCCATTCTTAATGATCTGGACTGTATAGAGATTGACCCAAACCAGACTGAAAAGCATGATCATGACCACGATGATGAGTTTAAAACGGCGATTTAATGATCGGTCGAGATTGAATTCTTTTTCCTTGCGGGTATTGATGTCCGTCAGTTCTTTATCGAGAGCGCCGGCTGGTTTCAGGTTTTTAATGTTTAGCACAGTCCTATTATAAACAGTTTAGGCTCAAAATCATAGTATGTTATACTTGATAAGAGGTTGAATATGAACAGAACACAAACAAGACCCATCTTTGTTAAGGACCTTCAGATCGGTGGCCAAAACAAAGTGATCATCCAGTCAATGACCAATACGAAGACCAAAGATGTACAGGCAACGCTTCAACAGATCCGTGCCTTGGAAAGCTTCGGATGTCAGATGGTCAGATTGGCCATTTTGGATGAGGAAGATGCGATGGCCATCAAGGAGATCGTAAAAGAAACTAAGATTCCCTTGGTCGCCGACATCCACTTTAACTATAAATTGGCCTTGATGGCCATTGAAAACGGCATCCATAAGATCCGTCTGAATCCCGGTAATATTAAAAATAAAGATCATATCGAACAGGTCGTCAGGGCTTGTAAGGAAAAAAAGATCCCGATTAGGATCGGTATCAATGCCGGATCCTTGGAGAAAACCATCTTAGCCAAATACAACAACATCCCCTGTGCTCAAGCGATGATCGAATCGGCTCAGGAACACATCCGTATCCTGACTGATCTTGGCTTTGAAGACATTGCGTTGTCGTTTAAATCCAGCGATGTCAGACTAACGATCGACGTGTATGAAAAGGCATCCAAGATCTTCCCTTATCCCCTTCATTTGGGCGTCACTGAAGCCGGTACGCTGCTCACTTCCTCCATCAAATCTTCTGCAGCATTGGGCGTCTTGATTCATCAGGGCATCGGGGATACGATCAGGATCTCCATCAGTGATGATCCGACGGAAGAAATCAAGGTTGCCAAGCAGTTGTTACGCGCTTTCGGGCTCTATTCGAAAGTTGCTGATCTTGTGGCCTGCCCGACTTGCGGCAGACTTCAATACGACATGCTTCCGATCGTCAAGGAGATCGAAACGTATCTGGATTCGATCCAAAAAGACATCACTGTGGCCGTCATGGGCTGTCCGGTCAACGGACCTCAAGAAGCCTCAAGGGCAGACATCGGGGTCGCCGGAGGATACAAAGAAGCCTTGCTTTTTAGAAAAGGTCAATTCATCCGTTCTATTCCTCAATCCGATATCGTTTCTGAACTGAAACTTGAAATCGAAAAATACATCATTGACAATCAGCTATAAAAAAAAAGGGATCACTTCGCAGTGTTCCCTTTTTCGATCTGATTGAGTTTTGATTTCATATGCTGTTGTTCTTTGATGGAATTACGGATGATGACACGGCGTGCTTTACGCTTGATCTTCTCGATTTCCTGTTCTTTTTTCTTCTTATAGTTCGGTTTTACCGCCACTTTTTTCTGATTGACGATGCGAGCGATGGCTTTGTCTGATTCTTTCTTACGGAAAGTATACTTGTATCCGTAAGGCTTCAGTTCTCGTAAACTTTCATCCGCAAGACTGCGGTGCTCAAAACGGATCCCGCGATCCATCAAAGCACGGATGCCTTGATCGTCTTTCAGGGTATAGAAAACATAACTTTGACCGTTTCTTCCCGCTCTGCCGGTACGGCCGGCACGATGGACATAGAAATCAAGGTCTTTGGGTAATCCAATGGAGATGATATCACTGATTTCAGGGATATCGATGCCTCTGGCTGACAAATCGGTGGTCAAGACATAAGACACGGCTTCGTTACGGATCAATGTCAGGTTTTGCTGACGCTCTCTGACCGAAAGTTTTCCATGCAATACAATGTGTTTCATACCCTTGTCATTGAAGGCGTTGCTCAGTTTATTGAGTTCATCAAGGTTGTTGAGGAAGATCAACGCTATATAAGGATTGATGACTTTGAAAAGCTCAAACAGAACTTCGGATGACCGGTGTTTCAGTGGAATCAGGAAATGTTTGATCTTAGGATCAAACTTTTCATCGGTTTCAATGGAGATCTGTTCCGGATTCTTCAAGTACTTCTTGATGAAGGATTTCAGATTATCAGGAACGGTGGCGCTGAAGACCAAGGTCTGATGTTGAGCACGGATCTTGTCCATCAAGGCATCAAGATCTTCGATGGTGCTCTTTTCAAGCATCATGTCGGCTTCATCGATAACGACGATCTTAGGACGTTGGATCTGAAGCACATTTTCTTCGATGAACATGGCTTTTAAACGGCCCAGTGTTCCAACGACGATATGGCTCTTAAGACTCTCAGGGGTGATCTTGTCAGAACCCTTGGTGATCATCTTGACGCTCAGTTTAGGATCCAAGCTCTTAAAAGGCTGGATCATGTTGAAGACCTGTTTGGCCAACTCATACGTCGGCACCAGGATCAAAGCCTGGGTTTCATTGACAGAGGTATCCACAAGATTGAAAATCGGAAATAAATAGGCATGCGTTTTACCGGTTCCGGTTTTGGAAACGGCAATCAAATCCTTGCCGACGACGGCAACAGGAAAAACGTTCTCTTGAACGGCAGTTGATTCTTTAAAGCCAAAGACGGTATTCAGTGTTTCTAAGGTATATTTCATAAGTCTCCCGCACCATTATAATGATTTTTATGTTCAAATGCAAAATATGTTATAGTTTATGCATGAAAAATCGCTTTATCGTGATCGATATCTACCCCAGAGGCTTTTGTAAAGGGGTCTACAATGCCATCGAACTGGCAAAAAAGACACGTTTGGAACATCCTGATGAAAAAATAAGCATTCTGGGTGAGTTGGTACACAATAAAGAAGTCTCCTCGGTTCTGACCAGTTTGGGCATCAATACTGTCGAAACCAAAGGCAGAACACGTTTTGACGTGTTGGATGACATCCAACAAGGACTGGTCATTTTCTCAGCGCACGGAATCAGTGATAAAGTCATTGAAAAAGCGCGGGCTAAAGGACTTACCCCAATCAATGCTTCCTGTGAGGACGTGGTCGTTACTCAAGATCAGATCAAAGCCTATCTTGAACAAGATTATGAAATCCTCTATGTCGGTCAGAAAGGCCATCCTGAAGCAGAGGCTGTGCTGGATATCGATCCTGAGCATATTCAATTGTTGGAAGTTGGAAAACCCATTCCTGAGATTCGGTCATTGAAGCTCTTTGTTACCAATCAAACAACCATGAGCATTCTGGACATCAAAGAAACCTTAGCCCAGGTTCAGGCAATCTATCCATGTGCGATCATCAGTGATGAAATCTGCAGTGCTACCCGCTTAAGACAGGAAGCCATCCTCAAATTACCGCAATCGATAGATGGAATCATCGTCATCGGCGATAAAAATTCCAACAATACAAGAATGTTGGTGAAGATCGCTGAGAATAAAAAAATCAGAGTCATCATCGCCATACAAAACTTGCGCGAATTGAACCCTGATTGGCTTGAAACCTGTCATGAAGTGGCCATTACGGCCGGTGCCTCAACTCCGAAATTCATCATCGATGAAATCGTGAGCTTCACCAAAGCCTATGCCTTGGATATAACTGCCAAGAAAGAAAATTACTTAATCAACCCGTTCATCTAAACGGGTTTTTAATTGATCATACAGAGACCTATGTTTGACAGAATTAGGAATGTTTCGAAGGATATGGATCTGGCGTTCCAATTCATTTCCTAAATAATCAATATAGACAGGATCCATAGGATTGAGCAACTTTCCGTAATGGGCTTGAAAATCACTCAGCTCTTCGCATAATCCGGTAAAGTAATACGATTGTCCGACATAGAAGAAACCATCCTTAACGATGGCTTCCCTTCTCATTGAGAAGCCCAATTGAGCCATCCCTTGTCTTAAAGTATCCAATTTGGTATTGGCCTGAACGACAATCTGAGGGATGGTTTTGAATCGTTCAAGATCATTGGTGATGATCGTCAGGATCAGTTCTGCCCCCATCCCGCTGATGATCACCGCATCAGGCTGAGTTTCAACGGATTGAAGTCCGTCACTGATCACATAAGAGACATTTTCAAAAACATTTGCCTTCGCAAATGTTTGTTGAGCTTGTTTGATCGGTCCAATCCGGACGTCAGAAGCAATGACCTGTTTAGCGCGTTGGCTCTGCAGGGCTTCCAATGCCAGATAACCGTGATCCGATCCGATATCCGCCAAGATCTCGCAAGGTTCAATCAGATTAAGGATCATTGTCAAGCGTTTAGAAAGCATTATACCTTATCCATGAAATCCCTTAAACGTTTAGAACGATTGGGATGTTTGAGTTTACGCAAAGCCTTGGCTTCGATCTGACGGATTCTTTCACGGGTAACATTAAAGAGTTTACCGACTTCTTCCAAGGTGCGGGTACGGCCGTCGATCAGACCGAAACGCAGACGAAGGACCTTCTCTTCCCTTTCGGTCAAGCCTTCCAACACAGAATTGATCTCATCTTTCAAAAGCTGATTATTCGCATATTCATCCGGGGACATCGCATCTTTATCTTCAATGAAATCACCAAGATGGCTATCGTCTTCTTCCCCGATCGGAGTTTCCAACGAAACCGGTTCCATGGCGATCTTTTTGATTTCACGCACCTTTTCAGAAGTCAGACGTGCGGTGGTTTCGATCTTGTTGTTTTCTTCTATAATCTCTTTGGAATCGATGTC
>CAZLWH010000102.1:0-3984 GCA_964563265.1 uncultured Erysipelotrichaceae bacterium
AAGTCATCGCGGCCCTCAATGATCCTACCAAAGTCGTCGTCGTTCAAACGGCACCGGCAGTCAGAGCGTCCTTGGGTGAAGAATTCGCAATGCCGATCGGGACCCGTGTCACCGGTAAGATGGTGGCTGCCTTAAGACTGATCGGATTTGATCGCGTCTATGACACCAATTATGCGGCTGATTTAACGATCATGGAAGAAGGCACAGAATTCATCCACCGCCTTCAAAACAAAGGCACCTTGCCTTTGCTGACCTCCTGTTCACCAGGTTGGATCCGCTATATGGAATTTGAATATCCGGATCTGATCCCCAATGTCTCCAGCTGTAAGTCTCCTCACATGATGTTTGGGGCCATCTTGAAAACCTACTTTGCCCAAACCAAGAACATTGAACCGAAAGATGTCTATGTCGTTTCGATCATGCCTTGTACCGCCAAGAAGGAAGAAAAGACCCGTATGAATCATACGACCCACATGCGTGACGTCGATGCGGTTTTAACCACCAGAGAACTGGGACGTCTCATCAAACTGTATGGGATCGATTTTGAAACCTTACCGGATGAAGAATTTGATAACGATATGTTTGGTGAATACACCGGTGCCGGGGTCATCTTCGGAACCAGTGGCGGCGTCATGGAAGCGGCACTAAGAACCGTCACCGAGATCCTCACCAAGAAACCCCTCGACAATGTCAACTTCATGAGCTTAAGAGGCACAGAAGGCGTCAAAGAAGCCGCGTTGGACATCAACGGATTGACGGTCAGAGTGGCAGTGGTCCACAGTATGAAACTGGCCAAACCTTTGTTGGATGAAATCAGAGCCGGAACATCTCCCTATCATTTCATTGAAATCATGGGTTGTCCGGGCGGATGCGTCAACGGCGGCGGTCAATCGATCATCAACGCCAACGTCCGTAATGTCATCGGCAACTCCTACATGAGAGTCAGAGCCAATGCCTTGTATGACGAAGATGTCAGCCGCACATTCCGAGAGTCGCACGAAACCAAGCAGGTCCAGGAACTCTATACGGAATACCTGCATGAGCCCGGAAGTCATATCGCGCATGAACTCCTGCATACCCACTACACTGCCAAACCGCGCTTTAAGACACCGGAAGGCGAATAAACAAACAGCCCCTGACTTCAGGGGCTGTTTTTTAATGGATGTTGGGTGTGAAGGATTCTACTGATCCAATAGATCAGGATCATATACAGATACAAGATCGGGAAAGCCACGATCAGATAGAAGTAATCAAAAGGAATCCAGGAGGCAAACAAGGCAAAGGCCGGATTCATCGCTGAAGCCAAGGTCCTCATCGTAAAGAAATAATTGGCCGGAATCGCATAGACCGTGTTGAGAAAAAGATTGAAGAGATGCAGAGACCCGGAAATGATCAACACCATGATGCTGAGTCTGATCGCACTTTTAATGCTGGGTTGTAAAGAATGAAACCCCCATACAGAACTGAAAAATGGAATCAGAAAGATCGAGACATGAAAGACATAGAAAGAAGAGGTCATCATAGAATAGGTCTCCGAATAATCGCTGCCGGGGATCAAAATCGCCACCAAGGCTCCCAATCCGCAGATGAAGAAGACGAAATCCATCAAAACGGGTTTCTTGGTCAATAGGGCAGCCGGAATAAGAAAGACGGCCAGATTGCACAATTGTAAAGGCAACAGAGTCAGGATATTATCACTTCTCAGATAGAAGAACCACCAGTTGACCCCATAGGCAATCGCGTTGATGAGTGCCAAAAAGAACAGAAACTTATATCGGCGATCCTGAGACTGGTTTTTGAAGAACCACAGGATCACAACCACCAACACCAGCGTGATCAGATAGTAGACTTGAAGTTGCATTGTCTTACCCTTTTTAAACAGTGTATCATACTCAACAAGGGAAATAAAAAAGCAGTGCTTGGGTCACAAGCACTGCCTGGAATTCATTGTCCGATGAGGTTGAAATCAACGGTTCCGCTGGTCAGATCGATGTCGTAGGTCGGTCCGCCGCTCAGGTAAGCATAGACGTTTCCGTTTTTGATATGCGTGAAACTCGGATTGAAACTGCCGGAGCTCTTATCGACCGAAACGCTGAAGGCGCTTTGTTCTTTAAGATTGATCGTGCAAGACCCGGAGGTCATCGACATGGACAGTGATTCCGGATTCGTAGTACCGAGAGTGATGTCAGCCAAACCGGAAGTCATCTTGGCGTTGAAGTTGATCGTATCGGCCTGATAATCGAGTCGGCCGGAGGTCATGGTGATGTTGGCGCTGAGGATCTGAGAATCGGTAATGGTTGAATTGCCGGAGGTCATCGTCAGCGACAATAAGGCACTGTAGCTGTTGTGATAGCTCAGGTTGCCGGAAGTCAGGTTGATCTGGGTCAGATTGGAATACAGTTCTTCGATGCTGTAGTTGCCGGATACGCCGTTGAGCTTGACAGAATCAAAGCTGGTCGAAATCGGCAGATAGACTTCCAGATAGGTCGATTTGGTCATCAGACCCATGAAGAAGAAGAGGGGTTTGTTTTTGGATTCGATGGTCAAGGTGTTCCCTAAGACCGATACGGTAGCCCATTTAGTTCTCTCGACAGGTTCATAGGATTTCTCTACGATACGGATACTGCTGTCATTGGTCGGGATGATCTTGACGCCGCCGGAGATCCAGTCGATGGTGACGCTTTTGACCGATTCATCCAAGGTTACGTCATACAGCACGTTGGTTGGTTCCCCATCATGTTTGGGTTCAAAGCTGATCCCGCCTTGGACGATACCTTCATAGAAGAAGTAGCCAGCGATGGAGCCGATGAAGAGCCAGATGGCCAATATGACGATATTACGGGTTCTGTTACTTCTCATTGGATCCTCTGCTGAGCTCGAAGATGGCTTTCAGGATGTTTTGGATGGCTGCGCCAAGGATGAAGATGATCCAAGAGAAGGACCACCAGGCATAGGTGAAGTTCACATAGAAGTATAAGGCCACGATGATCAGCCAGAAGGAAGCGCTTAAGGCATCAAACAAGGCTTTGTTTTTGTCTCTGGAGGCTTTCCATTCTTTGAATTCTTCGATCATGGTTTCATCTTCTCTGTTGTATTTCGGTCTGCTGATGAAGTGGAAGACCAAGAGGCCGGTCGCGATCGCGATCATGGCAAACATGGTCATCAATCCAAGGACTTCCTGCTTCAGAACTTGGGAACTGAAGATCAGGGCCATCGGACTCAAGATATAGATCATGACAGCGGTAGAGATAAACAAGGCACTGGTTTTACGCTGTTGGGCTGTTGGAACAGACAAGACATGTCTTTCCTTCAAGCCTTCCGTCAATTCACTAAGATCGCCGATCCCGGCGATGACGGCGGTATACGCTTCTTCTTCGCTTTTGCCGGCTTTAAGCTGGTCATTGAATTTCTCAATCAGATTACTGATGAGTTCTTCCTGCATGTCGATCGACTTTTTTGTTTTGGGGACATCTTCAAATGCTTTGGTAATATAATTTCTGATTTTGGTGATCATGGGTTTTCTCCTTTTCTAGATCAAGGTCTCAATCAATGCTTTGGCATTCTCCCAGTCTTTGCGGTTCTGGAGATAGAATGCCTTTCCTTCTGGTGTGATGGCGTAATACCGTCGGCGAGCACCGGTTTGTTCATCGCCCCAATAAGAGACGATGTATCCGGAGGATTCAAGCCTTCTGAAGGCTGAGTAGAGGGTGGCTTCTTTCAATTCAAACTGATTGTTTGTTTTTTCCTGGATGGCTTTGTTGATTTCATAACCGTAACTGTCTTTATCGATCAGCTGGCGGAGGATGATGGTTTCCGTATGGCCACGCAGGATATCAGAGGCAATGTTCATAGGGCTCTCCCTTCTTTAATACCACCATACACCACTATACTTCGCCTGTCAAGGTATATTTAATAAAAATGTAAATATTTTTGTAAAGTAACTACTTAAAATAAAAAAAGGCGTTAAATCAACGCCTTTTGGTC
>CAZLWH010000102.1:3994-5407 GCA_964563265.1 uncultured Erysipelotrichaceae bacterium
TAATTTACAAAATAGTAAATATTATTGAAGAGTAACTACTTTCAATAAAAAAAGCGCCATTTGGCGCTCTTGCTTCATTTTTCCCAAGCGTAAGGATCGTTGGGATAACCTTCAAAACCAATCGAATTTCCAGTCGTCGAGTAACTGTAGATTGCTTCTTTAGGTGTATTGGGGTTTTGTGCCTTGGCCGTTTCATATGCATTGGGCAAATCATACGAGATGTTAAAGTTGAATTTATAATCACCGAGATTAAAATAAATCATTCGGAACGATCCTTGATCAACTTTAGGGCCATTGGTCCAATAGGACTTCCCAGTCATTTCTTCCAAGAAGACTGGGATGACCAGGGTTTGGCCCGGAGCCAAGGAGGGCACTTTTTGTCCTGATACAACTTTAAATGTGGAGTAATAGACATTGCCTCCAAATCGGGCATACAGCTGTTCTTCCGAATAAGACTTGTCTGAACTATTGATGATGTATTCGTTATAACCCGATAAGGTGCCTTCCGGAGTCGGGACATTGTAGGGATTATGAAGCGTAATCAAGACATAAGCGGGACGATACAGATAGTCTGAATCGAGTTTAATAAAGTCCCAGTTCATCGGATTTGGGGTAGCGCTGTTGGATGCGCTGCCGACGCTATCGATGATCCCCGTGCTTAACTCCGTCAATCCATCTTTCATCAGATCGGTCGCAGGGACGCCAGCTGTTTCTAGTGCCATGGTTGCGAGATAATCAGCACCTAGATTCGTCAATTCATCAAAATTCGGCAATGTGGGTGGAATTCCAATGGAAGCCAAACCATAATCAACCAATCCTTCCAATACAACAGCCAATTTATCGCGCCATTGATCTGGGACAAGCGGCAAATGATCGGCCACCAGTTTGACCAGGCCTGTTTTCAGATTCGCATAGGTGCTTGAAACCCAATTGGTGATCTTAGCGAGATAGTCGATGACATCACTGAAGAAATCAGAGATCGCTTCCGTGACCTCTTCCCACCAGGAATCATCATCAGGTTGAGGTGTGAAATCCAGTTTAGTTCCAACCTTATACGGGGCATAGGGCTTATCAGCACCAAAACCCAAAAAGATCTCTGATTCTAGCGGCTGCCGTATCACCACGTAGTGATATTGCCAGTTGGTTGTTTCCCATTGGATCGGAACATAGGAGAAGCCAACGACTTCAGGAATCATCGGGTCTACTTTGATCGACTCAAAAATGATGGGTGTCTTTGTACTGCGGCCATATTGAATGCTGACCACTTTGGATATCTTAGCACTCATCACACCAGCTTGATTGGTCGGGGTCAATGCGATGGTGCGGATATAGTAAGTTATGAATTGATCATCCGGAATGGTATTGTTTGCCGGTGCGAAATCAGCGAAATTGACCGACAGAGAGTTATACTTA
>CAZLWH010000103.1:0-4958 GCA_964563265.1 uncultured Erysipelotrichaceae bacterium
TCAATACCGAAGCTGATCTGGTCGATACGAAAGAAGTCATCGAAAGTTACGGCACGATCCTTGATCCGATCACCACCGGTTATCATCGTTTAAAAGGGGATGTCCGCTTCAATGATGTATCCTTTGCATATAAGAAAGAAGAACCGGTCCTGTCTCATTTCAATCTTGAGGTCAAAGCCGGTGAGACGATTGCGCTGGTTGGAGAGACCGGTAGCGGAAAATCCACCATTGTCAATCTTCTGTGCCGTTTCTATGAACCCAATGAAGGGTCCATTACGATCGACGGGATCCCGTTAAGGGAACGTTCAGTCGGATGGCTCCATTCCAATCTTGGCTATGTCTTACAGGCTCCTCATTTGTTTTCAGGCTCTGTCAGGGAGAATATCCGTTATGGCAGACTGGATGCGACCGATGAGGAAATCGAAACTGCGGCCAAAATGGTCGATGCGCATGACTTTATCATCAAGCTGGACAAAGGCTATCTGACCGATGTCGGAGAAGGCGGTAACCGCTTATCGACCGGACAGAAACAACTGATCTCGTTTGCGAGAGCGGTCATTGCGGACCCCAGTATCTTCGTCTTGGATGAAGCGACCTCTTCGATCGATACCGAAACTGAACAGATCATCCAGAAAGCCATCGAAAACCTGATGAAAGGAAGAACCTCTTTCATCATTGCCCATCGTCTGTCCACCATCGTTACGGCGGATCGCATCTTGGTCATCCGAAAAGGCATCATCGTTGAAGAAGGCACCCATCATGAGCTGTTGATGAAACACGGATATTACTACCGTCTCTATACCAACCAATTCAATGAAGATCTACAGAATCAACTCTTGAATCTGAGTGCCCCTGAAGAAGAGGATCCGGCACTGGCATTTCACGATTAAATCAGCACTGCATTTTTAAAGAGGTCCAATATGACACTGAAACTCAATGACATCCGACAGCTCCAGGATCAGCTCGATGAACGCATCATGGCGAATCATCAGGTGACCCGTCCTCAAACCAGGATCCGACGTATCCTGGCTTTGATGGTGGAAATCGGAGAATTGGCCAATGAGACCCGCAGTTTTAAATTCTGGAGTTTCAAAGGGGCCAGTGAGAAAGAAGTCCTGTTGGAAGAATTGGGCGATTGTGTCCATTTCGCGGTCTCTTTGGGGATCGATCTGAAGGATGACGTTTCACACCTGGAATTCCTTAAACGGGAAGCCTCACTGAGCGATCAGTTCATCGACTGGATGAGCGAAACCGCCAAACTGAAGACCGAATTCAACCTATACCAATACCGTATCGTCTTGTCTTACATCGGATCGGTGGCTTTGGCGATGGGCTTTAGTGCCAATGATGTCTATGACTTTTATATCAAGAAAAACGAAATCAATCATTCACGACAAGATCACCAATACTGATCAAGGAGAAACCATGAACGACGAGAAGAAGATCACCAGTTTAGAAGACGCTTACGGTCAAGTCGACTTGCATATGATGGAAGCTTTTACTTCCGCAGACGGGATTTCCGGCTGTGAGAAAGAAGCCACCCGTGTCATGAAACATTTCCTGTCTAACGTCGCGGATGAGATCACCTATGATAATCTGGGTTCTCTGATCGCACTGAAGAAGGGGACCGGAAACGGACCGAAGGTCATGCTGATGGGCCACATCGATGAGATCGGTTTCGTCGTTCGTTCGATTGAAGATAAAGGATTCATCCGTCTGGCGCCGATCGGCGGTTGGTGGGGCCATGTCTTGTTGTCTCATCCGGTCACGATTACGACCCGCACCGGCGCTAAATTCGTCGGGGTCATCGGAAGCCGTCCTCCGCATGGTTTACCGGCCGATGTCAGAGCCAAAGTCCTGGAAGTCAAAGATCTCTTTGTCGATCTGGGCGTTAAAAATAAAGCGGAAGTTGAACTCTTGGGCATTCGCCCCGGAGATATGGTCGCTCCGAAATCTGAATTTACTGTCTTGGCCAACCCGAATTACCTGATGGCCAAAGCCTGGGATAACCGTGTCGGCGCCTTGATTGCCACCGAAGTCCTGATGAATCTGACCAAAGCACCGCATCTTGCGGATGTCTATGCGGTCGGTACCGTCCAGGAAGAAGTCGGATTGCGCGGCTCCAAAACGGCGACCTATGCGGTCAAGCCGGATCTGGCCATTGCGGTCGATGTGACCATCGCAGCAGATATTCCCGGTGCTGAACAAGGCACCAAGATGGGTGTTGGCATTACCTTGGCTGTTCAGGATGCATCACACCTTGGACACAGAGGCTTATTGGATTACTTAACGGAGTTGGCGGCTGAACTGAAACTGGAAGTCCAGTATGATACCTTATTGGCCGGAGGCACGGATTCCGGTGAAAACCACAAGTCGTTTGACGGGATCGTCAATTGTACGATCTCGATTCCTTCCCGCTATATCCACTCACACCGTGCGTTGATCCACCGCAAGGATTATGTCGATACCATCACCTTATTGACTGAATTCGTCAAACGGGTCGATTGGGCACTGATTGAAACCTTAAGGGCTTCCAACCGATAACCCAAGCCATTCCCATCAGGGAGCGGCTTTTTTTCTGTTATAATAACTCTATGAAAAAAATGGAATGGTTTACGATCCTATTCGTACTGGGCTTGGATGCGGTCACAAAGACCCTGATCAGCCTTTTGATCCCTTACGGGGACAGCATCACCGTCATCAAAGATTTCTTCTGGTTGACCTATCTTAAGAACACCGGAGCTGCTTGGAGCATGCTGGAGGGCCAACAATGGTTCTTCATTATCCTGAGTTCTGTGGCTTGTGTGGTCATCGGTGTTTTCTTTCTGAAGTCCGATAAGAAGCAAGTCTGGCTGAGATATGCCTTGATCTTCATGTTTGTCGGTGCCTTCGGCAATCTGATCGACCGTATCACCGTCGGCGGAGTCCGTGATTTCCTGTCCTTCAACCTCTTCGGATACATGTTTCCGGTCTTCAATGTCGCGGATATGTCTTTGAATGTCTGGGTTGGCTGTATGATCGTAGAAACCATTCTCGATGAAAGAAGAAAACATGCCTGATTTCGAATATATCGTTTTAGAACAAGACGCCAAAGAGCGTTTGGATAAAGTCCTGGTTAAAGTCATGCCCGGTTTTTCAAGAAGCCGGATCGCCCAACTGATCGATTTCGGTTATGTGACGGTCAATGATGAAGAAACCAAGAGAAACTTAAAAGTCAGAGAAAATGATGTCATCACGGCGGAGTATCCGGAAGCGGAAAGCCTTGAAGTCGTCGCTGAAAAAATGGATCTGGATATCCTGTATGAAGACAAGGATCTTTTGGTCATCAACAAACCCAAAGGCCTCGTCGTTCATCCCGGTGCCGGCAATCCTTCCCATACCTTGGTCAACGGTTTACTGTATCATTGTCAGGATCTTTCCGGCATCAATGGAATCAGTCGTCCCGGGATCGTCCATCGTATCGATAAAGATACTTCAGGCTGTCTGGTCGTTGCCAAAAATGATCTAGCGCATCATGAACTTTCCGATCAGCTTTCCAAGAGAACCTTAAAAAGAACCTATTGGGCCTTGATCCATGGGGTCTTGGAACACAATACTGGGCGTATCGAAGCGCCCATCGGACGCGATAAATCGGATCGTCAAAAGATGACGGTCACCGCCATCAACTCCAAACCGGCCGTCACTCATTTCAAGGTCCTCGAACGCTTCAGAGACATGACCTTGGTCGAATGTCAGCTGGAAACCGGAAGGACCCATCAGATCCGTGTCCATTTCCAATACATCGGTTTTCCTTTGGTTGGGGATGAGAAATACGGATTGACCAAGACTTTGGATACCAACGGTCAGTGCCTGCATGCCTTGGCCATCGATTTTACCCATCCCGCAACCCAGAAACCCATGCATTTTGAAGCGCCTTTGCCGGCTTATCTGGCAACGCTTTTGGATAAACTAAGACAAGGACTCCCCGTATGAGTAAGCATTCCGAATATCTGATGACCTTGGCCGCCTTGGCCTTGGTCGAACAGGAAGGGTATAAGATCATTGATGTCCGGATCATCGGAAAAGAAATCTGGCTCAATCATCCCTCAAATACCCGCGAACTGATCCGTTTTTCACTAAACGGCGGTTTTGTCATGCCGCGTCAAGAAGAAAGAACTGCTGCCATCCGTAAAGCCATCGAAAAAATCTTTGGCGAACGGACACTGATGTATGATGTCCGTTTCGATGAGGATGAATCCTATTATGAACTCAAAGAAGATACGGTTTTTGTCGTGCTCAGTCCTAAAACAAACGAGAATGTCTTTTTAGACCGTTTCCCGAAACTGCGTTCGATCCTGCAGGCCATGGAAGAGAAACCCGAATCGTTGGAAGAAGCCCAGAAACGGCTCAATCTGCAGCGTCCCAAACAAGCTGTACAGAATCGCCCAAAACTGCCGAAAGTATCCCTGATCATCATGATCATCTGTGTCGTCATGTTTGGAGGACAGGTTTTGTTGACCACCGCAGGGGGTTACGACTTCATTGATTCATCGATCTTACTGGGGGCTTATTATAAGACCTTCGTTGTTGCGAACTATGAATACTGGCGTTTTTTGACGTCTGGCTTTTTGCATATGGACCTCGTCCATCTGATGATGAACATGTATTCCCTGTATAACCTGGGCATCTTCTTCGAGAATAAATTCGGACAAAAACGCTTGGTGTTGACCTTGTTGATTGGGATCATTGGCGGGTCGATGTTTCTGTTTGTCAGTTCAGGCAATGTCTTTGGAGTGGGCCTCAGCGGTGGTTTGTTTGCCTTATTGGGATCCATCGTCGTTCATCTGATCGAAAGCGGTCAGATCCAGTATCGTCCAGTCCAAATGCAGCTGTTTCAGTTGTTTCTCATCAATCTCTTTATCTCCTTGATCCCCGGTATCGCCGTTATGGCGCACGTTGGAGGGTTTGTCAGCGGAGTC
>CAZLWH010000103.1:4968-5395 GCA_964563265.1 uncultured Erysipelotrichaceae bacterium
CTTTGAAACCGCATGTCATTGTTTCATCGTTTGCCTTGCTTGCGATCTTGATCGTGTTGATTGGGATCGATAAGAAACATCAGCCTTACTTTCCGGGGACCGATCAGGCCGTCGTTAAAATGGCTAGGGAACTGGGCCTAGGCTGGTATGCGGATACACTGGATCAGAACCTGACCCAATATTATCAAAAGGAGCCCCAATGAAACGTTTGAATGTCATCAGCTGGGATGAGTATTTTATGGGAATGGCCCATCTTTCGGCCTTGCGGTCAAAAGATCCTTCAACTCAAGTCGGTGCGGTCATCGTTTCTCCCGCCAACAAAGTGGTCAGTATCGGCTATAACGGTCTGCCCAAAGGCTGCAGTGATGATGAATACCCTTGGGATCGAGAAGGCAGTGCTTTGGAAACAAAGTATGCTTATGTCGTC
>CAZLWH010000104.1:0-5183 GCA_964563265.1 uncultured Erysipelotrichaceae bacterium
CTATGTGTCCTATACGTTGACGGACACCGAACCCTTTACCCGTTCTAAAGAAATCGTCTTCATCATCAATCAAAGCGCTGCGGTCTCAACGCTGATCATGCCAGACCTTAGTCTGTCTACCATCGCTGAAATTGAAACCTGGGCCTTGTCTTCCGACATCGATTTATCCGTAAGTTATGTGTTCAGTGACTCCATCCCCGCCGACAAATTTGTCTCACAAAGCGTCTTGCCCAATGCGGTCTTGGAAAGCGGATCCGCATTGAGTGTCTCCTTCTCCAAGGGAGAAGCCGTCATCATGGCGGATTTCAGAACCATGGATGAAGCAGAAGCCAAGCTTTGGGCTTCTCTCAACAACCTGACATTAAGTTTAGAAACCGTCTATTCTTCAACACAAAAAGGGTCCCTGATCACCCAAAGCGTCAAAGCCGGTACGGCTTTGGAAGCCAAATCCAAAATCACGGTGACCTATTCGTTGGGCAGCAGTGTCACGATCGGATCCTTCGTCAATGCCTCGCTCCCTTCGTTTCAAAGTTTCATTGAAGCTCAAAACGACTTGGGTGCCCAAATCACCTTCTCCATCACCACCCAATATTCAAGCACCATCGCGTTAAACCGGATCATTGCGATCAATGTCAGTGATGAAGCCATCTCAAGAGGGTCAACCATCGAAGTGATCGTCTCCTTAGGGGCCTTGGTCAAAGTGCCTGACTTCAGTCTGTTATCGACTGGAGACTACATGAGCACCTACAACGCCATCCTCTTGGCCGCCAAAAACGCCAATGTGACCATCCGGATCCACAGTATTGATGACCCGGATCTTACAGAGTCTGAATTGACCATCACCCAAAGCCTCGTCACAGGAACCTTGTGTTCAAGTGCCGACATCATCGACCTATACTTAAGCTATTGAGTCAGCAGAATTCCAACGTTTCGTTTCTCATCGGATTCAACAATAAAAAAGACGCTCATCTCCATTCAATCGAGGTGAGCGCCTTTTAGCCTTTGGACCAATCTGCATCTCCCGGTGATAGGGTGGTCAACTTATCAGGGGTTCTGACTGCATTGATCTTATTTGAAAGCATCAGACACTGTTTGGTCTAGCCACTAGACACAATACCAATCATTAAGTCAACGCCAATTACCTAACGGTCTAACTTCAAAAAAGAAGGGCTATTTTTCAATTTATGTTCATCTCGTTCATTTTTACCCGACTTTTTGAAATAAGAACGCCAATCTCACTTCCTTATTTCAATAAGTCCGAACTTTTTGAAATAAGAGGGCACTTTTTTGAAAATAACCAATCATTTTTGATATTCCAACGTAAACAAGGCGAGATAACCCAACTTGACAATCCTGTCAGTAAAGCATAAAACATAACCATGAAGAAAAAACTATCCCTGATGATCGGGATCATTTTGATCCCGATCATCGGTTATCTTTTATTGAATCTGGTCATGTTTGGATCACAGGCCTTCTCCAGAACCTTTGCGTCAGGATCAGGACCGATCCGTCTGATTGCCTGGCGTTTGACCTACTTCAGTCTCGTCGTGTCTCTGTATTCGCTCTTATGGACCCTGAATCTTCCGGAATGGCTGAATGCGATCTTCGCCAGTGTTCCTGTTGTTCTGGGCTTAAATATCGTGATCTCAATCTCCTCCTTGAGTCTGCCTTTGACCTTAGGAGTGATCTTGGCCTGTTTCGGCTTCTTTGCGCTGTTTATCAGACAGAAGAAACTGTCCTGGTTCTATTGGGCAGCGTATGGATGGGCCTTGGTATTTGTCATCGGAGGTAGCTTGTTCCAGGTGATCCCGATGATGGTTTGACTGAACGATCATTGAAATAGAAATGTCTCAGATTTGAGACATTTTTTATGGGTTGATTAATTGTTATTGATGGCATCAACCAAATTCATATTCATAGTGCACCATCGATGATTATGATTGATCTAACTTATTTTCAACCGATACAGCTCGAAGAAAATCGTCGTATCTTGCCCCGCTAAGCGTTCTTAGCAATTTAACATTCCCCTTTGAAAGAAAACATGCCTTAACTTCTCCAGCATCAAAATCAATGGCGAGCTGTTGGTATTTCTCACTACTTCCTGACTTGATGATCACACAACAGATGTACACATTCATGGCACAAATCACAGCATCATTGAGACTGAAGTTCTCGATCACAAAATTCGAAAAACCTGTAATGCCCCTTCCCAATAAATCATAATGAACAGGGTTTCCTGTTTTTCCTTGTGATAACAGCAACTTACAGGTATCCAGAGTATCCTCTAAACAATCGGTTACGGTTTTATCCTTCAGTTCACGATAATGGATTTCTCGCTTACCGATTTCTTGATAGGTTTCAATCAAACTATCGTAATCTTGACACGATGTAGATAACCTTGAACAGTCGTATAACTGTTTGATGATTTCGGTATACTTCTGATCGACATATCGTATACCAATCGTATTTGGCGCAAAGGCAGTCAGTTTATCCCCAAGCATTTCCTCTAGTGAAGGAACGACGGCCTTTGACAGTGGTAAGTCATTGCTCAGAAAGGCGAGTTCCAAAGGGAGTTCCATCGTTTTCTTAAACGGGATCGTATCAACAACGATATCAAGAAGGACATAAGGCGGAATCTGGTGATCGGGCTGAAACAGCGATTTGTAATAGAATTTATAGTGTGTTTTCTGTAGAAGATTTGGCTTTCTCTTATCTTCCATGACGGTGAAGAAACGTTCGTTTTTAAAATCTTTAATGAATCGCATCAATTTCTTAAATTGATCCGGTGTGATTAAAATATCGATGTCCACAGAGAATCGGTGTAGATCTTTGAAGTAGAGCAATAAACTGCTTCCTCCTTTAAACACATAATCGAAATCTTGTTGAGACATCAATTCCAGCAAGTAGAAAGCATGACTCACTTTTTCGATGATCTCATAATGATGTGGCGCAATCCCCGGTTGTGATGTGATCCAATCTTTACAGAAGCTCCGCTCGTTGATCATAGAATTCCCCCGTACTCAGATCAAACATGATCTCATTCTCAAAATAATCCAGCAAATACTCTTTCTTATTTCTGTTGCGCGCATAGGATAACAGTGTTTTAAAGTTGACCACATAATCTCTTAGTATGTTTTTTATCAGCAAAGTCCTCTGTGAGTCATCGATGTTTTCAAAGTATGGGTCCGCGAAAAGATCGACGATGACCTTCTCGATCTTGGGTGTCGATAATGATGAAGCGGAACCATGATAATGAAGATTGAACCCAACACGATCACTATTTCTTTTTTTGTTTGTGGGGGCCTTGTAAATCAAAGTTTTGATGATGATAAAAGGCTTTTTATTCCAAAAAGAATCCAATTGGGACCGACCGGGTTTGATCAGGATATTGAAATCATTGGCGCTTTTACCAAAATGCGCTGCAATCAGTGATTCAAACCCTTTTTCAACTTCCACAAAAATCGTGTTTTTCAACAGTTGCATTTCAAGCAGTTTATTGAGTGAGGAAGTTTCCCAAACACACAGTTCAAGTTGGGGGTATTGATGCGCAAACTCAAGAAGAATTTCGCTTATTTCGACAGGATGGTCAAAACGAAAAAACTTTCTGGATGAAATTTTATACAAGTTTGTATTGAGTTGGTACAGGACATTTTGGCGTGTTAAGTCGAAAATAGTGAAATCCCTATTTTCGGGACGAGTAAACGAGAGCTCTTTGTCAATAAATGATTTTAGTTCACTGGACGTTAATATGCTTCCTTCCTTATACCTGCTTTTCAGTTTCAGCATTTCCGATTTTCTCATGGTTCTCCGGTATGGTTGAAATTTTGCGATATTTCGACTATACCGAAATAATAACCTCGTTATCAGTTCTTGTCAACTCGGTATGGTTGAAATTATCATTATTTTCAACCATACCGAGCATTATGCAGACCTCTTTCTATGTAAATCTTATGGACTCCAATTCATCAATCAGCGCTGATCGTTTGGGGTAAAGATGGATCAAGGTAAGCACCATCTTTTCACCATTGGTCTTATTGGTCAGTTTGGCATATTTACGGATAAGGCCGGCAATACCTTTATAAGCGGGTCTTGCGTTGGCTCTTTCGGCGGCTTCAGTGATGAATCGTTCGTAAAGGGCATTGGCCATCAGAGGATCGACAGCCAAGATCATCGGATAATAGACCTTGATGGTCACCAATTCTTTTTCGATAGATTTGATCAAGCGAGCCCATTCTTTCTCCTCAACAAGGAGTTCTTGATACGGAGAATCTGCCAGACGCTTGGTTTCCAAAGCATCCAGGATCTTGGGATAGATCGTCAGCCAATCTGAGAGGGATGATGCATCCTTTAACCGATGATAGGCTTCAGTATTTCCGTTAGCAGCCATCTTCATGCACAGTTGTTTGTAGTCATCGTAGCGTCCCAGGGCTTTTAAGGCGACAAGCTGGGGTTTTTGCCACTGCTCAACACTGAAACCACGGGCAGACTTTTCACCCTCCTGCGCTAGTCTCAGAGCTTCTTCAAAGTTTTCCTTTTCAAGGCTTAATTCAATGGCGTATTCCCGAATTACATCATGGTTCAGACTCTTCTTAAGCAAAAGGTTAAATTCATCGTTACGGGAAAGTGCATGCAACGTTTTAATATAAGCCAAGGTAGCATAGATGTAATCCGAGTTATATTCGCTTTTGGGATCCTTTTTCATCAGCTCCGGTAAGTGTTTCAATAAGGGTTTCGCATCTGCTTCACAACGGACCGCTTCTGCGGCAATGTTAAACAGATCGCATCTAACATCATACCCTTCATCGTATTTCTTCATCAGGGCTTCTTTGAAGATGCGATGAACAAATATGGTGTTCTCATCATCAGACATCATTGGGGTAATCTTGCGTAAATAGTCATTGGCGCTGAAAATCAAAGAACCGGTATCTCCGTCAGAATCATCGTTGTGTCGTCTTAAGAGGGTCATCGCGGAGATAACCAGTAAACTGAGTTCTAATACTTTTTCATAGTCGTCATGTTTGGTTGCGCTTTCGATTTGGTTCAAGACCACGAGTGCACCTTGGATGGCTTCCCGGTTTTTCCAATACGAAACAAAACCGTAACGATCCTTGGCTCGATTCATGGATGTCCTGATGGTGATCTTGGCTTCTTCGAGCCAATCTGCTTGATTGAGTTTAGGGGTC
>CAZLWH010000105.1:0-227 GCA_964563265.1 uncultured Erysipelotrichaceae bacterium
CTTTTATTAAAATGTGCTGATAAAAAAGACACCATCCTGAGGATGGTGCGATATGAATTATACGATCTTGGTAGACCAGTTTTCAACATTCCAGACTTCACTGACGATGTCCTGATAGAATTCAGGTTCATGACATACCAATAAAATGGTGCCTTTGTATTCTTTCAAGGCCCGCTTCAGTTCTTCTTTGGCGTCCAGGTCGAGATGGTTGGTGGGTTCATCCAAAA
>CAZLWH010000105.1:237-5177 GCA_964563265.1 uncultured Erysipelotrichaceae bacterium
CAAAAGTAAGACATTGGAAGGGGTATGCAGGATCTTGCATAACCGGACTTTGGCTTGTTCACCGCCGCTCAACACGCTGATCTTGGATTCCAATTGCTGACGGGTCAAACCGACCTTGGCCAAGGCATTGCGAATCTCAAGCTGATTAAAGGCGGGGAAAGCTTGCCAAACATCATCGATACAGGTCAAGGTACTGTTTTTCTTCTGTTCCTGTTCAAAATAACCGATATGCAGATATTCACCCTGTTCGATCTTACCCGATAATGGATCAATCAGACCCAGGATGCTTTTTAACAGTGTTGATTTACCAAGGCCGTTGGCACCGGTCAAGGCGATCTTCTGACCGCGTTCGATATAGAATTTAAGGGGTTTAGATAAGGGACTGTCATAACCGATGACCAGTTCAGTGGCTTCTACGATCTGCTTGCCTGAAGTACGGGCCATTTTGAAGTTGAAGACAGGCTGAGGTTTCTCAGGAGCCAGCTCGATGCGTTCCATCTTATCCAGTTTCTTCTGTCTGGATTTGGCCATATTTGAAGTGGCCACATTGGCCTTATTGCGTGCGACGAAGTCCTCTAGGCGTGCAATCTCAGATTGCTGACGGCCATAAGCGGATTCCAGTAATCGTTTGTTTTGATCATAGACTCTGACGAATTCATCATAGTTACCGACATAACGGGTCAGTTTTCTGTTTTCGACATGATAGATCAGATTGACGACTTCATTAAGGAAAGGCATATCATGAGAGATCAGGATAAAGGCATTTTCATAGCTTAAGAGATAACGTTTGAGCCAGACGATGTGTTCTTCATCCAGATAATTGGTGGGTTCATCCAAAAGCAGGATATCGGGTTTTTCAAGTAAAAGTTTGGTCAACAAGACTTTCGTTCTTTGACCGCCGGAGAGAAGATCAACATCGGTCTCTAAACCGATCGCGTTGAGTCCCAAGGCAGAAGCCACTTCATCGATCTTCTTATCGATGATGTAGAAGTCATGATGATCCAAGGTATCCTGAAGGATACCGATGCGTTCTAAAGCAGAATCCATGTCCAGATCAGGATCACTGGCCATCGCGTCATACAGTCCCAGCATTTCTGCTTCAACATCAAAGAGATATTGATAGGCTCTCTGTAAGATCTGGCGGATGCTCAAGCCTTTATCCAAGACCGTATGCTGGTCCAGATAACCGACTCTGACTTTGGCCGACCAGATGACTCGGCCTTCTTCAGGAACAAGTTTCTGAGTCAGGATACTCATGAAAGTGGATTTGCCTTCACCGTTGGCACCGATGAGACCGACATGTTCGCCTTTCAGCAGGCGAAAAGAGACATCATCAAAGATCCCTCTGTCACCAAAACCGTGGCTTAAATGTTCTACTGTACAAATGCTCATGTCGATCCTCCGGACAAATGTCCAAAAAGAATCATACAGGAGAAGCGTCACTTATGCAATCTTGAACTGCAAGCCTGAATAAAAAACGTTCTGGGAAAGTCGTTTCCCGTTTTGAAGTCAATCGTTGATGATACACAAGCAAATGATGTTTATAGAGGTCATGCATATAGACCGGTATACTCGAAGATGACTTTTAACATCATCATATCGATCTTGGAGTTAACTGAGTCATTGATGTCTCATGGTAAAACCTCGAATGGACTAATGGATTGATTTAAGCTCAAACCCGTTGATGCCTAATAAAAATGATCCTTTGGGATCATTTAATCAAGCAGTTGAATATAGAGGTCTCTTATGGCTTCGTCACAGGAAACGAAGGCATCGACGATCAATGGATTGAAGTGCGTCCCTTTTTCAGAAATGATCTGTTTGAGACTGGCATCATGATCCAAAGGTTCTTTATAGGGCCGCCTGGATCTAAGCGCATCATAGACATCACAGACAGCCAGGATTTGGGCTGATAAAGGAATGTCATTTCCGCTGAGTTGGTTGGGATATCCTTTTCCATTGAACCACTCATGATGGCTTTCGGCGATCTCTATCCCCATTTCGATGTATTTGTTACCAGGGTAGCTTTGATAGACTTGCTTAAGGACCTTTGCACCAATGACCGGATGGGTCTTGATATGATCGAATTCTTCGGTGGTCAACTTCCCATTCTTGAGTAATATGCTGTCTTTGATGCCGACTTTACCGATATCGTGGATCACTGACGCATACTGGAGCTTACTGATGAATTCAGGGGTAATGATGTCTAAGAATTCATCTTTGGTACTGAGTTTTTCAGCAACGATCTTACATCCCTCTTTCAGTCTTTCAACATGACTGCCTGTATCGGTATCGCGGGATTCGGTAATGTTTGATAAGGCTCCGATGGTTGCCAATTGTGCTTCGGCGATCTCTTGGACTTTCTGATTGACCATCTCGGTCAGATATTGATTGTTGCGGGTTACTTCTTCTTCTTTTTGAATATGGTGGGTGATGTCATTCATCGAGGTCATAATACAAAGTTCATTATCCAAATGGAACAGATCGATGTTGAAGAGTCCGGTTGCGATTTCACCAGCTTTATTTCTGATCCGAACTTCTTGTCCATGGATACTGTTGGTAAACTGAAGTTTATCCATGGTGTGTTGACGATCTTTTTCATCGACAAAGATGCCCAGTTCCAATGAGGTCTTGCCGATCACTTCATCACGGGAATAGCCCATGTGGGTGAGATAGGCTTCGTTGACATCGATGATGATGGAATCTGATAGTCTGGATATTGCCATCAAAGAGCCGCTGTTATAGAATGCCTTCGAGAATTTTTCTTCGGAGCGTTTCAAATCACTGATGTCTTTGACGACTCCGAAAAGAACCGGATTGCCATCCCAAAAGCCATTCTTGACTCGGGTCTCAACGGCAATGATCTGCCCACTTTTCGAGATGATTGGAACGGGACAGTATTCGCGTTTTCCTTGGAGCATTTCAACGACGTTTGCAAGCGCCTCATCACGGCGTTCAATTGGATGGACCTGCAATACGGATTTTCCATAGAGATCGTCTTGGGTAAAGCCCAATCGATCAAAGACCGTTTGATTCGCATGAAGGATGTTGCCTTGGTTATCGAGGATAAACAACATATCATAGACCGCATTGAAAAAGGTGTAGAAATTGGCCATCGAATCCGCTGCTTTTTTACTCTCCCGTTCGAGAAGGATCTCTTCAGTAATATCAACGAGAATGACGTTCAAATGCTCAGGCTCGGCATTGGTGACCATAATTTTGTAGGTACGATCGGTTTCTTTATTATTATGATAAAAAGGCACATTTCGTTTCGTGTTCAGATTCTCGATTCCAGTCAAAGCTATATCACGAGCCATTGGATTATCTGAAAGGATCAGTTCATTCAGCGTAAGGCCGACTGTTCCCCTGTTTACTAAATTAAAAAAGAGCTCTGCCGTCTTATTGACGAAAGTAATCTGTGAATCAGTAACTATAGAGGACAAGTTTCTGATGAGTTTCAGTTTTATCAGCCCGACAGGCATCTCGTCGAACAGTTGTTGTGTGTAATCTTTATTCATGGTGTCTCCCTCTGCCAGGTTCAATATATTTATACTAGCACACTATAAGATGAATATTTCTTAATACCACCAAATACTAACATATTATATATAATATAAGTGCATATAAATAATATAAATACATATTTCTGATATTGGACATCATTTGTTTGGGCGTAAAATACAGAACACCCGATTCCGTATTGATTTGAGACCCAAAACCATAATTTGTTGTGGGTTTAATGCAATTTTAATCGTGTGAACGTATACTGTATTCAGAGGATCTCTATGCGCATCCTGATCGTAGAAGACGAGAAAGATCTTAATCGGATCATCACCAAGAAGCTGACCTTAGAAGGCTTTGTGTGTGAGTCCTGTTTTGATGGTGATCAGGCTTTGGCTTTCTTAGAAAGCGAGCTTGTTTTTGATGCGGTTATTTTGGATGTAATGATTCCCAAAATCAACGGCTTTGAGGTTGTTAGACGCTTACGCTCTCAAGGTAATCCGATTCCAGTCTTGATGTTGACCGCAAGAGATGCCATCTCTGATCGGGTTAATGGCTTGGATCTGGGGGCCGATGATTACCTGATCAAACCCTTTGCCTTTGATGAACTGATGGCGAGGATCCGTCTTGTCTTGCGAAAAAACAGCGGCATCAAAACCAACGTATTAACAATGGCTGATCTCAGTATGGATATCCTGTCCAAGACGGTGATCCGTGCCGGACAGAAAATAAACTTATCCGCAAAAGAATTTGCGGTTTTGGAAGTGCTGATCCGAAACAAAGGCATCGTGCTCTCCCGTGAACACATCGAAGATCGAATCACGGCCTTTGATAAAGAGTCCAATTCAAACGTGATCGATGTCTATATCCGCTATCTGAGAAAGAAAATCGATGAGGGACAACCCGTCAAACTGATCCATACAGTCAGAGGCAGCGGTTATGTCTTAAGGGAAGAAGTATGAAACATTTGTCGATCAAACTCAGAGTGACCTTATGGTATACCTTTTTGATGATCCTGGTGGTCGGATCAGTTTTGATTTTTATGATGCTGATCAGCGGGACCATCATTGAAAAGGATGTTAAATCTCAATTATCGGCGACCGTCAATTCCATCGGAAACAGCTTATCCATGGATGATCATGATCTTGATCTTGATCTTGAATTCAGCCTGTTTCAAAATCAAGTCTATACGCTGCTTTACAGTGAACAAAAAACCTTGATTAAAGGTGACTATCCGGATGGTTTCATCAGCCAGGATCTAGCGTTTATCCCTGATACGATCCGCAGTATTAAAAGCGGCGATTTACCTTATTATGTGGTCGATCGTCTTTTTACGGTTACCGGTGAAGAGGGATCAGTCAAGGTTTGGGTACGGGGCGTCATTGAAGCCGATACGGCTCCAAACCTGATGCAGTCATTGTTTGAGACGGCCTTGTTTA
>CAZLWH010000106.1:0-5153 GCA_964563265.1 uncultured Erysipelotrichaceae bacterium
ATCGTATCCAACGGCAATCCGTTGCGTTGGGCCAGTTGTTTTAATCCATGGATCGATCTTCCGGAAGCCAACATCAGTTTGATGCCCTTTTCACGGGCTTTGTGTAAGGCAAAACGGGTCAAAGCGGATACTTCACCTTGAGAGTTAAACAGGGTCCCATCGATATCCAATGCGATAAGTTTGATCATAGTTTCTCCAGTCCATCATGAATAAGCCCTAATATTATAACTTGAATTTAGTTTAAAATCGATGATGACACTAAAAAACCATGACGGGGATGATCACAGGAGATCATTGAGAAGGAAACACGAGTAGTTAAAAACTTCTCATCTAATTACAATAACTATATTGACTAATTATCGTTATTATTTTATACTTTGGCCATGGAAATCGAAAATCTACCTTCACCGATCCGTTTACCCCGCTGGGAAGAACTTCCTGACATCGATTTATACATGGATCAGGTCATCAAACTGACGGAGAAACATCTCTATGTGATCGGGATCAAACCGGTAACTGCAGCCATGATCAATAACTATGTCAAACTGAATCTCTTACCGGCTCCAATCGCGAAGAAATATACCCGACAACATGTCGCCTTCATCTTTGCGATCGCGATCTTGAAAGATGTGTTTGAGATCGTTCAGATCCGTGAAGGGATTCTGTATGAGACCCAAGTCTTAGGATTAAAACAGGCTTATAATTTGTTTGTCACCGAGGTGGAAAACGCGGTGCGCATGATCGAACTCCAAGGTCAGCAAGCCCAGCCCATGGCCCTCATGGAAGGCTCGCTGGATGCGCAGAATCGTATCCTGAAACTGGCTGCCTTATCGTTTGCGGCCCAACGGTATACTAAGTTTCTGATCAATCAACAAGATAAGGAAAAACAACATGACTGAAAAAATTGCGATCTTAACAGATTCCGGCAGTGACGTACCGGCAGAAATCGTCAAATCGATGGGTATCTTCGTTTTACCGCTTCAGGTCAACTACAAAGCGAAAAGTTATTCGGATGGGGTCGACATCGACGCCCAAACCATTTATGAAAACCTGACCACCGAGATCCCAACCACCTCCTTGCCTACCGGCCAGGTCGTCGCGGATACGATCGCCAAGATCGAAGCACAAGGCTACACCCATATTTTAGCCGTCGTCTTGTCTGCCGGACTTTCAGGCACCTGTAACATGATCAGACTGATGGCTGAGCATTCTAAGCTTCCGATGAAAGTCATCGACACCAAAAACATCGGGATCGGCAGCGGACTCAGTGTCATTAAAGCCGCCCAATGGGCCAATGAAGGATTCACCTTCGCCGATCTCAGTGACAAAGTCGAACAGATCATTGAAAACACCAAGGTCTTCTTCGTGCTCAATACCTTGGAGTATCTTCAAAAAGGCGGACGTATCGGTAAGGTCTCAGCCTTTGTCGGTCAGACCTTGGATCTGAAACCGATCATTACCTGTAATGAGGAAGGCATCTATACGACCGTAACCAAAGTCAGAGGCCGTAAAGGTTCCTTGACCAGAATCAAAGAAATTGCCTGTTCAAGTGCCGAAGGCGCCACAAAAATAAACATTGCGTTTGCCCACGGCAATGCCTTGGAGGAAGTCAACAGAATCAAAGAAGATGTCTTATCCAGACTCAATAATGTCAAGGATGTATATATCGGACCGGTATCCCCGGCTTTAGGAGTTCATACCGGACCCGGCCTCATCGGGATCTGTATCCAAATCGAAGCGTAAAAAGAGAGTCATTGACTCTCTTTCATAAGGTGAAACTTTCTCCCGGATTCAGATAGACCATCGGGATATTGACTGAGGTGATTCGTTTTTTGAAATCCAACGGGTCACTGTTCATCTGATGCATGGCCAAGACCAGATTGGGCTTGATCAGACGGGCCGCATCAACCGCTTCCTGGGCATCCATCACATAGGTTCCGCCAATCGGCAACATCGCCACATCGATGGGTCCCAGTGTTTTCATTTGCGGGATCACATCCGTATCCCCCGCGAAATAGAAATTCTTTCCGTTGATCCGAAAGACATACCCGACGCATTCACCTTGATGGTGATTTTTAGGATGAGAGTGGCCTTGAGGTGTATTATACGCATCGACGACCTTGATGGTGATCTCTCCGCAGCTCAAGCTTTCTCCGGGTTTGACGATCGTCAGCGGCAGATCTGTCAACCCGACACACTTTTGGGTCGCACAGATCATCGTCTTGTCGTCTGCCAGTTGTTTTAAAAGATCGGGCTGAAGATGATCAAAATGATGATGAGAGATCAGAATGAGACTGGCTTTTTGAAGCAGTTGAGAGTCTAAGTGCGGATCCTCACCGATATAACCGGGATCGACAATGATGGTGTGCTGATCGGTTTTGATCCTGAAACAATCTTGATTGGTGATGCGCGTTATCGTGATTCGTGAGTAAGGAATCATAGGGCCTCCTTTTGATCTAATCCTATTATACGTCAGGTCAGGGAGGCCTTGGTTCATTTATTCGACTTCAGGATAAAAAAAGCAATCCGTTACGGATTGCTAAGTGTTCTGCTAATACCCTGATCCTTTCTATCCAAACAAATACGAACTGACGACGTGATAACTGAACAGGATCTTGACCAGAACGGCAATGCTGATTATTAAACTAGCGATGCGGTAACCAAGATTCAGTTTCTTTTTCATGTCTTATTTTTATCATGGAAATTTGATTTTGTAAAGGCTAATGCCTCTGTGAAGAAGAGAAATGGAGATCTTTGGCGCTGATTTACCAAGCGTTGGAGACCTTTTCCGCAAAACCCATGAAGTCTTTTAAGGTGATGACTTTACCGTCATCCAAGACAGCTTTTCCGCTAAAACGGCCAAAGACTTGGTGCTGATCGGAAGATAAGATCAACAAAGACGTATTGGAGTGACGATCCAGGATGGGTACGAAGTCCATCTCGAAACGGCCGTCATCACTGGTAAAGGTCCAAGGTTTCAAGTAATCTTCAACCCCGTCTTTCATCGGGATATTGAACGTGACCTGAGACAGTTTATGCGCTTTTCCATTGTAGATCAGCATATTCTCTGTCGCTGCGGAGGTGTTGCCGAAACCGTACCCGATGTTGAAACCGAAACTGACGCCGTCATAAAGACCGGAGGCACTGCCCCAATACCAGGTATTCTTGTAGGACCAGACCCCTCTTCCCCAATCCAATACCGCAAAAGAACTGTCTTTGGGAAAAACATAGGATTTGCCTGCCATCGTCACGGTACCTTCTGCACGCATACAGTTGATTTTCTGATTGAAGTAGAAATGTTTTGGTTGATCAAAGGGCGTTGCGATGACGGTGCTCTCTTTGGGTTCGCTGGTTAAGATGAGCCTTCCGATCAAAGGCTGACCTTGATCAAAATGCTCAACCTTAAAGTCCAGGATACGATAATCTTCCTTATGCGTGAATTCAAGGATGTAGTTCTTCTTGACGACTCTGATATTGCCTTTGGCGGAAGATTCAGGTAAGCCTTTGCTTCCAAAGGTAAAGAACTCCATAAAACTGGAGGTCTTCTCCCAAGCTTCATCAAAATTGAAAAAGGTGATCGAATCCAAACCCATATAGCCATTATCGGCCACCGTCAAGGCGATCCCATAGTGCTGATTCCCGATGAAGTAATAATCCCATTCTTTGATTCTGAATCCTGAGGTCTTAATGTCAGAGCGTTTGTAGATCGGTAATAAGCGTTTGGCATAGCCCGGTTCAGCAATATTACCATCTTTATTCAATAATGGCTGTACCGTTGTGATTTCGTGCTGCATCCGCCTTAACCGTGATGTCTTTTCTTTCTGACCAAGGATATCCCGCCAAAACCGGCAATGATGGCCATGTAGAAACCAAAGTCATACCAGAATCCGTTGTTAAAGGCTTCATAGATATGGATGTTTTTATCGAAGATACTGATGATCAAAGAGATCGGTGCGATCCAACCGTGCCAAATGCCCCAAAAGAAACCGGCTTGACTGGTGGCCGATGAGGTGCCGTCTCCGGGAATGCATCCTGTTAATGCCACTAAGACAAAGAGACTGAAAATAAGCCAACGTAGTTTTTTGTTTTTCATCGTGATCCTTCTTCTTTCTTTTACTTATTGTATCACTTCTGTCTAAATCACGCTTTTTCTTTAGACTGACAAACTGACAGGGAAAGACGCTGCTTCCCATATCGATTTCTTTGATGATCAGTCACTGTATCCCAGGATCAGTCGGAAGTGGCACCGGACTCTATGGTCAGCACAGAAGCGGAAACCGGACTAAATTCGCTGTATCGGCGTCCGGTAGCCGTATTCACATACGCCTTGACCCAAATCGTATAACCTTGCCCACTGATTAGTCCCTTAAGGGTGAAAGCGTTGGTTTTAACTTCCTGAACTTTCTTTGCGAAAACAAAAACGGAGGATGTTCCAAGATAGATCTCATAACCGCTGACTGTCGTATCGATTTTCCATCCTCCGCTGATGCTGGTTTCAGAAGCGGTCAATCGAACTGCTGGATTGATGATCGGATTCGCAATGACCGTCAAGGGGGCAGAAACCGGTCCTGAATAGAGTTCTCCGACAGACTGATATCGCGCCTTTAAACGATAAAAATAGGTTTTTGATGCGGTGATGGGCAAGGTACAGGTCAAGAGTTCTGTGACACAGACACTCGTCAATGTGGTTTCCCCCACTGTAGAGACAAAGATTTCATAACTACTGGCACCAGGAACCGCTTCCCACGCCAAGATGACTTCCTTACTGGTGAGCCCAAAAAGAATCAATTCACCGGAACCCAAGGATGTCGTTTCAGCACTGATACTGTTGGAGTATGGGCTGTACGTCTTGATTCCTTCCGTTTCTTTATAGGGTCTGATCTTATAGTAGACCACTGACAGGGGGATCAGGGTCGAGTCGGTATAGGTAAGATCGGTCGTCGAATCCATAAATGTGTATTCATTGTCTTTACTGGTCGCGGAATAGATCTCATATCCGGTCATATCCAACACAGCTTCCCACTTCAGTATGGCAAACGATGCGCCCACTTCATCGAGGTTGATGGTAACGTTATTGACGCTGGCCGTTCCACAGGAAACAGTCGTCATCAAAAGGAGTATGACGGTAGCCCTAATCAGACACTTTTTAGTAT
>CAZLWH010000107.1:0-5151 GCA_964563265.1 uncultured Erysipelotrichaceae bacterium
GGTGAGGATGTGAACCAAGGCAGCAATCGTCAGACTCAGTTCGATGATGATGATGGGAATCAAAAACGGAAGCATTTCAGTAATATTAGGCATAGTGTTCTCCTGTTGATTAAACAACCCGACATACGTAGTATAAAACAAAAACAGGATTATTTCATCCTGCTTTCAGTGCTTATTCAAAATTTAAAGGCTGTAAACCTTGTTTTTACGTGGTGACCCGTACGGGGTTTGAACCCGTGAATGCATGCGTGAGGGGCATGTGAGTTAACCGTTTCTCCAACGGGCCATAAACGATTCGGTAAGTCTGTTTTTCGGTATGTCTGTAATCCTGAAGTGATTAGGAAAACGAAGCGATGCGCTTTTGAAGCGAATCAGCCGTAGTGGGAATGGTCACCGCTGATCTGAACTTATGGATCAGTACCCTTGGTCTCATTTTGGTCATCTTGTAAATCCAGGTTATCATCAATCACCCAGGGAATACTGTGGCTGATGACAAGGCGAAGATAACAACGACACCCAATGAATATTGACTTAAGCTATGTTTATTATACCAAGTCTGGATTAAAATAACGCAACTCATTTCCATCGTTTTCGTCAATCAAGTTTCATCAAAGTGAGCCCTCTTGTCCAATCCAACAGACAGGTCTTTTTCCATGGTCCCGTTTTTTGATAGAGTGAAGCCAGTGAGGTGACTGATGGAAAACGGATGTCCGGTATTACCGAAGAAGATCAAAAACAGCGAAAGAGCGATTGTTTTGGATGCGTTGACAATTAGAGCAGAAGCCATCGCAAAACGACTCGCTGAAACAGATGAGAAAATGGCCCAAAGTTTCCTGAAGAACTTTGAGCATCTCAAAGAACAAGGAGATCCGATGATCGAATGGTTTGTCGCATCAAGAGAAATCACGGATAAACCCAAGGAACAAAAGAATCAGGCAGAGCCTGATTCTAAAGAATACTATTCATTTTGATTTTATCGTTAACACTCAGTATAAGACACGGATCGAGACGGCATTCATATACTTCCAGGATCCCCGGACTTTCGCATAAATCGTGAACGTATATTCACCTCTGGGAGTGAAAATACTTGGGGTATCCCATCCGAAAGTGTCGGTGAATAGTGAACCACTTTTGTAACCGCTGTAATAGAACGTTTGGCATGATGAAGGATAGCACAGGACCAATTTGAGGTCTGTGGATGTACCTGGGACACCTCCGGTCAATTTCGCAGTGACATGATAAGGATCAGCGACTGAGAATTTTTGGGATGGGGTAGCTGGATAAGTGTTGTCCGTGTTGGATACAGCCAATCCTGTAAGATTCCAAGCATACACAATATCCTGACAGACATAATACTTCGCAGTCGAATCACGATATCCCATCAGATCCTTAAACAAAGGATACGCTGCGGTGTAATTCTTATCGGTATAATACACCAAAGCAATCTGATAGTTGGCTTCCTTGATTTGGGTCGCAGTATCTTTATAGGTCGCGATCGGATCAAAGACAGTCAAGGCAGTCGCATACTGCTTATCGGCAAGCAACTGTTTTCCATATTGATATGTATATTCCGTCTTCAAAGTTTCTGACTCTTGGTAGTCGGTGAGTTTATTGAGGTAATCCAAAGCCAAGGCATATTGTTTATCTTCAGCCAAGGTCACCGCATAATCATAGATCCAGCCGTCTAAGATATCCTGGGCATCTAGATAGTTCTCTGCGGCCGCTTTTTCCAAATGCGCGAACGCTTCAGCATACAGGGCTTCACCTTGGGCATATTGTGCCAAGGCACTCTGATAATACGATTCAGTGACTTTTGTCTTACTGTCTTTAAACGTACTGACCTTGTTGAAATAAGCAATGGCGTCGGTATAGTTTTTCTGCCCCAATAAAGTTGAGGCATAGGTATAGGTCCACTCGTTATAGGAGTCCTGAACTCCGTTGTGGTCCTTTTCAAGCAAAACTTCCAGCAACCCAATACAGGTTTTTGGATCGCTCTCACAAACAACCAACGCTTGTTTGTAGTCGGATTCGACCACCATATCCGGTGAATTCAGGAAGGTTTCCAGTTTCTCAAACTGAGCACTGGCGGATTCGTATTTCTTATTGCTGAAATCCAGATAAGCAATCCCGTATCGGATCAGATTGACCACAAACAAGGCCATAAAGAGAACGAAGACAACGGCCGATACTGCCCCGATGATGAATCTTTTTTTATTCTTCCTTTTTTTGGCTTCTAAACGCTGTTTTTCCGCTACCTTCTGAACATTCTGGTCTTCTGTTGTGCCTTCAACGGTGTTGATCGGCTCTGAATTCAAGTTTTCCATGTTTCACCCTTAAGCTTCGTCACATATATCATTTTCTAACCAAAATCATCAATGACTTGATGACCACACCAATCCTGATTCTCTTAAATGAAACTCAATTTGATCCTAGTTCAGATCACCTTATTTTCCCTTTTAAAACGAGAATCATCGTGGTTTTTGATCCTATGGCATAACGATATTATCGACATTAATCGGCTTAAACGTCTCCTTCGGATTTATTATATAGGATGCTTTTTGCATAATCTACACACGATGAGTGTGATTTTTAGAGTTTGAAACCAATCTTTTAGAATTCCTTTCTCTATCAACTCAAAAAGTACCCTACTTTATGAATACTTGCTTAATACGGCTGATGATCAATGAACTCCAGATGACCCATGATGAAAGTGGGCACTGAACATTTGACTTCATATTTTTAAGCCATTCCATAAAAAAACAGCCTGATCTGGCTGTTTTCGGCAAATGGTTCCCAAAGCAATCGATGATCTTTTTAGTTCAATCAAGCCTTGGTGATGAAACTAAAGGCATCTCCAGATTGGACAAAATGACATGAAATCGTGTTGTTGAATAACGCAGGTAAGTACTGGATCATATATTCCATCCCGACTTCTTCAAGGTTGAAATGACCGACTGCCAATACGGTTCTCGGTTTTCCCAACATGGCAGAGTCACGGATGTATTCACTGACGGTAAAGTCGGTGATCTCCATGGCCAAGACCGTATCATAGTTCCCCTCTTCGATCTTGGTGATGATCGGATTATCATTGGGACCGATGATGTGCTCCGCAATCATGAATCGCTGGACTTCGGTATTGAGATCGCCGATGACTTTCATCCCGGTGATGTTGCATTTCTCGATGAGTTCGTGCGCAAAGACCTTTAACGGGGTCTTGGGGATCTCAAAGCACAATGAACGAAATGGACTCTCGACCAGAGCCTTTTCCCAACCCATCTTCAGCATGATGCCATAAAAGATCCCATCGATATACTTACCGTTGGGCAGCTGTATTCCGGAATGGATATAGTCATGGTCACGCCAAATGACGATCCCGGTCTCATCCAACAGTTTCTTCTTTTGAAGAAAGACTTGGTTTTCCGTCAGCCATTCTGTTTTGTCGCCTCTGTTCCAAAACAAGGCCTCATGGACGATGATCAGATTGGCGCCCAATCGGGCTGCTTTTCGGATGACTTCCGTAGAGGCAAAACAGGTCGTGACAATCCCTGTACAAGACTGATCAGGATCGCCGTATAAGACCTTGTCTCTTGTTGTGGCTTCATCGATGGCGATGCCATTTTGATCTGTGCCTTTATGAAAGGCTTTGATGGTTGATATGACGTCTTTGATTTTCATGGATGCTCCTTCTTGTTCCTTTTCATTATAGACCAAAGCTGCTTCAGTAAACCAATCAGTGGTTTAAATTATTCCTGAATCTACAATAAAAAAGAATCAGGGTTTTCCTGATTCTTTTGAGTTTGATTACCCGAATCTTCCGGTGATATAATCACTGGTTCTTTGGTCTATGGGGTTGGTAAACATGTCTGAGGTTGATCCGACTTCGATCAAATCCCCCATCAGCATGAACCCGGCTTTATCGGAGATACGACCGGCCTGTTGGATACTGTGAGGAATGATGAGGATCGTATACTTCACTTTCAACAGTTCCAAAGCATCTTCGATCTTGAGGGTCGAGATCGGATCCAAGGCCGCTGTAGGACGATCCAAGACGATGACTTCTGGTCCCATGGCCAAGGTCCTGGCAATGCATAAACGTTGCTGCTGACCGCCCGAAAGTCTGAGGGCCGGTAAATTGAGCCGGTCTTTGACTTCATCCCACAAAACGACCAGTCGTAAGGCTTCTTCAACCTTTTCGTTGAGGATTGCTTTGTCGTTGATTCCGCTCAAACGCAATCCGAAAGCGACATTATCGTAGATGGACATCGGTAAAGCCGTCGGTTCTTCAAACACGATCCCGATCTTACGTCTGAGTTCACTGACGGAGACATCCGCATCCCGGATGTTTTTGCCGTCCAGTAAGATCTCCCCTTCGACGCGGGTCGACGGATCCAGATCACACAGTCGGGTCAGCGCTCTCAATAAGGTCGTCGTCCCGCTGCCGGCAGGACCAAACAAGGCAAAAATCTCATTGGCTTCCACCTCAAGGTTAAAGTTCTTGATGGCCAAATGGTCATTGTAATAGAAATTCAGATTTTTAAAACTGATCTTGGCTGGTTTCATCTTTGGGTCCTTCTACTTACTGTTGGCGACGAAGCGGTTGACGATCATGTTGGCGGAAAGATTGATAAACAGAATGATGATGATCAGTAAGGACGCCGTCCCGTAAGCACGCTCCATCGAGATCCCTTCACGGGCCAGGATATAGAAATGGACTGCCATGGTCCTGGATGGATCAAACAAAGATTCCGGCATATGCAGCGATGATCCGGCCGTCAAGATAACGGCGGCCGTTTCCGCAACACAGCGTCCGATGCCTAAAATAACGCCGGTCGCAATGCCCGGGAAAGCAGAAGGCAAAACAGCGCGGGTAATGGTCTGCCACTTATTGCCGCCCAAAGAGAAGCTGACTTCACGATAGGCTTTGGGAACGGTACGGATTGCTTCTTCTGAGGTACGGATGATGGTCGGCAAAATCATGACGCCCATCGTCAATCCGCCGGAGATGATTGACCAACCCAGTTTTAAGTAGATGACGAAGAAAATGAATCCAAACAATCCGTACACGATCGATGGGATCGCAGCCAAAGATTCGGCACTGAAACGGATGATGCGGGTGACTTTGTTTTCATGGGTGAATTCGGTCAGATAAAA
>CAZLWH010000108.1:0-2575 GCA_964563265.1 uncultured Erysipelotrichaceae bacterium
AGATAATTTTACTTGAGATCGAGAGACCAAGTGCCGTGAGTACAGGCAAAGTTGGTCAAAACAGGTTCGGTAGTTGAGCCGTCATCAGCCCAAGTTACAGTCATAGCATCTACGGTTAACGGGCTTGCACCGATGCCAGCAGCCTTATTGATCATAAGACCCAAAGATGCTTCAGCATACAATGAACGACAGTTTGCAGCATCTTTAGATTCTGTGGCCTTCGTAATATAGCCAGTTACTGCCGGAATCAAGATCGCAGCCAAGATGGCCAAGATAGCGATAACAACGATCAATTCAATAAGTGTAAAGCCTTTTTTGTTTAATTTCTTCATTTTTTCTCCTTTTTGAAGTGTTGATTCTTGGGACTAGAAATTCTGGAGTAAACGTTTCAATGCCTCAGGGTTGTTCGTATACTCCAACGCAGTTTCCATAGAAATCAGGTTTTTTCGGATCAGGTTGACCAGCGATCCGTCCAGGGTGCACATGCCCACCCGCATGCCGGTTTGAATGGCAGAATTGATCTGCACAATTTTGTTTTCACGGATCAGATTACCGATCGCATCTGTCATGATCATGATTTCATGCGCGGCGGTCCGTCCGAGGCCACCATCAAGCGGAACCAGATCCTGAGAGATGACACCCGCTAGGGATGACGCCAATTGAGTTCTGATTTGACCTTGTTGGTGAGGTGGGAATACATCAATGATTCGGTCAATCGTACTGGAAGCCCCGGTTGTGTGGAGGGTCGACAATACGAGATGTCCGGTTTCTGCGGCAGTGAGAGCTAGGGAGATCGTTTCATGATCTCTCATTTCTCCTACCAAGATCACATCCGGATCTTCTCTGAGTGCTGAGCGTAACGCTGACGCGAAGTCAGTGACGTCATGATGGACCTCACGTTGATGGATCATAGCCTTGTTGGGGGTATGAACATACTCAATGGGGTCTTCCAGAGTCAGGATATGCACGGATCTATTACGATTGATATGATCAATCATAGCAGCTAGGGTCGTGGACTTGCCGCATCCGGTAGGGCCGGTAACAAGCACCAGGCCTCTTGGAAGCATTGCAAGCGTACTCAGTACCTCTGGGAGCTTGAGCTCTGCCAGGGACGGAATCGTGTTGCGAAGCAGTCGGATCGCCATGGCGGGAACGCCGCGCTGACGGTAGATGTTGATACGATAACGGTTCTTGTCTTCATCGGTATAGGCCGAATCAACATCGTGGCCTTGGGAATAGATTTCGATGGCTTCTGGAGTCAATAGCTGGTGGACAATGGATAGCGCCTCATCTGACCTAATTATAGCATCAGAATATGCGACGAGTTTACCGTCTTTCCGATAGAGGACTTTCTCATTGCCTGAGATATGGATGTCTGAGCACAGTTCTTCTTGGGCCTTTTTTAGGATTTCTTGAAGCATTGGGTCCTCAATCGACGGAGTAAAGAATTCTTACGCCTTCTTGAACTGTCGTCACACCTTGTTGAATGAGTTCAGAGATCTCATCTTTCAGCATTCTCATGTTTCTGGATTTCGCATGGGTTCTAAGTTCTTCCATGGAGGCACGGCGGGTAATCAGTTCTTCAAAGGTGTTGTCGACGACAAGCACTTCATGAACCGGCGTACGTCCGAGGTAACCGGTGAATTTGCATTGCTGGCAGCCTTTACCGATGTATGACTGAGTCAGTTTTGTTTGAAGCAGCAGGTTGTCTGTTAAAGTGGCTTCTGCCTTGGCTTTGCAGTGCGGGCAGATCTTTTTAACCAAGCGCTGGGACACAACACATTTGACGGAAGAAGCAACCAGATAAGGCTCAATGCCCATATCGGTCAAACGGACGATGGTGGATAAAGCATCATTTGTATGCACGGTAGATAAGACCAAGTGGCCGGTAATGGCCGCACGGATGGCGATTTCTGCGGTTTCCGCATCACGGATTTCCCCAACCATGATGACGTCAGGGTCCTGACGCAGGATGGAACGTAAGCCGGAAGCGAAGGTCAGACCCGCACGCGGATTGACCTGGACCTGAGTGATGTCGCGGAAACGACGTTCGATCGGGTCTTCTACGGTAACGATGTTGATGGTGGGTTTGGTAATCGATGAAAGCATGGAATACAAGGTGGTTGTCTTCCCGGATCCGGTAGGACCGGTAACCAGGATGATTCCGTTAGGGATATGGAGTGATTTTTCGAGTAAGGTCAGTGTGTGCTCGGAAAGGCCCAAGGCTCTCATGTCGTAATCGATGGCTCTGTTGGCTCCCAACAGACGCATAACGATCTTTTCGCCAAAGGGCGTCGGTAAACTCGATACACGCATGTCAACATGGATATAGTCGGTACGGACATTGAAACTGCCGTCTTGCGGTAAACGCTTTTCAGCAATGTTCATGCCGGAAATGATTTTGATACGAGTCGTCAGTAAGCCGTGGATGTCTTTACTGAAGGTGGAGTGTTCAACCAGATCTCCGTCGATTCTGAAACGGACTCGGGTATGATCTTCTTCAGGCTCGATATGGATATCCGAAGCGTTTTCCTGATAGGCTTCCTGAACCAATGAGTTGACCAACTTAACGATC
>CAZLWH010000108.1:2585-5138 GCA_964563265.1 uncultured Erysipelotrichaceae bacterium
CTTCAATGATCTCATCAGCATTGCGTTTTGAATAAACACGGTCGATGCATTTATCGACTTCGGATCCGGTTGAGAGGACCGTATGGACTTCCATTGAAGTGACCATACTGACATCTTCCAAACAGGTAAAGTCCAACGGATCGGAGGTGACGATATTAAGGTGGCCTTCACGGATGTTCAATGGAACAATCTTATACTTGCGGGCTAAGCTTTCAGGAACCAGTTTTACGGTTTCCAGATCGATCGAGAAGAGCGGATTTTCTAGGAAATCGACTTTGAGGCGTCTGGCTAGAGCCTTCATGATGTCGATTTCTTCGACGATGCCCATCTCGATGATGACGGCACCTAAACGTTTCTTGGAGATCTTCTGGTGATCCAGGGCTTGGTTCAGTTCTTGTTCGGTTATGACCTTTTCTTCAAGTAAGATCTGACCTAATGGTAATGATTTCATGATGTCGCTCCTTGCACTATTTCTGGCCTGTGTTACAGGCAGATTGGGTTTGTTTTCTGAAATTCAAGCCTTGTTTACGGTTTTTCAATCGAATAGAAATCAATGGAGATGATGGCTTCGCCCGTTGAATAATCACGGGTCGATGTCGATACAAAGATGGTTGAATCCCATCCTCTGATGGCATCCAAGACTTCAACATAATCTGCATAGGTACTGGTAAATGAGAAGTTGACATTGGTCATGACCAACTGGGTTTCGGTGATCGGAATTCTGGATTCAGGCTCAACGATCCCATTATAACTATCGACCAATTCTTTGATCTTGTAGAGGTAGTTTTCCTTTTCGAAGGTTGGAAGATTCGGTTTGGTGACGACTGGGTCATTAACGATCCAGGATTTGATCCTGATGTCATTGAGGACCAAGACCGGCAAGATCTTCTGTTCGAATTCTTCTGAAGAGATCGGAGACTGGATCTTGGCATATGCCGTTTCAACGGCTGCCAAAGCATCTGAAATCTTGGCATCCATTCCTGTCCCGGCGGCCAACTGAACTTCAATCAGTGCTTTCTGAGTTTCAAGATTCGATTTGGTTGCTTTTTGAGAATCGATGGAACTTTGCAAAGGCATGATGACCAACACAACGGTCAGTGTGATCGTGGCAACAAACAAGAGGAAATACAATAAGTTACGTTCACGTTTTGTTGTTTTCATGTTATTGACCTACTTTCAATGCGACCAAGACGGTCCCGACATATTTGCCTGAGTCATTTTCATAGCCGTAATAAACGACATCTTCAAAGAAACTCGTATTACGCAGATTACGGGCGAATTCTGAAGGTCTGAGATAGTTGGATGAAACGGTTCTTAAAGTGATCCACTGCCCATCAAAATCAATGTCCATGATCCTGGTATCCGCAGGGATACAGCTGTTGATCTTATTGATGGCTTCAGAATCAAAGCCAGGCATGGCTGCGAAAGCAGCGTTTAAGGATTTGAGTTCAATCAGAATCTCATTAAGATCTGATAATTGTCTTTGTTTTACTGAAATGTCCTTAATTTGAGCCAAAATGGTCGGACTCTCAACATAAGCCTGTAATTCTTTGTTGGTTTCTTTCAACGTAGAATCGTCAAGGAAGAGTTTCAGTGAATAAGCAGAAAGCAACAATACGGTCACAAAGAATATGGCGAGAAAATTCAAACCTTTAGAACTGGTGTTTTTTCTTTTCTTTTCGGATAACAGATAATTATCAAGTAGGTTAATGTTGTCTTTTTTCATGGTTATTTCCTCAACGCCGCTCCTACTGCATTCAAGTAGGGTAAAAAGTTATCATCCCGGGCGCTTAGAAAGTACGGTCTTGGATACAACATGGTTTCAACGCCCAGACTTTCTGAGACTGCACCAATAATTTGTGAAATATGCGGATTGTTACCGAAGAAGGCGATGCGTTTGATACCGACATGAGAAGGACGGGTGAATTGATATTGGATCATTTTGTTGACGTTGTCTTCGATATCGCCGACCCATTCGATCATGCGCTTTTCGTCGAAATCAGGAAGTTTGGTGTTTCTGATCAGGATGTATTTCTTGTTTTCAAAGAGATACAGTTTCATGACATCGGATTCAATGTCAGCAATGAGAACAGGAAGTTCTCCGTCAAACAGATCGGATTTGTTGACCAGTTTGATGACTGAGGTGGTGGCCGTATCGACAGCATCCACTTTCAATCCTACTTTGGTACACAATTCGATGTAGGAGGCCAATGCCTTTTCCGCAATGGCGACAGCCAACAAGCGGATGTGTGTCTTATGGGCTTCAGTGATTTCTTCAAGGATGACAAAGTCGATGATGAAATCATGGCTGAGGTCCAATGTCGCGATCATTTCGCTTCTAACCACGAAGGGAATGCGCTTATCGTCCACTTTAGGAATCGTCAGCTCACGATAAATAACGGAAGCATTATTGAGACAAAGGACGGCTTTCTTCTCTTTGATGCCATTATCAACCAGTGCTTTATTCAAAGCAAAGGCAACAGCGGCTGGATCATTGATCCCTTTGGCATCGATCCATCCGTCTTCCAAATCAACAGTACATGTTTTTTTGGC
>CAZLWH010000109.1:0-5045 GCA_964563265.1 uncultured Erysipelotrichaceae bacterium
AGCAACTGACTCTTAATCAGTGGGTCCAGGGTTCGAATCCCTGACTGGTCACCATCGCGTTAAAAAGCATCGAAAGATGCTTTTATATTGAATTAACTCTTAATGTAAATATTTACATAAACAAAATGTAAAAATATGATTGCATTTCACGTAATTTTCATTTAGAATGAGCACATACTACTCAGAGGAGGGTACATATGAAGAAATCACTCGTTATTTTTGCAGTAGCATTTATGCTTCTTTCTTCGTTGACAGCTTGTACGAAGAAAGAAACGGGGACCATTAAAATTGGGGTCAATCTTGAATTGACCGGCGACGTTTCTATTTACGGCGTTCCTGAAAAAGTTGCTTTCCAAATGGCTGTTGAAGAAATCAACGCCAAAGGCGGGATCGACGGGAAACTGATTGAACTCGTTATTTATGACAATGCTTATGATGCCACTAAGGCTGTCGCCAATGCGCAGAAACTCGTCGAAGACGGTGTTGTTGCGATGTTGGGCTCAGCGACTTCCGGGATGACTTTGGCGATCGCTCCGATTGCGAAAGACAACGGGATCTTGACTTTAACACCGTCAGGCACCAATTCTAAAGTTACTGTTGAAGCTGATTTGACCACCGTCAATCCGTGGGTCTTCCGTGCTTGCTTCATCGACCCGTTCCAAGGTAAAGTTTTAGCGAATTTCGCGACTGACAACTTGGCAGCGACCAAAGTTGCCGTTATGGTCAACGGCGGATCTGAATACTCCAAAGAACTCGGACGCATCTTCTCCGAACAAGTCGTTGCCAACGGCGGTACCGTTGTTGACACCGTCACTTATGCGGATGCTGATACCGATTATAATGCCGGCTTAACCAGCTTGGCATCCAAAGAGTTTGATGTCTTGTTTATTGCCGACTATGCCAAGAATGCCGGTTTGATCATCGGTCAGGCTCGTGCTATCGCCGGTTTAGAAACAAAACCAATCGTCGGGCCGGATGGCTTCGAAGATCCTGCTTTGAATACCTTGGCCGGGGGCGCCGACAAAGTAAATAACGTTTACTTCTCGACTCACTTCTCGACCTTGTCCGACAATACTAAAGTTCAGACTTTCATTGACGATCACAAGACCTTCGTTGATAAAGTCAATGCTGCCGAATCCCAGAATTATTCTCCGGTTCCGTCTGCTTTGAGTGCTTTGGCTTATGATGCCATCTACATGTTGTTTGCTGCCATCGACAATGCCAACTCCACCGATCCGGCCGACATCAGAGATGCTCTGGAAGGATTAACCACTTTCTCCGGCGTTACCGGCGACATCACCTTCGATGCTCTCCATAACGCGGTCAAGCCTGCCTTTATCCTTACATTGACCAACGGTGCTGCTACTAAAGCGGACATTGTTAATCCGTAAGATAATTTAAATCAGGTATAATGAAACAGGTGAGAGGCGACTTTCACCTGTTTCTTTCTCACGAAGGAGGCCCTATGACAGAATTCATTAATCAAATCATTAACGGCTTGTCACTTGGCAGTATTTATGCCCTGGTTGCTTTGGGGTACACCATGGTGTATGGGATCATTAAACTGATCAACTTTGCCCACGGTGAGATCTACATGTTCGGTGCTTTTACCGGTATGCTGGCCATCACGGTATTGAAGATGCCTTTCTTTCTGGCTTTGGTTTTCTCCATGGTCGTTACCGCGGCTTTGGGGGTCGTCATTGAAAGAGTTGCTTATAAACCGCTTAGAAAATCAAGCAAAACAGCCGCTTTGATTACCGCCATCGGGATCTCATTTCTGATGCAGAATCTGACCGCTGTCATCATGGGACCCAATACGATCGCTTTTCCTCAAGTCATTGAAAAACAGATGATCAATATTTTAGGGATCCGTACCAATTCATTACAGTTGATGATCTTTGGGGTCACCATCACCTTGATGTTTATCCTGCAGTTCATCGTTAAAAAGACAAAACTCGGACGCGCCATGCGTTCCGTTGCTGTTGATAAGGATGCCTCTGTCTTAATGGGCGTCAATGTCGACAATACGATTACCACGACCTTTGCGATCGGTTCCGCTTTGGCGGCTGCCGCCGGGGTCATGATCGGTTTGTATCAAATCCGTGTTGTATTCTGGATGGGGACCGCGCCTGGTCTTAAGGCCTTCGTCGCTGCCGTATTCGGCGGGATCGGAAGCATACCCGGTGCCATGGTTGGCGGATTCTCGATCGGGCTGATGGAAGCCTTGATCGGAGGATACGGCGGAGCAATGTTTAGCCCTTACCGTGATGCCTTCGTCTATGGTCTGTTGATCGTGGTCTTATTGTTTAAACCCAGCGGATTGTTGGGCAAAAACGTGAAAGAGAAGGTGTAATATGAAAAACATCTTCACCAAAAAGAATCTGCTCAGTATCCTGTTTATGGTTGTCTTGTTTGGAGTCGTCCAGATTCTGATCCAGGAAAAAATCATTACTTCCTACATGAGGACCAACATCTATTGGATCTGCATCTACATCATCTTGGGACTCAGTTTAAACATCATCATCGGGATCACCGGACAATTGTCCTTGGGCCATGCGGGTTTCATGTCGATCGGGGCCTTCAGTGCTGCGGTCGTCTTGGCTAAAAACCCGACCTTGAGCGGATTGTTCATCGGAATCCTGGTTGGGATCGGCATCAGTATGGTTGTCTCCTTTATCGTTGCGGTACCGACCTTACGACTAAAAGGAGATTATCTGGCGATTGCGACCTTAGGGGTTGCGGAGATCATCCGTATTGTTTTAAATAATCTGACCATCACCAATGGGGCTTCCGGCATGAGCAGCATCAAGATGCTGATGACTTGGCCACTGATGTTTAGCTTTGTGGTGCTGGCGTTTATCTTGACCAAAAATTTTAAGAATTCCTCGGTCGGCAGGGCTTGTATCTCAATCAAAGAAGATGAGATCGCTTCTGAAGCCATGGGGATCAATACCACCAAATACAAAGTCATTGCCTTTATGTTTGGAGCAGCATTGGCTGCGGTTGCGGGAGCCTTATACGCTACGACCTACTATATCGTCAAACCGGATACCTTTGGGGTCAATACCTCCATCAACATCGTCATCCTGGTCGTTTTTGGCGGAATGGGCTCGCTCTCAGGCACCGTTATTGCCACCATCTTCATCGGCTACATCAACATGCTGCTGCAGGCGTATTCCGAGCCGCGTCTGATCATGTATGCCTTGATCCTGATCATTGTCATGATCTTCCGTCCGCAAGGCTTGATGGGATCCAAAGAACTTGCTTTTAAACTGCTGCCTAAATTCAGCAATCCCTTTAAACGAAAGGAGAAACTGTCATGAGCCTCCTCTCTGTCCAACATCTGACTAAGAATTTCGGTGGATTGTCTGCCGTCTCCAATGTCTCCATGGATATCGAAGAAAATGAACTGGTTGGTTTGATCGGTCCTAACGGTGCCGGTAAGACAACGCTGTTCAATGTCTTGACTGGAGTGTATACCGCCTCTGAAGGTAAGGTCATCTTAACCAAGAATGGCAAAGAAGTGCTGCTTTCTAAATTACCGCCCTACAAGATCACCAAGATCGGGGTTGCCAGAACCTTCCAGAATATCCGTCTCTTCAAAGAACTCAGCGTCCTAGATAACGTCAAGATCGCCATGAACAGTGAAGCCCGTTACGGACTCTTCGGCGCCTTAACCAGACTCAACGGTTTCTTCAAACAGGAAGCCGATATCGATCGTAAAGCCAGAGCCTTCCTGAAAGAAGTCAATCTGGATGAGCTGGCCGATCATCAGGCTAAGAATTTGCCTTACGGTAAACAGCGTCAATTGGAAATCGCCAGAGCCCTGGCGACCGGAGCCAAACTCATCTTCTTGGATGAACCGGCGGCCGGGATGAATCCCCATGAGACCCAAGAACTGACGGCCTTCATCAAAGAAATCAGAGGAAAAATGGGACTGACCATCGTCCTGATCGAACACGATATGTCTCTGGTCATGGAAATCTGTGAGCGGATCTTCGTGCTCGACTATGGGAAGCTGATCGCCATGGGAAACCCTGAAGAAATCAAGAAGAATCGAAAAGTCATCGAAGCTTACTTGGGAGAAGAAAACTGATATGCTGAAAATCGAAAAACTAAACGTCTATTACGGCGTCATCCATGCCTTGAAAGATGTATCATTGGAAGTAGAAGAAGGCCAGATCGTTTCCCTGATCGGATCCAATGGTGCCGGTAAAACGACCTTATTGAGAACCATCAGCCGCCTGATCCCGGCGAAATCCGGATCGGTCATCTATTTAGGTAAAGACATTACCACGGAGAAACCACAGAACCTGCCGATGAAAGGCTTGGTTCAAGTCCCTGAGGGACGTAAGATCTTCTCAGGACTGACGGTATATGAAAATCTTCAGATGGGAGCCTATCTGAGAAAAGACAAAGCCAACATCGCCAAAGACATCGCCAAGATCTATGAACGCTTCCCCATCTTAGGTTCACGTAAGCATCAGGATGCGGCAACCTTATCCGGTGGTGAACAACAGATGCTGGCGATCTCCAGGGCCTTGATGGCCAAACCGAAGCTGTTGCTTCTGGATGAACCGTCGATGGGTTTGGCTCCGATCCTGGTCAAAGAAATCTTCAACATCATCAAAGAAATCAAAGACGAAGGAACCACCATCCTGTTGGTTGAACAGAACGCCATGCAGGCGCTCAAGATCGCCGATAAAGCCTATGTCTTAGAAACCGGAACCATCGTCTTAAGCGGGACCGGCCAAGAACTCTTAAGCAGTCCTGAAGTCCAGAAAGTTTACTTGGGAGGATAACACCATGCTCGTAAAACATAAGATGACCGCCAATCCGATTACGGTCAGCCCTGATCAGACGATATCCGAAGTGCTTGATTTGATGAATACCCATGACATCCACCGTTTGCCTGTCGTTGAAAACGGCAAACTGGTCGGTTTGGTCACTCAAGGGGTGGTTGCGGAGAATTCACCGTCGCACTTGACCACCTTAAGCATCCATGAGATGAATTATCTGCTGTCCAAGACGAAAGTCAAAGACAT
>CAZLWH010000110.1:0-4991 GCA_964563265.1 uncultured Erysipelotrichaceae bacterium
AAACCCATGAAAATAAGATACGAACTATTTAAGGAATATGCGAGAATGGCGGCCTATGCAAAGTTTCAGGAAGAGACCCCTTTGCTTCATTACAAAATGACTCGTGAAGTAACCAAATATGCGTTTTTACGCAATGATAAGTCACTAAGAGAAGCGGTGGCGGCGAGTTTAAGGTCAATTGTGATTTTTATTGTTGTTGTCACTCTTGTGGTTGGTTTATTTGCCTACTTGATGGCACCGAACCAATGGGATGTCGTAGCAAATGCCGTGGTGTCTACGCTTGGAGTGCTTTTATTCTGTTTGATTTTTCTCTTAGGCAATTTATTCACATCCATAAAAGAAGATTCAGAGGTAATTGTCTCACTCACAGGGGTGTATTTTCTGGGTGAGTTTTATCCTTTCAAGACCCAAGACTTTTTCTTGACTGCTGCCGTTTTTAGCGATGCACAAGGCCAGGATCCGGCATTACTTAAGTTGACCATAGAAAAAAAACAACCATTTATTTTCGATTTAATAAGCAGTCTATTGATTAGGAGTTCCTTTACCCTTGACATTCCGCTGAGACCCGACATGGTTGAGCAAGCCAACACCATCATCAAGATCTTATTGCCTGAATAAAAAACCCTCTCGGGTTTTTTAATATTAGGGGTTTAGTTTGAGCGGTGGAGTGAATGCATCTGACTTTTAGAATATAAAGTCAGAGTGATGATCGATATGGCGGCGACGAGCATCGTCAGTATGCCTAAGCCCAATGCACCTCCGTTGAAATCTTCCATGGATAAACTGAAGTAGCCAATCGTGATCAGATTGGCAATCAATCCGATGGCCAAAGATGTCGTTAAGATGATCAAGGGTTTGTTTTCCTTATCAAACATCAGGATGAAGATCTGAGTCAGCATGAAGGTCAATGCGGGAATGACGAATTCTAAAACAGCGACTCCGTTGATCAGCAAGGATGCTGACTCCAAACTCATCCCATAACTCATGACCAGGACTGAGGAGATACTGATGATCAGAATGAAGAATGCTTTTTTCATAAAGTCTCCTTAATCAAGTATATCGGTCTCTTTGAATCATGAAGTGTGAGTTTGATGAAAAGTGAATCAGCCCTAATTATAGTAAAAAAGACCGCCGGATATCCGGCGGTCTAAATTACAAGGTCAATTTAAAATAAAGCACATTATCCAGTGGGTTGTCATAATACTGGGGTATCTCGACAAAGCCCATCTTGCGATACATAGCGACCGCACTTTCCAAGGATGCCAATGTATCCAGTACCATTTCTTTGTATCCGATGGCTTTGGCGTCAGCAATGATTTTTTCAGCCAGGATCTGACCCAAACGCAGGCCTCTGAACTGCTCTCTGACAAAGAGCCGTTTCATTTCACAGCGTGTCTCATCAAAGCGGCGCAAGGCAATGCATCCGGCCAGTTTGTCTTCGAGATAGATCACATAGAGCCTACCGTCAGGGTTCTGATAATAACCCGGCAGATTGGCCAGTTCTTCATCATAGTTTTGAAAACACAGATCGACCCCAAGATGTTTATGGTACTCTTTGAATAAAGTTCTGACTTCATCCAGTCGATCATAGGCGCTTTTGATTTCATAACCCATAGTGGCCTCCTGATGATCATTGCGATCCTGTAAATCCATTATAGCGCAACATCCTCGTTTACGTAATGCATGTCTAACAATCCTCATCACATCACTATAATCAAATCATGTTTATTTAAGATAATCATTCAACAAGTATACTAACTATGAAAATATTATAAATAATTAAGTCTGGGCCTTTTCTCACAAAAGCTTGTGTTATAATCATAACTGTGAGTGGAGAAAGCGACTTGACTCAAACGATAATGATGAACCTTAGCACCAATGAATATCAGATCATTGTTGAATCTTCACCCAATATGATTTGGAGAGCCGGAACCGATGCTTTGTGCAATTATTTTAACGCAACGTGGCTGAGGTTTACCGGGAAAAAGATGGAAGATGAAGTTGGTCACGGTTGGGCCACAGGAGTCCATCCTGAAGATTTTGATCGCTGTCTGAAGATATACCTTGAAAATTTCGAAAAACAAATAGCGTTTGAGATGGAATACCGTCTGAAAAGGCATGATGGCGTATACCGTTGGATCAATGACCGCGGAGCCCCGGTCTTCTTGGAAGATGGTTCTTTTGGGGGCTTTATCGGCAGTTGTATGGATGTGACCGATCACATCGAAGGCTTATTGATGCTGGATCTGGCTCAAAAAGACGGACTGACCAAGATCAATAATCGCCAGCATTTTGAAAAACTGGGCAACATCGAATTCAATCGGGCCAAACGCTTCAATATCCCCTTATCATTACTGATGATCGACATCGATGATTTCAAGAAAATCAATGATACCTATGGCCATATCGCAGGAGATGCCGTATTGAAAGCGGTCGCTAAGACTTTATTGGAAAACGTCCGTGATCTGGATGTCTTGGCTCGTTTCGGTGGAGACGAATTCGTGCTCCTGATGCCCAATACACCTCTGATAACATCTCATGTGTTGATCGATCGCTTAGACAACGCCATACGATCCCTCAATATCGTCTTTGAAAATGCCACGATCTCGGTTTCTGCCAGTTTCGGGGTTTCTCAGCTCAATGATGAAGAGAAATTTGAAAAAGTGCTTGTGGAAGCCGATAAGCGGCTCTATGAGAAGAAACGCCATCGCCTTAATCAACAAAAATAAACAAAAAGCCCATTGGGCTTTTTTATTGGTTGGGCTGATAGGTAATACTGAATCCGTATCGATAATCCTGATTACGCTTGATGTGATACTCTGACGGGCCTTGATAGAATCCCGGCAAATCCCCGGCAACGCCTTTTTGTCCATAATCCAAGTTGACCGTGGTCATCTTGTGGACAGGCAGTTTGTGGATATGGGTGGCCAAGGCCAGTTCTTTCTGAGTATACGGCCAAACACTGGTTTCAAGCAATCGTTCAGTGACGGTTTGAAAACCAAGGGTCCCATCGGTGTTACAGAGGCGGATGAAACGGACATCGGTATGGTTGCCGTTTTCCTGTGGACGCATGTAGTCATGGGTAAAGTTTTGAATGGATCCTTGATAAAGTCCAATCTTCGATCCAGTCTTGCGGTCGACATAGTTTTCTTGAGGTCCTCTTCCATAAAACTCAACGTTTCGATATTCATGGTCAAGACCTAAAGTCATCCCAAAGCGGACCATGTCTTTCTTAGGTTTCACATGAACGGTCACACTGAGTTGCCCGTCTGAATAAAACGTCATTCTGGTTTCGAATTTATGGATCAGCGGCATCTTATGACGGATCCGGAAAGTGACCTGATCCGGTTTGGATACCACGGTGTCAAGGCGCTGAAGCCGGATCTTGGCGTGGGCTTTTTCCCACCGCTTTATGGGATTGAAACGACGCATCAGGGGAACGAAAAGTTCGATCCCGCAGTCATTGTCGATGTCGGCTCGGGTGAAATTATAGGTCAATGGGGATTTCAGCAGATTGCCTTGTCCGTAATCCAGACTGTCCAGGCATCCGGTCGCTGTGTTGATCGAAGCCATGAAACCCTCGCCTTGAATCGTGATGGCTTGTTTGTTTTGATGAAGCTTGATGGGGGTTAACCCCGGTTTGACATCTTGTTTTGGTGTATAGGATCTCAGGATAAACTGTCCAAAACAGAGCTCATGGCCTTGTTTGGCCCAAGGACGGTCTTCTTTCTCGACCGCAGCGATCTCCAGGATGATTTCTCCTGGGGTTTCAGGCAGGGCGACCTGGCGGATCTTGACCCGTTTTTCCTGATTGGGCAAGATCGGTTTTACAGACAACAGTTCTTGTGAAATCATGACCCCGTCACACAGGATCTTGGCGATAAACAAGACCGATGATGTATCAATGAAGACATTCTTGTTTTTGATCAGGACCGAGTGGTCTTCAGCCTGATAGTCGCTGATCGACAGATTCGCATAGACCTGCTTGACCTCACTGATGGCGGGATGAAGGCTGCGATCAGAAGCAATCAGTCCGTTGGCACAGAAGAAACCGTCGGTGATCCCTTCATGGAAATCTCCGCCGTAATGCCATTCGATACTGCCGTCAGAATGGGTATGTTTGATTGACTGATCCACGAAGTCCCAGATAAAACCGCCGATCCAGTTGTCATATTTCTCAAAATTATCGACGTGTTCTTTAAAGTTCCCAAGCGAGTTTTCCATACAATGCGCATATTCGCAGTTCATGATTGGAAGATCCTGATAGTCTTCTTTTTTAAGCGGCTTGCGGGTCAAAAAGAGTTGGGTGGCTCTTTCCACGAGCGAGTGATAGGTAATGTCCTGCTTTTCTCCGAATTTGATTTCTTCCGCAGGGGACGGATACATCATACTGTAGACGTCACTGAGGCCTTTTTGCTTATCGCCTTCATAATGGATCGGACGGGTCTGATCCAAGGCTTTGACAGCCTTGCGGATGTCCATGAACACGGAACCTTCTCCGGCTTCATTGCCCAAGGACCACATGACGATACAGGGATGATTGCGGTCTTTGAGGACCATCCGTTGATTGCGGTCGATGCAGGCTTTGCCCCAAAGTGCGTTGTTTCTGGGCAAAATGTTTCTGATCCCATGGGTCTCCAGATCGGCTTCATCGATGACGTAAAGTCCCAATTCATCGGCCAAATCATACAAATGGGCCGGATTGGGATAATGGGAGGTTCGGATCGCATTGATGTTGTGGGCTTTCATGATCAAAAGATCCTTCAGTCGAGTCCCTTTGGAGATCCCCCAAGCCAACTCAGGATCGAAGTCATGACGGTTGACCCCTTTGAATATAATGGGTCTTCCGTTGATCAAAAACCGAGTGTCTTTGATTTCGATGCTTCTGAAACCAAACTTGAACTTCTTGGCTTGGATCAGCTTTTTGCCATGATAGAGATAGAGCTTAACCGTATACAAATGGGGTGTTTCAGCGGTCCACAACAACGGCT
>CAZLWH010000111.1:0-3011 GCA_964563265.1 uncultured Erysipelotrichaceae bacterium
TTACGACATCGGTTACGGCGGCTTGGATCATGTCTTGGCCAACGGACTCAATGTCAACGTTATGATCGTCGATACCGAAGTGTACTCCAACACCGGCGGTCAATCCTCGAAGTCTTCTCAAGCCGGATCGATCGCGAAGTTTGCGGCCGGCGGTAAGCCGACAGGCAAGAAAGACATCGGACAGATCGCGATGACCTATGGTCACGTGTATGTCGCTTCCATCGCCATGGGCGCCAACCGCATGCAGACGATCAAAGCCATGAAGGAAGCCGAAGCCTATGACGGACCTTCATTGATCATCGCCTATGCACCGTGTATCGAACACGGCATCAAGGGCGGCTTGTCTAACCATCAGGTGACTCAGAAGAAAGCCGTTGAATGCGGTTATGCCACCCTGTATCGTTTCAATCCGAATGCAGAACCAGGCAAAGAATTGGTCATCGATTCCAAAGAACCGGATTTCACCAAGTTCCATGACTTCGTCATGAACGAAACCCGCTTCAGTATGCTGGATCATGTCAATCCTGAACACGCCGTAGAACTCCTTGACAAGAGTATGCATGATGCCCAGAAGCGTTATGCCAGATTGGTCAAGCTTTCCAAATAATTCTATAAAGTGCCGATTTCATCGGCACTTTTTTTAGTAATCCCTGGATTCAAAGCCAAGCAAGCAGTGCATATGTTATAATTAACACACAGTAGAATAGGAGTCCATATGAAAGTTTGTATCTATTTTGAAGCTGAAAAACTCATCCAAACCTCGGGAATCGGAAGGGCTCAATCCCATCAGAAAAAGGCCTTGGAACTCGTGGGGATTCCTTATACGACCGATCCCAACGAAGACTATGATATCCTACACATCAATACCTATGCGATGAATGCGGCCAATGAGATCAACAAGGCCCATGCGGCCGGTAAACCGGTCATTTTCCATGCGCATTCCACAGAGGAAGATTTCAAGAATTCATTCATCCTCTCCAATCAGCTGGCTCCCTTATTCAAACTCCATCTCATCAATATGTATTCTATGGCTGAGCTTTTGATCACCCCTACACCTTACGCGAAAGGTCTGATCGAAAACTACGGGATCACCAAGCCCATCATTCCCGTCTCCAACGGGGTCGATATCCATCGTTATGCGCGTGACGAAGAAAAAGTCAAAGCGTTTCGTAAATATTTCAGTTTGAAGTCGGATCAGAAGGTCGTAATGGGCGTCGGCTATTACTTTGAAAGAAAAGGCATCGTCGATTTTATTGAAGTGGCCCGACGCTGTCCTGAACTGACCTTCATCTGGTTTGGTTATACGGCCAAGATCGCATTGAAGATCAATGTCAGGCAAGCTATGGATAATCTTCCCCCCAACATCATCTTGCCCGGCTACGTGAGAGGACCCATCATCGAAGGGGCCTTTAGTGACGCGGATGCTTTCTTCTTCCCGTCTTTTGAAGAAACCGAAGGGATCGTTGTTTTGGAAGCCTTGGCTGCCCAATGTCCGGTCCTGGTCAGAGACATCGGAGCCTTTGACCCCTGGCTTATTACTGAAAAGAATTGCCTGAAGGCCAACACCGTCGAAGGATTTGTCAAACAGCTCAGACGCATCACGACCCATCAGATCGATACGACCCCGGAAGGCTATAAGACGGCCCAAGAACGTGATTTGCCAGAGATCGGCAAACAGCTTAAAGCTGTGTATGAAAAAGTATTGACCATGCCGATCGGAAAGGAATAATGTCATGCGTATAGGAATGTTCACAGACACTTATTCTCCGGACATCAACGGTGTCGTTTCATCGATCGTCACTTTACAAAGTGCCCTGGAAGCACTGGGTCATGAAGTCTATGTCATCACCAATCAGCCTCATGTCTTTAAACAGAACTATGAGGATAAAGTCTTGCGCTTACCCGGCATCGAGTTGAAATCGATGTATGGCTATACCATGAGCTCACCGGTCCACATCCGAGCGATCAAAGAGATCGCCGACATGCATCTGGACATCATCCATGGGCATACTGAATTCGGGATCGGCTTGTTTGCCCGTATCGTAGCCAGACGGCTGGATCTGCCGCTGGTCTCAACTTATCACACGACCTATGAAGACTATACCCACTACATCAACCCGTTACACATCAAAACGGTTGAGAAGTTCGCCCGGATTTCGGTCTCTAAACTGAGCCGTTTGTATGGATCCAGCTGCCAGGCCATGATTGCCCCCAGTGAGAAGACCAAGGAAATGCTGTTGGGTTATGGGATCAACCGGGAGATCTATGTGATCCCGACCGGTTTGAATCTGAGCCGTTTCGATAAGAAACGCAGCAGTCCATCTGTCATCCATGAGCTTCGTGCCAAGTATTCCATCTCAGACAAGACCTTTGTCATTCTCTATGTCGGTCGTTTGGCCAAAGAAAAAAGCATCGATTTCGTCATCGACGGCTTTGCCAAATTGGATCTTAAAAACAATGATGTCAAACTGATGATCGTCGGAGGCGGACCGGATGAAAATGGTCTGGCTGAGCTGTCCAAGACACTTCAGATCCAAGATAAAGTCATCTTTACCGGAAAGATCCCGTCATTGGAAGTACCAGCTTATTATCACGCCTGCGATGCCTTTGTCTCAGCCTCACTGACCGAGACTCAAGGCATGACCTTTATCGAAGCCTTAGCAGCTGAATGTCCGCTTTTCGCAAGACCCGACGATGTTTTGACAGAATTGGTCATCGAAGACGTGACTGGGTACTATTTTAAGACAACCAAAGAGTTTGCCGACAAGATCATGCATCATCTCAGCAAACCGAAGACCGAGATCGACGCGATGCGTCTTGCTGCCAAATCTCAAGTCAGGATCTATGATGACCGTGAGTTTGGAAAGGCAGTCGAAAAAGTATACCAGACCACAGTTCAAAGTTATAAACACAGCCACTTCTTAAAACACATCAGGCTCAAAGATGACGTCGCCGAATGTCTGTTTGAAAGCACAGAAGGACCCTTTAAGATCACAGTCAGTCTTGAAACG
>CAZLWH010000111.1:3021-4933 GCA_964563265.1 uncultured Erysipelotrichaceae bacterium
AAGAAAGGATTAAAGCGTCTCAGTATGGTAGATCAAAAAACAATCGATGAATTGATGGAGGATGAGAAATTTGTATTGGCGTATCAGTCTTGCATTAAAAAACTGGCAATGAAAGACAGAACCAGAAAAGAAATGTATGATTTCCTCACCCAGAAAACCGAACTCAAGATCAAACAGATCAATGACCTCATCGAGATACTGGAAGACAAGAACTACATCAATGATACCAATTACGCGAATTCATCCGTCTCTAATCTGACCAGTCTGCTTCAGGGAAAACACCGCATCATCCGTACACTGAGACAAAAGGGCATCCCTCAAGATCTGATCGATGCAGCGTTACAACTGGATAATGAAGACTCCGAGATTAAAAACGCACTGCGTTATGCGGAAAAGATCATGCCGACGATCAAAGATCAGTCACTTAAGATGAAACAACAGAAACTCAACCTTAAACTGATGTCTCAGGGTTATGAATACAGCATCATTGATATCGTCATGAAGAGCCTCAACTTCTCGGAAGATGAGCGCAATCAGCTGACCAACTGCACAAAAGCGGCAGCGAAAGCCATTAAGAAATATTCATCTCGATATCAAGGTTCAGCCTTGAAGAATCATGTTTTTGATTATCTCGCACAAAAAGGATTCGAGGTCGACGACATCAATGCCGTCTTCAGCGATATGGTATGGAACGATGAGCAGAACTAATATTGCCGCCATGGCGGAACAAGAAAAGATCTTAACGACCCTTTTGGTCAATACGATGAATCCCGGCGTCACCAACAACGGGGCTCCGTATGTTTCTTTTACCTTACAGGATAAGACAGGGTCCATAGAAGCCAAATTGTGGGACGCCAAAGAAGACATGCTGGAAGGGGTCAAACCCGGTTCCGTCATTTTGGTCAACGGTGAAGTCCTTCGCTATAAAGGGGTTTTACAGTTAAGACTGTATTCCTTGAGTCTGGTCAAAGCCGATGAAACCAATCCGGCAGACTATGTGGCTTCAACCCCACTGACCGATGAATACATGCGTCAGCGCATCTCAGAAAGTCTGAAATCCATCCAGGATCCGATCATCCGCCAAGTCAGTGAAAAGGTCTTGGGCGATTATGAGGACAAGTTTTATACTTATCCTGCCGCGGCACGCAATCATCATGATTTCGTCGGGGGATTGGCCACCCATGTCATCGCAATGATCGATCTGGCCAATGCCTTTTGTGAACTTTATCCGTCCCTTAACCGTGATCTGTTGATCAGCGGGATCTTATTGCATGATTTAGGCAAAGTCGTAGAGCTCTCAGGTCCGATCTTGACCGAATACACCTTGGTCGGCAAACTGGTCGGTCACATCTCGATCATGCAAAGCAAAGTCAATCAAGTGGCTGAAGCGCTTGGGGTAGCTGACACAGAACAAGTTACCTTGATCCGCCATCTGATTTTGTCTCATCATGGGGAATACGAATATGGATCACCGGTCTTACCGTTGATCATGGAGGCAGAGATCCTCAACTACATCGACAACATCGATGCCAGAATGAACATGTTCTCCAAAGCATTGGGCAGTATCGAAGAAGGAAACTTCACCGGACGGATCTTTGCTTTAGAAAACAGAATGTTCTATAAACCAAAAACCACCAAGAAATAGACCGCCTCATGCGGTCTCTTTTTTATGTGTATTTTCCTTGCTATATACCCAAGGGGGGTATACAATATCATCGAGGTGAACACTATGTCCATTAAAACATATTCCGTAGAAGGCATGTCCTGTATGCATTGCGTACATCACGTAACCGAAGCTTTGAAAGAAGTCGAAGGGGTCAAAGACGTAAAAGTCTCCTTGGCTGAGAAAACCGCTTTGGTCAATGCCGATGGGGTCGATTTCACCGTACTTCAGCACGCAGTCGCTGAAGCC
>CAZLWH010000112.1:0-1047 GCA_964563265.1 uncultured Erysipelotrichaceae bacterium
CCTGTAAAACGTTCCCGAATATGACTTCTTCAACCAAAGCAGCGTCGATATTAGCTCTAATCAGGGCTTCTTTGACAACAGCTGAGCCCAATTCAACGGCACTGACACTTTTTAACGAGCCACCAAATGATCCTATGGCTGTTCTGACTGCGGAAACGATGACGGCATTTCTCATGTTTTCTCCCATTGTGACTAATTCAGTAAAGCGCTTACAGTCACATTTTCCACTATTCTGGCACTTGTGTAAAATATGAATAAATAATCGTTTGTATAAGCATTGCTTATGGGTTAGAATAGAACCACGTGAGAAATAACAATGGACATTACCCAACTTAAGTATTTCGTCAGCATTGTAGACAATGAATTCAATCTTTCCAAAGCTTCCCGGAAACTGCATGTCTCCCAACCGGCACTGACTCAATACATCCGTAAGTTTGAAGATGAGGAGAACACCGAACTTTTCATTCGGACTTCCGGCCGACTGGTCGGTCTGACGGTCTGTGGCGAGAATTTCTATGAAAATGCGCTGACCGTCATCAAACATCATGACGTCTTGATGAAGGAACTCCGTGAAAACGTATCCGCCATCAAAGGCACCGTCGCGATTGGTGTTCCGCCATTGATCCTGACCGTTTTGTTTACGCAACTGCTGGCTCAACTCATCACCAAAAACCCTTATATCAACTTCGTGATCGTTGAAGAAGGTGCCTTTGAATTGGAAAAACGCATGGTCCTTCATGAGATCGATTTTGCGGTGATCTTAAGACCCACCGATCTTAAAGCGCAGCTCTTCAGTGAGGATCTCATCCATCGCGATGAACTGACTGCCTTCCTATCAGAGGATCATCCTTTGGCTGCCAAAGACACCATCTCTTGGATGGATTTGAAGCAGCGTCCCCTCGCCATCTTCAAGGAATCTTTCATGATCCGTCATCAGCTGGAACGCAAGTTCATCAGTATCGGTATTGCCCCTAACATTGCCTTATCCTCAGCCTCTTGGGACTTTCTTCTGGAATCGACCCGAGGAACCGATTTCATCACGATCCT
>CAZLWH010000112.1:1057-4906 GCA_964563265.1 uncultured Erysipelotrichaceae bacterium
CACGATCCTGCCTTCACCCACACGACATCACATCAACATGACCGGTATCGTTGAGAAGCATTTTGATGAACCCATTTCATGGCATGTTGTGTTGGCGTATCCGATCAAGCAGCATTATAACCGCATCGAATTGTATACCAAAAGAAGCATCATCGATTTCTTCACCAAGAATCTTGACGTTGAACCCATCAAATAAAAGACATTCCCATTCGGGAATGTCTTTTTTAGATCAGTGATTTCAAGTAAGCATAAATGAATTCGTCGAGGTTACCATCCATGACTTTCTGGAGATTGCCTTCTTCATACCCGGTACGGTGATCCTTGACCAAGGTATAAGGCATGAAGGTATAAGATCGGATCTGAGATCCCCATTCAATGGCTTTTTGTTCGCCCTTGATGTTTTTGAGTTTGGATTCCTGAGCCTCGATCTGCAGCTGATACAGTTTTGATTTCAGCATGTTCATGGCCGTTTCACGGTTGTTGAGCTGAGAGCGTTCGGTCTGACAGTTGACGACGATCCCCGTCGGCAAGTGCTTTAACCTGACGGCTGAGGAGACCTTGTTGACGTTTTGACCGCCGGCTCCCGAAGCATGGCGTACTTCCAGTTCGATGTCTTTGGGATCAATGACGATTTCGACTTCTTCATTGAATTCCGGCATGACATCCAGTGAACAGAAAGAGGTATGTCTTCGTCCGGAGGAATCAAAGGGAGAGACCCGTACGAGACGATGGACGCCGCGTTCGGCTTTCAGATAACCGTAAGCCATATCGCCTTCAATCAAGAAAGAAACAGACTTGATACCGGCTTCTTCGCCTTCCTGATAATCCAGGACCTTGACTTTCCAGCCGCGTTTTTCCGCAAAGCGGGTATACATACGATAGAGGATTTCGGCCCAGTCCTGCGATTCAGTTCCGCCGGCTCCCGGATGAAGTTCCAAGATCGCATTACTATGGTCATAGGGATGAGAAAGCAGAAGTTTGATTTCAAAGGCATCGAAAGCTTCCTGAGAGGCCTTGAACTCTTCTTCAACCAAGGTCTTCATCTCTTCATCAAAGTTGTCTTTGATGATTTCGATGGTGCCTTCCAATTCACTAAACATCGATTGAAGCGAACGATAGGATTTGACGAGTTCGCTGAGTCCGTTGCGTTCGTTGATGAGGACTTGCGCCCCTTTACGATCACTGTAGAAGGACTCATTCATCATCATCTCATCGATGTCTTTTATTCGGTTTTCATAGCTGGCGAAGTCAAAGTGAATCACCCAGCTGTTTAAGCTTGTCCCGGGTAGAAAGGACTCCTTGTTTCAATTCATAATATTCCATGGTTATTTCTTTTCCTTTACTTCGATCTGCATCCGCATACAGAAGTTGAGGACTTCAGAAGCGATGGTATTCATCATTTCTTCAAACAGCTGATACCCTTCTTCGACATAAGCCTGTAAAGGCTTGGCTTGCGCATAGGATCTCAAGTGGATGCCTTCTCTGAGTTTACTCATGGTATCGATGTGTTCCTGCCAGGAACGATCGACGATCATGAGCACAATGTTTTTCTCAAAAGCCAGGCCGTATTGCTTGACGGGTTCCAGTTTGGCTTCATAGGAAGCCCAGGCTTTGTCTTTACAGAAGCCGTGGATACTTTCCACATCCATACTGGATAACTGTTCCTGAGTGATATTAAGGTCTTTAAAGCCGATTTTTTCAAGGGCTGTGATCAGTTCTTCCGCATGCAGTTTTTCTTTGCCTTCATGGCTCACATGGGCTGATACGACATTGTTGACGACACGGGTAAACATTTCTTCGATCAGGGTATGGACATCATCATGTTCAAGGATATAGTTCCTTTGTCCATAGATGATCTCACGTTGTTGTCTTAAGACATCATCATATTCCAGTAAGGTCTTACGGACATCAAAGTTGACGCCTTCGACCCGTTTCTGCGCATTGGTGATGGAGTTGGTGACCAGTTTGGATTCAACAGCCTGATCGCCCAGTCTTGAGAATAAGGATTCATACCGTTCAGAACCGAATCGAACCATCAGTTCATCCTGAACGGAAACAAAGAATCGGGAATAGCCAGGATCGCCTTGACGGCCAGACCGGCCTCTGAGCTGATTATCGATACGACGGGATTCATGACGTTCAGAACCGATGACGGCCAAGCCGCCCAATTCACGGACGCCTTCTCCCAATTTGATGTCGGTACCGCGACCGGCCATGTTGGTGGCGATGGTGATCCCGCCCTTTTGGCCTGCTTTCGCAATGATTTCAGCTTCACGCGCATGATTCTTCGCATTCAAGACTTCATGTTTCAAATGATTCTGAGTCAGGATCTTACTGATGAATTCTGAGGTTTCAACGGCGATGGTACCGATCAGGATCGGCTGTCCTGTCGCATGTCTTTCCTGGATCTCCGCCAATAAGGCTTGGACCTTGGATTTGCGGCTTCCAAAGACCGCATCCGGCATATCCTTACGGATAACCGGTTTATTGGTTGGGATGGCCAAAACACGCATATTGTAGATCGACAGGAATTCTTCTTCTTCGGTTTTGGCCGTTCCGGTCATCCCGCACAGTTTCTTGTACAATCTGAAATAGTTCTGATAGGTGATCGTTGCCATGGTGGAAGTTTCTTCCTTGATGGGAACGCCTTCCTTGGCTTCGATGGCTTGATGCAAGCCGTCTGAGAAGACACGGCCAGTCATCATACGACCGGTAAACTGATCAACGATAACGACGGTCTTGTCTTGAACGACATAGTCGACATCCAGACCCATGATGTAGTTGGCTTTCAACGCTTGGTTCAAATGATGGACCAGGTTGGTGTGTTCCAGATGATACAGATTTTCGATCCTGAAGACTTTTTCCGCTTGGGCGACACCGGCTTCCGTCAGTTGGACGGCTTTGGCTTTTACGTCGACTTCATAGCCTTCGTTTTCTTTCAAGGATTTGACGAAACGATCTGCCAAGAGATACAGATTGGCCGTTTGTCTTTTACCGCCGGAGATGATCAGCGGTGTCCTGGATTCATCAACCAAAATGGAGTCGACTTCATCGACCAAAGCCATATTCAAAGGACGTAAGACACGATCCTGGACCTTGGTGACCATGTTGTCGCGCAGGTAATCAAACCCGGCTTCCGCATTGGTCGTATAGGTAATGTCGCACAGATACTGCGCTCTTTTTTCGCTGGGGACCAGCCGTCTCAGATTTAAACCGACGGTTAAGCCTAAGAAACGATGGATGGCTCCCATCCATTTGGAGTCACGTTCAGCCAAATATTCATTGACTGTAATGATGTGGACACCAAGTCCGCCTAAGGCATTCAGATACACTGGTAAAACAGACGTTAAGGTCTTCCCTTCCCCGGTCTTCATTTCAGCGATATCGCCCTGATGCAGGACGATGCCCCCCATGATTTGAACGAGGTATGGATATTCACCGATGACGCGTCTGGCCGCTTCGCGGGCTACCGCAAAGGCTTCCACCAACAAATCATCCAGAGTTTCACCCTGGCTTAGTCTTTGTTTAAACTCTGTCGTTTTTGCTTTTAACTCATCATCGCTGAGCGCACTCATCTGAGATGCCAAGGCATCAACAAGCAGGGCTTTTTTCTTAATCGTCTCTAATTGCTTAGCGTCACCGTTAAACAGTTTATCTAATATTCCCATGTGATCCTCCAAAATTCCACTAGTATTATACCATTATAATTATGTGACCATTATGGCAACCATCATAGTCATTTTGGATAACAAAAAGGTTGGACTTTCGTCCAACCTTTATGAGCTTATATCTTTGTGATATTTTGAGCTTGCAAGCCGCGATCTGTCTCGACTTGCTCGAATTCAACAT
>CAZLWH010000113.1:0-4277 GCA_964563265.1 uncultured Erysipelotrichaceae bacterium
CATGTTTAAGAAGACTCAACATCCTGTTGAATCCTGGACCTTTATGAAATGGTGGATGAGCACAGAGACTCAGACCGCTTTCCAGGATAACCTGATCCTTCGATACGGTCCTGAATACCTTTGGAGTTCAGCCAATCTTGAAGCTTTCGCCAACAACTCGTTCTCTGAAGCGCATAAAAACGTCATTCTGACTCAATGGGAATATCTGCAGGAACCGGTCAAACTGCCTGGCAGTTATATGCTGGAACGTGAACTCTCCAACGTATGGAATCGGATCGTGTTTGACGGGGTCAATCCCCGAGTCGCCATCGACCGTGCCGTTATCCTGGTCAATCGGGAGATCCAGCGCAAGATGGAAGAATTCGGATACATCAAAGACGGAGTCATCGTAAAACCATATCGTGTGCCGACCATTGACTTGGTGAAAGGATGGATTGAAGATGCCAAGAAATAAGCGTTTGAAAATCAAATCTTGGGCAAAGAAAGAAGGGAATGCGTATGCGTTTCTTTCGATGTATGCGATTGCCTTCATCATCTTTATCGTTCTGCCGGTCTTGGCTGCGTTTTTTCTCTCATTTACTTCCTTTGACACCTTACAATTGCCGACCTTCAACGGCATCAAAAACTACATTATCTTGTTGACTCAGGATGAAGTCTTTATGCAGTATATTCTGCCCAATACGATCAAATTTGCGGTCATCGTTGGTCCCGGAGGTTACCTGCTTTCCTTTGGATTGGCTTGGGTCTTGGCGCAGTTGCCGAAATTCTCAAGAACGATCTATGCCTTGATCCTGTATTCGCCGTCCATGACTTCCGGGGTCGCGATGTCAGTGGTTTGGATGATCGTTTTCAGCGGTGATCAAAACGGCTATCTCAACAGTTTCCTGATGAATGCGAATTTTATCGCTGAACCGATCCAGTGGCTTCAATCCCCACAGTATCTGATGACGATCATGATGATCGTCACTTTGTGGAGTTCGATGGGGGTCGGGTTTTTGGCCATGTTGGCAGGTATTTTGGATATCAATCCGGAAATCTATGAGGCCGGTTATCTTGACGGAATCAAGAACCGTCTTCAGGAAATCATTTATATCACGATTCCTTCGATGAAACCTCAGATGTTGTTTGGGGCCGTTATGGCCATCGTTGGGACGTTCCAGGCCGGTGCCATCGGTGTCATGTTGTCTGGAGCCAACCCAACCCCGCAATATGCCGGATCTTTGATCGTCAATCACATCGAAGACTATGGTTTTCTGCGTTATGAAATGGGGTATGCCGCAGCGGCATCGGTCGTATTGCTGATCATGGTCTATGTTTTCTCTCGGATCGCCATCCGACTGTTTACGGAGAAAGACTAAGATGAAACCGAGAAAAAAGAAACGCTTTTCCAATCTAACCAATGCCAGAATCAATCCTAAAGGTTTCCACCCGAGCCAAATCAAGTTTTATGTCTTGTTGACGCCGCTTGCTTTCGTGATGTTGCTTCCAATCGTCTTTATTTTCTCTCATGCCTTTAAGCCCTTGGATGAATTGTTTGCCTATCCGCCGCGCTTTTTGGTATCCAATCCGACCTTCCAGAACTTCATTGATTTGTTTGCGAAAATGGGCAATTCCGGGATCCCGGTCACCCGTTATCTCTTCAATTCGATCATCATAACCTTAGTGACCGTCTTCGCCACGATCATCGTATCGACGACAGCGGCCTTTGCCTTATCCAAAAAGCGGTTCAAACTTAAGAAAACCCTCTTTATGGTCAATACGGTCGCCTTGATGTTTGTACCGATCGCCGTTTCGATTCCGCGATTCCTCATCATCGAGAAAATTGGCCTTATGAATACGTTTTTTGTGCACATCGTTCCCGGTTTGGCCATGCCGGTGGGGCTCTTTCTCTTGAAGCAATTCATGGATCAGATCCCTGACAGTGTCATTGAAGCGGCCGAGATGGATGGGGCCAATGATGTCCAGATCTACTGGAAGATCATCTTGCCCATGATCAAACCTGCCATTGCAACGATCGCCATCTTGGCGTTTCAAGCCAGTTGGAACAATGCGGATACTTCTGCCATGTACATCAATTCCGAAAGCATGAAGACCTTTGCCTTTTATCTTTCCACGTTGACCGCAACCACCACCGGAAATACCGTGGCCGGTCAGGGTTTACAGGCCGCCAGTTCGCTGATCATGTTTTTGCCCAACATCATTATTTTCGTCATCTTGCAGAATCAGGTCATGAACACGATGTCTCATTCGGGGATCAAATAATGAAAAAGCTCCTCCTCATTGCACTGGTCTTTCTTTTACAGCTCAGTACGACCGTTACCGTGTTCGCCGAAACCCCGTATACCACATGGGCATGGGGACCCAACGGACGCCCGATCAAGACCCAGTCTGCTTACGAACCCCTCACCAAAATTAATTTGGACATCAAAAATCCGGAAGATATGTTCATTGCCTCAGACGGATCCATTTTCATAGCGGACACCGGTCATAAACGCATCGTAAAAGTCGTCAACAATGAAATCGTGATGGAATACGGAGTTGGCTTGCTTACTGGTCCCACTGGTGTAACCGTCGATCAAGACGGGATCCTTTACGTCGCGGATGCGGCATCCAATACGATCGTCATTATGAATCCGGACGGATCACTGATCCGGTCTTTTGGGACTCCAACAGAACCCTTGTTTGGGAAGACCAATGAGTTCTTACCGCGTAAGATCGCGGTCGATGTCAGAAAGAATCTGTACATCGTTTCTGAAGGATCCACCGACGGGATCGTTCAGATGAATGTCAACGGGAATTTCATCGGTTACTTTGGTGCCAATCTGGCAACGATGACATTCAGCATGATCCTGCAGCGTTTGTTTATGTCTCAGGAACAACTGGATCAATTCATAAAGAATGAGGCGCCTTCCCCCGTCAATGTGACCATAGACAACAGGAATCTCATCTATACGATCTCAAATGGATCCAATCTTAGTAAAACCGTGCGCAAATTCAACATCGCCGGGAACAACATCATGGCCGATACCTTTGCGGGACAAGTCACCAAAGCGATCCATGTGTCTCCTGACGGCATCATCATGACCATCAATGCGGAAGGGGAGGTCTACGAATACGATAATACTGGCTTCCTTTTGTTCTACTTCAATGTCAAGGATTTCGGAGATCAGCGTTTGGGGACCGTTGTGGATCCCTCAGCGATTGGCCGTTACGGAGAATTCCTGTATATCCTGGATAAGAATCAGAATGCGATCGTGACGTATCAGAGCACCGCATTCGCCAATGTGATCCATGAAGGAGTACGCTTGTATACTGAAGGCTTGTATCAGCAGGCTCAAGGTTATTTCGAACAAGTCATCGCCGGTAACGGATCCTTCATCTTGTCCTATGCAGCCTTAGGCAATGCCTATTATCAACAGCGTGACTTCGAGAAAGCAGCAAGCTATTTTAAGCTGGCTGAATCCAGATACTGGTACTCCATGTCATTTTGGGAAATCAGAAACGTCTTTATCCAGAATTATCTCTTGGCTTTCATCTTGTTTATGGTTGGATTCTTTCTGTTTAAACGCGTATTTAAGTATTTCAACAAGCGTCATCATTTCACTGCACCCCTTGAAAAAGGATGGTCAAAAATCAAAAAGAACAAGTTGATGGATGATTTCCTGTTTATGTTCACCTTCATCAAACATCCCATCGATGGTTACTACTACATCAAACAGAAAGAAAGGGGATCGATCCGATTTGCGGTGATCATCTTTGTTGCTGTTGTTCTTGTTCGTCTGCTTTCATTGTATTTGACCGGATTCATTTTCTCGCCCTACACCAAACCGGAACAGATCCACATCGAAAATGAAGTTTTCATGGTCTTGGGTCTGATTGCGTTGTTTATCGCCTCCAATTACCTGATCTCCACGATCAGTGACGGGGAAGGCAAAGTTCGTGACGTGGTCATCGGAACGGCGTATGCCTTATTTCCTTATGTATTATTTACCTTGCCCTTGGCAATCCTTTCCAACGCGCTGACACTCAATGAGATCTTCATCTATCAAAGCCTCAATCAAGTGATTCTGTTTTGGATCCTGATCAATCTGTTCATCATGGTCAAGGAGATCCAAAACAATACCTTCTCAGAAAACGTAAGGAACATTATTTTAACGATATTCACCATGATCATGATCGTTTTGATCGGGTATATTCTATATTTCCTCATGAGTCAGCTGTATGAATTCTTCAATACGATATTCCAGGAGGTAAGAGTCCGTGCGTAAATTCAAAGT
>CAZLWH010000113.1:4301-4880 GCA_964563265.1 uncultured Erysipelotrichaceae bacterium
AGCGATGATTGCTTCCTTGCTGATCCAGCCGATGAGCCCTGTAAAAGCGCTGTCGAGTGTGGTGACGACCAATCAGTATACCCATCCTGAGGTTTATGATGATTCTTGGACCATCAATCAGCTGATTCCTGACACCTATCAAAAAGTCGGTGAGAATGAGCAGTTTGTCTTGGTTGCGAATTCGGAAACGCTGGCGTTTAAAGTCATTGATAAACGATCTGGTTATGTCTGGCACAGCAATCTTGATGAAGTGACTGAAGCCGACGATTTGAACAAGAAATGGACGGCCTTTGCCCAAAGCGGGATCAGTATTGACTACATCACCAACAAGGCCAGTATCGATCGTCTGGACATCACCCGGGATAATCCCAACATCCAGTTCACTCTGACCGATAACGGCTTCAGTGCCAAAGTCACTTATGCCTTATACGGATTGGGTTATTCAGTCATGGTTTCTTTGGAACCGACCGGCATCCATGTCGAGATCCCCAAAACATCCATCATTCAGACGATTCCCGAATACAAGCTCCAGACCATCCATCTTTATCCCCCCCCCCCCTCCACCCATCCCCCCGCCCC
>CAZLWH010000114.1:0-4858 GCA_964563265.1 uncultured Erysipelotrichaceae bacterium
TAACCAACTTGAAGCGTAGCACCGCTGTTACATCGGAAAAGTCAGCTTTGAAAACATCGATCAAGAAAGTCTTGAAAGCTGTTGAAACCAAAGACGCTGCAGCTGCATTAGCTGCATACGATCAGGTCAACGCCAAATTGGATCAAGCCGTAAGCAGCGGTATTCATCATAAAAATTATGCCGCTCGTCAAAAAGCAAGATTATCCAAATTAGTCAATTCGATCTAAAGAAAGAAAAACCAATCACTGATTGGTTTTATTTTTGTCTGGGATCGATTCTCAGTTCTGTGGCCAAACCGCCCAAAGCGGTCTCTCTTAATTCAAGCACAATCTTCTTGCCGGTATAGTTCATCGTACGGACGACCATATCGAACGAGATCTTGTTGTCTTTAATGGCGCCAAGGTGTTCCGCCATGAATGCGGCATCCAAAGCCCGTAATGCAGCTGCCCCGTTTCTTTCGATGCACGGGATGATGACATACCCGCCCACCGGATCACAGGTCAAACCAAGATGATGTTCCATTGCGATCTCTGCAGCAGTTTCAAGCTGTTTAAGCGATAATTCATGAAGATAAGCTGTCGCTGCGGCAGCCATGGAACAGGCCGTTCCGATTTCTGCCTGGCATCCGCCGACTGCCCCGGAGATGGTCGCATTCATCTTGACGATGTTGCCAAACATACCGCCGGCCATCAATGCTTGAACCAGTTTCTGTTTTGAATAACCCAAATCATAATAGAAGTGATACATCAAAGCCGCCATGACTCCGCTGCTTCCGCAGGTCGGCGCTGTGACCACCATGCCTCCTGAGGCATTTTCTTCGTTGTTGGCATACGCATAAGACAAGATCTTCAGACGGTTGCGGGCCGACTCGCTGTCCTGGCTTTCCGCCTGCAGATAAAGTGATTTGGCGATCCGGTTGACTTCAAGAAGACCCGGCAAGGTTCCTGTGCGCTCTAATCCCCGTTTCACCGATTTCAGCATCGCTTCCAAAATCATTTCGAGGTATTTTTCGATGTCCGGTTCATAGAATTTGATCAGCGCCGGTAAACTCAGATGCATGTTTTTACAGTCTCTCGCAACACTTTCATAATCCGGATACGGATAGATCGTGCGTTGATAATCAAAATCCGATTCCAAGATCTTAATGCTTCCTCCGCCCAAGGAAAAAATAGTCCATAATCCAATCAGATTGTTTCGTTCGTCATAGGCTTTATAAATCAGTCCGTTTTCGTAAAGATGTTCCCAATTGAGACGGAAATAAACTTTGCACATCTTGGGCGCGAAGGTCTGAATGATGATCTGATCGGTAAAATGACCTTTTCCTGTTAAGGATAAAGATCCATAAAGTTCCGCATCAAAAGAAACCGCATCAGGAAAAGCGTCTTTGAAAAGCATTGCGGCTTTCCACGGGGCAATGGTATGTGAGCTGGACGGTCCGGGACCGATTTTATAGAGTTCTCTTAGGGATTCCATATCAACGTGTTGCCTCGATCAGGAATAATTCAAATCCGAAACGTTTATCGACGAGTCCGGTCTTGCTTTTTTGATCATACTCCGCCAAGGCATTGAGGACTTTAAGCAAACGTCTGGAGGTCGTCATCCTGGCCAGATTGAGTAAACGGGATACTCGGTAGACATTCATCTGGGTCGTACCGACCGAGAGTTCATTGATGATCTCTTCGCGGTGTTTGCCCGCATCATTGAGGCTGGAAACCTGATACAACAGTCTTAATTGGCTGGCAATCAGTCCGATGAAAGCCAAGGCATCGATGTTCAGGATGATCATGTCGTTCCAGATGCTTAACGCTTCTGCCAAGCGTTTATCCAAGATCGCATTGACCAGATGAAAGGCTTCTGAATCCAGTGGACGGCTCACCAAGGCAACTACATCATCATAAGTGATGTTTTGTCCGTAGAGCTGCAGTTTATCGATCTCATGGATGGCCACATTCATGTTGTCATCCAAGCGTTTAATCAGTTCATTGAAGGCTTCCGAGGTTACTTTCAGGTTTCTTTGACGGATCAGATCCTGCAAAAAAAGCCTGAATTCTTCCGGTTTAAGTTTTTGGATATGGATGACGTCACAAGTCTCTTTGATGCGTTTATAAGCGATCTTGACGGTATCCATATTGTCATCATCATACATCATGATGATCGTGGTCTGATCATGGGGTTTCTCAAGATAATTCAAGAGTTTCGCAGTATCCGAATCCCCTTTTTCTTTTTTTAGTTCTTTGGCACTTTCTTTATACGCTCTGGTCAAAAAGACACAGTTTTGAAGGATCATCACTTTGTGTTCACTGAAAAAAGACATCGTATCCGCTTCTTCCAAAAACGTTGTCATCGAAAAAGAAGGATTGGTGAAGTCATAATAGATCGTGTTCATCTGCGAGACTTCCCCTACTCGTTCTTTAAGCAACTTTTGTAAGGTCTTATTGATGAGAAAGGGCTCGCTGCCATAAAGTAATACGTTCATGTTTTGTCCTTTGACATTATATCAAAAACCAAGGGTCAGTGGCTTGAGTTGTGATAAACTTGTGCGAAGTCCGATGAACCCTTTCATAAATACAAACTGGATATCTCCCTGCTCACGGGTGGTCATCACCATGATATCCTGATTCTCCAAACGCTTTAACGTTTCCCAAGACGGATGGCCGTAACCATTATATCCGACACTGATCAAAGCCATTCTGGCTTGAATACGGCTCAAGAAATAATCAGAGGTCGAAGTAGCGGAACCGTGATGGCCTACTTTAAGGATTTCTGCTTTTAAATCGGGATATTGACGCAACAGATCATGTTCATTGGCCTCATCCGCATCAGCCATCATCAGAAAACGGATCCCATTGAGCTGAAGCAGATACACTAAGGAAGCTTGATTGTCTGTTGGCTCAGTTAAGCCTGTTTTCAGTGATTTCAAACTAAACCACGAGGAATTCACATCCATTGGGCTTATAACACTTCGCATAACGCGATAATCTTGGTTTAATCGGTCGGCATTGGCGCTATGATCATTGTCATCATGCGTTATGATCAGCGTATCGATCTTTGAGATTCCCTGAGCATTCAGCATCGACGTCAACTGACCGTAAGCACTGGTCTTTCCGGTATCGATCAGGATCACTTCCTGATTGAACGGCGCCTGAAGTAAGATCGCATCCCCTTGTCCCACTGAGATCATGGTCAACTGATACGCCCAAGGAGAACTTAAGATCGGAATAAGAAACAAAAGAAACAGATGAAACCATTTCGCGGAAGTTTTGAAGTACCGTTTAAGAACCAGCGATAGTAATAAAACTCCCATAAGACCAAACGATACCGATCCCCTGATCGGCATCATTCGCTGACAAAGGGCCATCACGCTCTCTATGAACGAATGAACTGAGAAAACAAGAGGATTGATCACAGGGATCACCATTCCGATCCAAATGAGCACTACCAAAACCATCATCAGTTTTCTTAAATAAGGATACAGTATGATCAAGATCAGAGAAAACTGATGCATCATCGCACTTTGAAAATATCCCAGTGAAGACCAACGGTTGATTCTTTCTACTTTAAATGCGCCAAACACCATAAACATCAACGGATACAGGATCGCCATCGATGAAAGCGCAGAAACGTTATAGAACAGAAAAAACAGGAAATATCCAATCAGTCTGTTTTTACTGTTTTTAAAGATCAAGTTCATAAATACACTGACCATGACTCTGATCATACTGATCGGATAGGCAAAATAGAAAGCCCCTGCGGTAAACAGGATCAGCATCCCCAGTGTCGCGCCCGACTCACTGACAAAAAAAGACAGGATGAACTGACCGATCTTGAAGATCATGGTATACAGTAAGCCCAGAGAAATCAGAGCGATAAAATCAGTCAAAGGATCCGATTGAAACAACACGGCTCTGACTAGTTTCCTAAACTGAGGATCATGATTAAACCCTCCTGAACCCAAGAATTCCAACAAGGTACTGCTTGCGTGATTCAAGATCATCGAATCATCCGCAAAACCAATCAGATTGTTGGTCTGATAGTATGCCTTCTGATCAAAACCGTACGTCGTTGGGGAGATCTCAAAAGATTTTAATCCATTTATGGTGACTTCATCCAAAAGATTGAAGCGATCGATATGCTTCGTATACACCAGGACTTTCCCTTGATGGGTTGAAAGCACAAAACTCGACCTATTGAGTTCGACGATGCGTGATTGCGGTGATAAAGGCAACAGGACTGAAAGATTAAAGCCGTATAATGAAAAAAGACTCAAAACGATGAAGATCCAACATTGTCTGCGCAGTTTAAATAGAGCCAGCAGGAATAAACAAAGCCAAACCAGTAAGGGCTCTTCATTGTTAAGGATGATCACACAGGACAGAAGTGACCATAGAACTGCCCTTTTCACAGCTGAAGATAGGCTTTGATCCGATCAAACAACCCTTGCTTGATGCCTTTGACCCGCATGATGTCTTCGATGGTTTGAAAGAATCCCATGGTTGTGCGATAGTCGATGATGCGCTGAGCCAGACTTTCACCAATGCCCGGAAGTATCATGAGTTCTTCCAAAGTCGCTTGATTGATCGAAACACTGAAACCCGCAACTTCCCTCAATACGATAATGTCTCCGTCTTTAAGGATCGTTTGCGGATTCAGTTGGGTCAAGTCACAACGCTCACAGCCCAATTCATCAATAATCGAGCTTAAAGGACTGAAATTAGACAGATTCATCGTCTTTGTCGATTGATCCGGATATTGAATGGTCACAGTGATCATGGTTTTGGCCGGATCATCAAGTTTGATCGGTTCTGATAAGACCGAACAGCCTCCCAAAGATAAAATGAGCACTAAAAAGAAGAGTTTC
>CAZLWH010000115.1:0-4794 GCA_964563265.1 uncultured Erysipelotrichaceae bacterium
AAATCGATATATTCTTTAGACTTTTATAGTTGGTTATATTTTCCCTTTCAATAAATTTCTGCCAATCATACAAAAGCCCTTTTCAGGGCTTTTGTCTTTTTAGGAGGGAACCTATTGCAAGGGGTAAAGGTATCTTAAAACAAATGTTTATATCTCTATGCGGAGATCACTTTCTCAAGTTGGACAAAATCAAGGTCTTGCAGCTTCTCAACAAAGATATCTGCCCGGGGAAGATCCTCATTACCAACACCGATCGCGATCATTCCTGCTCTTTTGATTGCTTCTATGCCTGCGACGGCATCTTCAAAACCCAGACATTCATTGGGGCTTAAGTTAAAGTGAATCATCGCATCCGTAAAGATATCCGGTTCGGGTTTGCTTCTGAGCGTTGTCGGGTCAACGATATAATCAAAATAATCACCCAGACCCAAACACTGTAATAAGAAGGGACCGTTTTTAGAAGCACTTCCTAAGGCCAGTTTCAGATCTTTGCTTTTTAAAAAATCCAGAAGCGGGATGACGCCAGCGATGACTTTTGTTTCATCAAATTTTGAGATGAGTTCTTGATAATGCGTATTCTTTTCATCCGCAAGCTTTTCCTTCTGAACATCATCCAGATCTATATCATAGTGATTCAGTAAGACTGTTAAGGAATCCATTCTGGAAACACCCTTCGTCTTTACCTCAAGGGCCGGATCAAGGTCAATGTTGAAATGTTGACCAAACAGATGGTTCCAGGCTTCAAAGTGCTCATACGTCGTACTAGTCAATACACCATCCATATCAAATATGACGAGCTTAATCATACGTTCACTCCGTAGGTTTTTCCTATTTATGTTTCAAGTTAAATTCTAGTCAATCAGAAACGTCTATTTTTCGCCATCCATTCTAACGCCTTGGATGAATTTCTTATTCAAAACGACATAGATGATCAATATAGGAATCATGGAGATCACACTGGCAGCCAGGACTTCTTCCCATTGAGTGATCCCGCCATAGCGGCTCATCATGGTTTGAATACCCACGGTGAGTGTATAGAGTTGTGGATCCTGAAGATAAAGTTTTGGCTGTAAGAAGGAATTCCAGAAGCCCATAAACACGAAGACAGCTTGGGTAGAAATGGCAGGTCTTGCCAGCGGCATCGCAATTCTGAAGAAGACACCGACCCTGTTTAATCCATCAATACTGGCGGCTTCTTCAACTTCTTTCGGGAAGTTGATGAAGAACTGGCGCATCATGTAGATGTAGGTGGCATTGACCGCTGCCGGAAGAAGCACCGCGGTATAGCTGTTCATCAAACCAAACCACTGGACGATCAAATAGTTGGGGATAAGCAATACTTGTCCCGGAACCATGATGGAAACCAGGATCAAATTCAACACGAATCCGCGTCCTCTGAATCTCAGACGAGCCAAGGCATACCCAGCCATCGTATTGAACATGACATTGATGAATGTTCCGACGGTCCCGATAAAGAAGGAATTGAAGATCCATCGGGGGAAATTCCCATCGACGGTAATCAATTTAATGTAGGTTGCAAGACTTGGATTGGCAGGAAACAAACTGAGGGAACCTGAGGTGATTTCCTTATAGGTCTTAAAGGATCCGGACAATGCCCATAAAAATGGGAACAAGGTGAAGACAGCATAGATTGCGAGTATGGAATAGAGGACGAAAGCATATCTTGTTTTTTGCATGGTGCGGCCTAATAGACACTTTCCGACTTATTGATGCGTCGTGCAATGCTTGAAACAATGAAGATGACCAAGGCCAATGTTATCGCAAGCGCAGCAGCATAGCCCATCGTATTGTTTTGACCGAAGGCATTACGGTAAATCAATAAGGCAACCGTTAAGGTGGAATTCTCCGGACCTCCGGATCCGCCTGAGAAAATAAACGCCTGGTCAAACATTTGGAACGTTCCGACGATGCCCATAAGGATGACAAAGGCGGTGATCGGCTTCAACATGGGGACCGTGATCTTAAAGAACTGTTGGCTCGTACTGGCTCCATCGACTTTAGCCGCTTCATAAAGCGCCTCAGGGATTTCTTGAAGACCAGCCAGATAGATGGTCATGAAGAATGGGATCGTGGACCAGATGTTCATTGCCATAATGACTTGTAATGCAAACTTCGCATTTTGAAGAAAATTGATGGGTTCTTTGAGTAGTCCGAGTCCCACTGCAATTTGATTCACAGGCCCGGTAAGACTGAACAGAAACATGAAGATCATCGTCAGTGCTGCACTGGAAGTCAATGTTGGTAGAAAGTAGATGATTCTGAATTGAAACTTTCCTCTGATCTTGGCATTCAAGACTGAAGCAATAACCAGAGACATGAAAGTTTGTATAGGAACAACAAACATAACAAAGGTCAGCGTGTTCATAAATGCGATTTTTGACTTATTATCATTAAAAATACGCACATAGTTATCAAGTCCTACGAAAGTACTCTCTCCTGTAAACAAATTCACCTTATGGAATGACATATAAATGGAGAATATAATGGATGCAAATACGAATATTCCCAAAATTATAATCGCAGGTGTAATAAAGGATAGTCCTTGAATCGCTTCTCTTTTTTTATGCATGGTTCCTCCCATGAAATGATTAAGGATAAGATCACGGTTTAATCGTGATCTTATCCTTAATCTAAGATACTAGTTTGCTTCTATCGTTGCGTTAGCTTCGTCTTGAGCTTTTTTGAGGGCTTCAGCCAAGGTGATTTCACCACGAACGGCTGCGACGACATAGTTTCTGTATTCATTATTAATGGTATCCATCGTTGTCCCTTTTTGCCAAGGTGTTGCATAAGCAGCGCCAGCAATATGAGCCACTAAGAATTCATTGTCTTGGACATTGGTTGCATCGGCAACATCACTGCGTGAAGGCAATACACCGGCGCCGTTGGTCCAGATCGGCATACCGACTGTTCCGGTTGCGAATTTAACAAATGCGGTTGCGGCGGCATCATTCTTAGTCTTAATGTTGATGGCATAACCGACAGTAAATACCATCGTTCCTTTTTTACCAGCCATCGTAGGAACTTCCATAACTCCGAAATCAACATCCGGGAAATTCTGCTGTAAGAAACCTAAGACCCAGTTACCTTCAACCATGAGCGCGGTCTTTTCATTCCCAAAGGCATCCCCATTCCAACCCATACCCAAATCAGCCGGAAGAACGATCTTACCAGCAATGGCAGCATCCAATTCAAGTTTCAAGTTTGCTGCAACTTTCGGATCTGACAGATTAGAGTAGATTTCATCTTTGATGATGCTGGCGCCATTGGATTCAGCCATATAAAGCTGTCTGGCCAGATCCAAATTATAAGTCATGGCAGCCGTTCCTTCAGGTAAGGTTGCTTTCAAGGTCGTCAAATAGTCTGTCCCATAAAGCGCTTCATAGGTTGTCGGAATGTCTGCGGCATTGACAAACTTTTTATTATAATAGAGCGCCAACGTGGAGTAGTCTTTTGAAACGGCATAGAATTTTCCTTCACTGGCGAATGCATTCTTCAGCGGTTCATAGAATTTATCAAGTTCGAAATCTTTCGACTTCAGTTCTTTCAAAACCCCTTGTTGAATGTAGAAAGGTGCCATATATGCGTCTACATAGAAAACATCTGGGCCTGTTCCGCCGATTAAACCTGCTTGGAGTTCAGTATTGTAATCAGAGAAAATTCTGATTTCAACATCAACGCCGGTTTCTGTTTTAAATGCTTCGATCATGGCGTTGAATGCTGCTGTTTCAGCATCATTTCCGCCCCAACGAGCAACTACGAGTTTTGTTCCTTCAATATTGACTTTTGGAGTACAACCCGTCAGATTGACTAAAACCAATGCCATCAACAGTAATGATAGAAATACTTTTTTCATTTATTCCTCCTCTGGAATTTTAACACTAAATGTTCTATTTAGTATTCTATAGTCACAAGGGCACCCTTGTAATTACCGCTATAAACTGACCGATACCTGATCAACAAGATGAACTTCACTATCGAAGACCGTGATACTGATGGATTTCCCATCCGATATTTTTGATAAGTGCAAGTGTTGATGATCGATAGACACCTGGATACTGGATCTGCGATAGTTGATTTTAAACGATAGGGATCGCCATGTTTTGGGTAAACACGGGGAGATGCGAAGCTGATTGTCAATCAGTCGAACGCCACCGAATCCATTCACAATACATTGCCAAATCCCGCCCAACGAGGCTGCATGGATGCCTTCATCGCTGGATTTCATATTAGGGCCCAGATCAATTTGGGCAGCTTTCCGGAATAACTCATAGGACAGCTGAGGATTCCCCATATCATTGGCCAGAATCGAATGGGTCGATAGACTCAGTGATGAATCATTCAATGTTTTGGGTTCATAATATTCCCAGCACTTCTGTTTTGTTTCAAGTTTGAATCGATCTTCAAGTAAGTAAAACATGATCATGATGTCGGCTTGTTTTGAGACTTGGATCTCGTTGACTTGATCCAAATTGTATTTTCTGAAAAGGGAACCGACTTGTTTTTGATTTTTATACTGGGTAAGATCGATGATTTCTTTTTCCAAATACGTGCTGTCTTGCGGAATAATCCCGAACTCGTTTTCTTTAGGAAGATGCATTTTAGCGGCTCTGTCTTCCCATACCCTGGTATCCATATCAAGTCCCAGTCTGTTTCTCAATTCAACAAACCAAGGTTCATTCTTAGCACTGAGCTTCTGAAAGCATTCTATGGCGCTTATGATGTTGAAATGAGCCATGTGGTTTGTAAATGCATTATCATCAACATGTTCTT
>CAZLWH010000116.1:0-4786 GCA_964563265.1 uncultured Erysipelotrichaceae bacterium
AAGAAAAGATTCAGGTTCCAGCTTCAAAAGCCCCTGCATTCAAAGCAGCCAAAGCCTTTAAAGAATCCGTTAAGTAAGGAAGCTTATCGTGTCCTATTACTCATATCAGTATGTTCTGATTTTTATTGCGATTGGAATTTCGATGTGGGCCCAATCAAGAGTTCAGGGCAAATATGCTCATTTCTCGAAAGTGCCTACTGAAAACCATATCAACGGTTACCAGGTTGCTCGAAGGATCTTGGACTCCAAGGGACTTCAAAATGTGGAGATACAGGTCAGCCAAAGAGGGATTCTGAGTGATCATTATGATCCGAAAACCAACACGGTCAATCTTTCTCCAAGTGTCTATAACGATTCTACCGTTGCTTCTGTCGCGATCGCCGCTCATGAAGTCGGCCACGCGATCCAATATGCAGATCGTTACAGTTTTGTCGGTATCCGCAATGTCTTGTTGCCTGCTGCGATCGTATCGGGTTATGCCGGATGGATCGTCGGTATTATCGGCGTAGCATCCAGTTTCGACGCCTTGTTTTATTTGGGCTTATTGATGCTTGTCTCGGTTGCTTTGTTTCAATTGGTTACTTTACCGCTTGAATTTAACGCTTCCAGCCGCGCATTAAGGATCCTTGAAGAAGATAACTATATCTCGCTGGACGAAGTTGCCGATGCAAAAAGCATGCTGAGCGCCGCCGCAATGACTTATCTTGCTGCATTCTTAGCATCGCTGATCGTCATCGCAAGATTGTTCCTAATCAGAGGTAGCAGACGAAGATAGAATTACAGACCCGTAAGGGTCTTTTTCTATAGGAAAATCCTATTGATTTGCGTATCATCAAATATGAGCACCATTACCATCACCAATCAGGATTATGTAGAAACGACAGAATTTACTTATGGCAACTGCGGTTACAGCCGGGTTTATCTGAGCGGACTCAAAGAAGGGGAGTCAGTCATCTCAGAGGATCCGTTTTTGATCCAAAACGTCAATGGGGTCATCGCAGGAATCGATGAACGGTTTACATCGTTAAAATTAGTAAAAAACCAGGAAGTCATCCAGACAATCCGTTTGAATTGGACAAACAGCTGCCAGGAAACTGCGAACACAGTGTTGTCGATCGTTTCAAACCGACAACGAAGTTACATTGAAGCCTTGGGTATTCCAACGCTCCTGGTGATTGTGAGTGTGAGTTTTGCTTTGCTGATCCATAGAATAAGAAAATGAGAAAGTTTGTTTACTTCGCAATTGTCTTTTTTATGATTCTGGTTGATTTGACTGCGTTGGAAACAAAAGCCTATTCAATCTCAATGACGACAAAAGAATTCCTGAATTTCGAGATCCTTGAGACAACAATGACTTCGGACAGTATTACCATCAAGGGTTGGGCTTTCATCAACGAAAATCAGCATTACAAAACAACCTCAGATCATTCAATCCAAATTGAATTTATCAGTATAAAAGGGTCAACGATTCTGGATACGACCTTGACCAATATCAGTATGACTTCCTCCTATGAGCAGTTTGGTCTGAGTTATTGTAGAGATGGGGTCTATTTTCAATCAACATGTAATTATTACTACGAATATGTTGGGTTTACTGTAACCATTCCTTTGTTCTTGTTTGAAAAAGGGTTAAAGTATACGACAAACATCATTTTCAATGCAAATAATTCTCAAACATATCTAAAAACACCGCTCTACTACCCCATAAGTGATGTAATAACAAGCAAAGTAGGGGACTATCTGTACTCGATCATCTCCAAAATGAATGATACACAGTTCAGGATCATCGAAACTCCCATTTTTGCTAGAAAGACACCGGGAAAGACAGGGACAATATGGGCAACAGGCACAATCTGTTCGATGAATTACTCAAACAAGCTGTATTTTAAATTCGGATCAACCTATAAAACGATTTTATCTCGAATCAATGTTGAAAATCAGACATATTATGAGGTTAAAGCACAGTTGGATGTTTGTCAGGACATGCGTAGAAGAATTGTAGAAGGCACGGTTTTAACCCCAGTTTGGATCTCTGGAATGTTTGTAGAGTACAGTGGATCACCACTTGAGATAAATTCAGTATTAATCAATGCAAAGCCGGTACTTATGGTTCAGGATATCGTTATAAACGCAGGAGAGAGGATTAATCTATTGGATTATGCGAAGTGTTACGATGTTGAAGATGGAGATATCAGTTCAAATATCCTTATAGAATCAACAGATTTCGTTAATAAAGCCGGAATCTACTCGGTAACATATTATGTTGAAGATAAATATGGGTATTTTGATCGCAAAACGGTCTCAATAACGGTAAAAGAGCTTAACAATGATCCGCCGGTTATTAATGCCGATGATAAACGAGTCATCCAGTACTCGAGTTTTGATTATTTCAAGGATGTCAGTGCCTATGATATTCAGGATGGAGATCTTACAAATCGATTGATCGTGATGAATCAAATCGACACGTCCATAATGATAGATCAAACACTCTGTTACAGCGTCACCGATAATGTGGGTGTCACCACGGAGAAATGCGTCAAAATCTCTATTTATAATTATCAAAATGATTTAAGTAGGTTCAGATTCGTTTCAAAGAATCATCTTTTCTATAATGAATTGATCCCAGATCTATGGAATAGTAAGATATCCATTCTAATAGACATTCTGCAAGGCCTAAATACGCTTAAAAGCTTCGTTATCAGCACCATAAATTGACTTCGCATAATCTATATTATGTAATATTTATATGTCGCTTTTTGGGTGAATAAGCAGTTTGGTCTTGTTCCCTGCCTTTTTAAGCGCATTGATATAGAAAAAAGACCCTTAACGGGTCTAATGCTGGTTATTTTAGATCAGAAAGATAAGATTCTCCGTATTGGGGTAAAGTAACACCGAAATTATCTGCGACAGTAGCACCTACTGCGCCGAAGCAGTCTCTTTCATCGAGAGGACCACCCTTTACGAGTCTAGGACTGTACATGAGGACAGGTATGTACTCTCTGGTATGATCTGTTCCCTTATAGGTGGGATCGTTGCCATGATCGCCAGTCAGAATGACCAAGTCATCTTTTGTAAGCTTACTCATTAAAGTGCCTAGCTGAGTATCAAACAGTTCGATTTCTTTGCCGTAACCAATAGGATTTCTTCTGTGGCCCCATAAGGCATCAAAATCAACCAAATTGACGAAACAGAGACCGTTAAAAGGCTTATCTGCGAGTTTAATGGTGATATTCATACCGTCTTCATTAGATTTGGCTTTATAAGCTTCGGTAATCCCCTCTCCATCGAAAATATCTTTGATCTTGCCGACACTGATGACATCGAAATTCTTATCTTTCAGCGCATCCAAAACGGTTTTGCCAAAGGGTTTAAGGGCATAATCATGCCGATTACTGGTTCTTTTGAACTCCCCTTTTCTAGGACCAAGGAAAGGACGGGCAATGATGCGCCCGACACGCCATTCCGGCTTCATGGTCAGTTCACGGGCGATCTCACAGGCTCTGTAAAGTTCCTGAAGGCCGAAAGTTTCTTCATGACAGGCGATCTGAAGGACGGAATCCGCTGAAGTATAGACGATCATGGCATTGGTTCTCATGTGTTCTTCGCCCAACTCATCCAGGATCTCCGTTCCACTGGCCGATCTGTTGCCAATGATGGCATGGCCAGTTCTTTTGCTCAGTTCATCCAGTAATTCCTGTGGAAAACCGGTTTCTGTAAACGTAATGAAAGGTTTATCGATGAATAGACCCATCAATTCCCAGTGTCCGGTCATCGTATCCTTGCCTAAGCTCAATTCTGATAGTTTCGTATAATAGCTCAACGGTTTTACGGAAGACTGTACGCCTTTGAGCGGGTGCAGATTACTGATGCCCAGTTGTTGAAGATTGGGAATCTTGAGATCATAGCTTTCGGCGATATGACCGAAGGTATCAGATCCGACATCACCGTAGTCGGCAGCATCTTTGGTGGCTCCGACACACAGTGAATCCATAACGATGACGAATACTCTTTTGTACGACATACTAATCTCCTTTACGTTTGGGATGAATCTTATCATAGGCTGATTTTAAACGGTTTTCTTCAACATGCGTATAGATTTGCGTAGTTGAGATGTCTGCGTGTCCCAACAATTCTTGAACGACCCTCAGATCCGCACCGCCGTTGAGCAACGAGGTTGCGAAACTGTGGCGCAGTTTATGAGGACTGATGTGATTGTCCAGACCCAAGGCTTTTTCCTTGGCGACAAGCATGGTATAGACGTATTGTCGACTGATGGGTTTCCCCTTCTTATTGATGAAAACATTCTCGGTTTTTGTCTTCAGCCAGAGGTTTCGTGATCCGCTGATGTAATTGCGCAGATTGGACACGGTGAGTTTCCCCATCGGGACCATTCTTTCCTTGTTTCCTTTGCCTAAGATCCGTAAATAACCGTCATCCAGGAAGACCTGGTTGAGTTTTAAGGACACAAGTTCGGTGACTCGTAATCCGCATGAATATAATAAATCAATCAGAACCAAATCTAAACCCAAATGACTGCCCTCATCCGTCGTTAGAAGATCATTGATCTCCGTGGTTGAGATGATCTTAGGGATCCGATGTCTTTTCTTGACCGTAACCATATTCACGGTCGGATCAATATGGGTTTCATCAATGCGGGTGATAAAACGGTAGAGTCCTTTGATGGATGAAATCATGCGCAGGATCGAGGCATTGCTTTTCTCACCGGACATCGCGATGATCATACCATTGAGGGTACTCGTATCGACATCCTCAAAAGCGATCCCCT
>CAZLWH010000117.1:0-4765 GCA_964563265.1 uncultured Erysipelotrichaceae bacterium
ACAGGGAAAACATTACACCTTTTGGGACTTATTTAACCCGATTCATCGGGTTTTTTATTAGGAGGGGCAATGGTCAAACGATTCTTACGCTATTACAAGCCGTATAAAGGCTTACTGATACTGGATATCATCAGTGCTATTTTAATCGCAGCCTTGGATCTGGTCATTCCCAGATTCAGTAATTTTCTCATCTCAGACATCATTCCCCTCAAGGAAATCACAACGCTATTTTATTGGGCGATTCTGATCGCCTTGTTTTTTGTTTTGAGATTGATTTTGAACTACGTGGTCGAATACTACGGTCATGTGTTGGGCGTCAACATGGAATACGACATGAGAAAAGAAATGTTCGGGCATATCCAGAGCCTTCCGGTCTCTTATTTCGACAATGTCAAAGTCGGTAAACTGATGAGCCGTTTGGTCAATGATCTCAATGAGATCTCAGAACTGGCCCATCACGGACCCGAGAACCTGTTGATTGCGGTGGTCTTACTGATCGGGAGTTTTTTCCTGATGTATACCAGTAATGTCAGCCTTGCGATCGTCATGACCGTGTTGGTTCCGCTGATGATCATCATCGGAGTCAGACAGAATCTGAAATTCCGTTCCGCATTCAGAGTAATGCGAGAACGCTTGGCTGAAATCAATGCGCAAGCCCAGGACAATTTCTCAGGGATCCGTGTCGTCAAGGCCTATAATGCGGAAGAACGCGAAGAAGAACTCTTCGCCAAAGGCAATGATTTCTTTGCGGTCAGCCGTAAAGGCGCTTTAAAGATCATGGCGGAATTCGGGGTAACGGTCAAAGGATTCATCCTTTTGATCACCCTGGTCGTCTTTGTCTATGGCGGATATCTGGTCATGATAGATCAGATGACGATCGGTCAGCTGGTTGAATTCATCCTGTATGTTGGGGTCTTCCAGCAACCCATCAGCCGTTTCTCAGAACTCATCATGATGTATAACCAGGCCATGGCCGGATTTGAGCGCTTCATCGACGTCATGAACATCGAAGCCCAAAAAGACAAAGAAAACGCCCAAGATATCGATCAGGTCATCGGAGACATTGCCTTCAACGATGTCAGTTTCGAATATGGCGATCGTCAAGGCAAACACGTCTTGGATCATATCTCTTTTCAAGTCAAAGCCGGTCATAAAGTGGCCTTTGTCGGACCCAGCGGCAGCGGAAAATCGACCTTGTGTAATCTGATCCCGCGTTTTTATGAACTTCAGGAAGGGCAGATCACTTTGGATGGTAAAGACATCCGTGACATCACGATCAGAAGCTTACGCAATCAGGTGGGTATCGTTCAGCAAGATGTCTTCATTTTTGCGGGAACGATTGGTCAAAACATCGCCTACGGTAAATTCGATGCGACCGAATTCGAAATCATTCAAGCAGCCAAACGGGCCGAAGCCTGGGATTTCATCAGTGAATTACCGGACGGGTTGGAAACGACCATCGGAGAACGCGGTGTCAAACTTTCCGGCGGTCAACGGCAACGTCTGTCACTGGCCCGCATGTTTTTGAAGAATCCTAAAATATTATTGCTCGACGAAGCCACCAGTGCTTTGGACAACAAGACTGAACGACAGATCCAGATGACATTGGATAAATTGGCCAAAGATCGCACGACCTTGGTTGTTGCCCATCGGCTAAGCACCATAAAGGATGCGGATTGGATCTATGTCCTGACGGATCAGGGCATCGTCGAACAGGGAACCCATGAGTCTTTACTGATCCGAGAAGGCCTGTATTACCGCTTGGTACACAGTGAGAAAGAAATCCCTGAATGATCGTATCGATTGAGAAGAGACTGGGATTTCTGATCGGTTTCAAGCGCAGAGAAAAGCTTTCAGAGGGTGATCTTGCCTATAAGCAGGAAAACTTCATCCTCTGCGATGATAAGCATCCGTTTGACGGTTGTATCCATGGAACACAAGTCTGTTCCTTGGCGACTTTGTCCCGTCTGGAAAATGGCAAGCACGATAACAATCATGCCTTGCTTGATTTCTTTCTCAAAAAGCTGGGATACAACTACAGAATCAGAGAATCCGTCTATGAACAAGAAAATGAATATCTGAACCGGATTGCCTTCGGTTTTTCTTCAGCGCCGAAGGAGATTTTTAAGACCGATCAGGACGCGTTGACATCGTTTTTTAACCAGTACCACGAGGATCTGCTGATCAGTTATGATATCGTGATTGACCGTTTCATTAACAGAGTGATGTTGAATCAAAGTGTTTCAAGACAGGACTATGAGGCGATGATGAAAATCAGAGGAATCGTGCATCCTTTGATCAACAACTGGCTTCACGAATGCGGATTGCTCTTGAAACAGATCCATCCGGATTTCTGGGATATAAAAGTCGAAGCGAACGACTTCGTATTTTCCAAAGCAGTCAAGATCATCAAGAATCTTCGCAAGATCCGTAATCTTGACCATGAACTTGTCATCATGTCATTTTATCAGCGTTTTCATCCGCAATCGATGGCCATCTCATTCCTGGATACACTGATCCGTAACGTACATGGAGAAATAGGCAAGACCCCTGAAGAAGCCCTGACTGAGTCTGAACTCTGTCTTTTGATCATCAAAGGTATTCCGACAAACCGCGTTGGGGAAAGCACTTTATATAACGCATTGATGGTTTATGTAGACCTTAAGAATGATCGCGATAAACTGGATTATCTAAGCAATGACATCATATCGATCTTATCCAAAGAACCCACCCCAAAATTAATCAGCATCGCTTTGAGCGAGGATGTCTTAAGCCTATGCCAAAACCTGAAGACCTATAAGCCGTTGGTTGCCTTTGTTACACTTTTATCTGAAAATGAAGGCTAAAAACAGTATTTATCTGCTTAAATAAAGACTATTTGATAAATTAAGTCCAAGATGCCGGTTTTGAGTAAACTAGGGTAGAAACGAGGTGAACATTATTCTGTGTCATCGAGTGCCAAAGATGACGCTCCCAACTCGTTTCAATCGTGTCCCAAAAAGAAAGCCACTGTCGCGCTTTCTTTTTGTTTGTCTTGTATTCTTAAGCGTTTCAAGGTAAAATAATCCCAGGAAGGTGATATTTATGAACGAACTCGTATCTTCGATAATTTACTTCATCGTTGGCGGAGCGATCGGCGGTGGCTTGGGATTTTACTTTACACGTAGAGCATTCCTCAAGCAGCTGAAAGACAACCCACCCATCAATGAAAAGATGATTAGGGCCATGTATATGCAGATGGGAAGAAAACCCTCTGAATCCCAAATCAAACAGATTATGAAATCAATGGACCAGAACAAATAAAAAAGATCTCACGATCTTTTTTTTATATCCAGGTGACTTTTCGTTCAGTGCCGTTTCTCAGTCGCTCGATGTTGGAGCGGTGTCGGTAGATCAGTAAGATATCGATCAGGACCAATGCTAAGCTGATGGTCAGATCATGCTGAACGAAGAAAGATACGATCACAGTGAAGGTCACTGAGACCATCGCCGAGAAGGAAACATATTTGGTGAAGTGAAGCAGGGTGAGTGCCAAAGCAATCGGTAAGAAAAACAAGATCCAGACCAGGATCGGATCAACCAGAAACAAGGAGACGCCTAAGAGATAACCGAAAGCGGTCGAGACGGCTTTACCGCCTTTGAATTGGGCAAACAGGGGATAACAGTGGCCGATGGCGGCAAAGACCCCGGCAAACGCCACATAACTGCGATAGTCGGCAGGGATGAAGTTGATGGCGACCCACATGACCACAAAGGCTTTGGACAGATCCAGAAAAGCAACAGAGACGCCGGCAACTTTGCCTAAGACACGTCCTGCATTGGTGCCACCCAGATTTCCGGATCCAAAATTGGGAATGTCAGTCTTGTAGAAGACTTTACCGATGATCAAAGCAAAGGGGATCGAGCCGAAAAGGTAAGCGATCAAATATGTAAATATCAAAGTGATGAGTAAGGTCGAGTTCATAGGGGTCCTCTACTTTCGGCTCTATTATAGCAAATAATCGGGAACTGTGAACTGTTAAGGGTGCATGCTTTCGTGTATAATAGATGGGTATGAGGATCACCAATGGCCGTTGAAAAGAAATATGATGAAAGCAGTATACAGATCCTGGAAGGTCTTGAAGCCGTACGCAAAAGACCAGGCATGTACATCGGTTCTACCGACTCAAGAGGCCTGCACCATCTGGTGTGGGAAATCGTCGACAATGCGATCGATGAAGCCCTCAACGGATACGGACGAAACATCACCATCACGATTGAAAAAGACAACGTGATCAGGATCGAAGATGAAGGACGGGGCATGCCCGTCGGTAAACACAGCTCCGGTAAAAACACACTCGAAGTTATTTTTACTGTGCTTCATGCGGGCGGCAAATTCTCTGCCGAAAACGGTTATAAGACAGCCGGAGGACTGCATGGGGTCGGCGCTTCTGTCGTCAATGCCCTCAGCGAATGGCTTGAAGTGACCGTGGCCTATGGCGGAGCACTCTATTCGATGAAATTCAGTGAAGGCGGACGTAAAGTCGGTCCTTTGACCATGATCCAGAAAACCAACAAGACCGGTTCTACGGTCCGCTTCAAAGCGGATCCCAAGATCTTCGGACACTTTGACTACAATGCGGCCCTGATCAATGAACGAGCCAGGGAAAGTGCGTATCTGCTTAAAGAAATCACGATGAAAGTCGTCGATGAGCGCACCAACAAAACAGAAGTGTATCATTATTCGGACGGTCTGAAAGCTTTCCTCGAGTATCTCAATGAAGAC
>CAZLWH010000118.1:0-4735 GCA_964563265.1 uncultured Erysipelotrichaceae bacterium
CGTGATACTCAAGAGCTCATCGTTGTTGCGATAAGCGGCCCAAGGCAACAGGATACTGATCGTATCAACGCTTGTTGGGACAGCGATCATCATCGCTCTTTGCTTAAAACGGCTGCATAACTTCGCATAATTTAAAGCAGCACTTGAACCGATTGCCACAATGAGTTCTGGCTCAGAACCGATCATGGATTTCATGGTCGCAGAAACATCTTTTTGAGAAGGCGTTGCGGGGATAACTTTGATCCAGTTTACCTTGCCTTGTGCCTCCATGGTTTCGATCATCGGTAAAAGGCCCAAATCATGGGCCTCTTTTTCGCTCAAGAAAAGCGCGGTCGGATGATCGAAGGCGTGTTGAATCAGACTGTGACGGCCTTCTTCCTCGCTTATAAAATGGATTTTTGTCGGTAAGGTAATCGTGGACATGGCTTATTGTTTCTGCTCAAAGTTCCAGGCATCTCTGCAGATGTCTTCGATATCGTAGTGGCTGCTCCACCCCAATTCATTTTTGATTTTGGAAACATCCGCAGTACTTTCCTGAATATCACCGGCTCTACGGCCTGTGAACTTGGTGGGAATGGTGATCTTATTGGTGGTTTCAAAAGCCTTGACCAAGCCCAGCACGGAAGTGCCTTTGCCAGTCCCTACATTATAGATACGATAGCCCGGTTTGGGTGAATCCAAGACGCACAGATGGGCACTGGCCAAATCCATGACATGAAGGTAGTCACGGATCGCTGTTCCGTCGGGGGTATCATAATCCGTTCCAAACACATTGAGCCAAGGACGTTTTCCGCTGGCGACCTGTTGAACAAAAGGCAATAGATTATTGGGGATCCCATTGGGGATTTCGCCGATGAATCCGCTGGGATGGGCACCGACAGGATTGAAATATCGCAAGGAAGTGGCGGCCATTTCAGGGTGGATGACACAGTAATCTTCGATCATCCGTTCACTGACCGCTTTGGTTTCCGCATACGGATTGCTGGTCTTCAGTAAGGTCATCGATTCATTCATCGGTGAGACCTGAGCCCCATAAACAGTCGCAGAAGAGCTGAAAATCAGTTGATTGACCTTGTATTTCTCACACAGGATCAACACATTCATGGTCGCATTCAGGTTGTTTTTATAGTATTCCAATGGTTTGGTGACCGACTCTCCCACTGCTTTGAGACCCGCCATATGAATGACAGCCGTGATCTCATGCTTCATGAATACCGTTTCAAAGGACTCCAGATCGGCGCAATCGACGACGATGAGCTGATCGTCTTTAAAAGGAACCAGCTTTTTGAGCCGATCGACTTGAGCACGATCGATGTTGGAGAGATTATCCGCAATCAGAATTGAACTTGGATCTTTGATTGTAACAATGATGTGTGATCCGATGTATCCTAAACCACCAGTTAATAGAATTTTTCCCATCTTATTCCCCTTTTAACGGAAGACTGTCCGTTTCTGTCTTAACTTCCTGTTCAATCTCAATTATTTTATCCGGCTGAATTTTAGCGGGACTCTTTTTTGTAGTTTGTTGTTTTGTCTTGCTCAGCATCTTGGGATCATTCTGCTCCGATGCCTTACGGCGTTTCTTGTCAAAGGGCAGCTTCAGATGTCTTTTGGGCTTAACGACGGATTCCAGCGCCTCATTCAATGACAAATGTTTTGGATTGAGGATGAAAAGCAAATCGGCTTGAGCCTGATTGTGTTTTTTGATGGTCTGAAAATAGACATCATCCAAACGACAAGCTCTTGCGCCTTCCCCTTCATGGGCATCTGTGGCCACCACATGAGCCAATCCCAGTTTGATCAGTTTATGGGCAATCTTTTCAGGATAAATCCCATGAAATCCGGTCAAAGATGTCCGGTTGATTTGAAGATAACAGCCTTCATTAACCCAGCGTTTACAAGTCTTGACGGCTTCATTGATGTCATCAAAATAACGTTCAGGATGGGCAATCAGGATCTTCTTGCCTTGCTCATGCAAAAGTTCGATGGCTTGATCGACGAGCTTTGAAAATACGTTGGTACGGGTGAATTCGATCAAAACGTAATCGGTTCGGTGATAACATAAAACTTGATTGTTCTTGATCAAGTCGATGGAGTCTGTTTTGATCCTGAATTCTTCTCCGTATCGGACATCGATATCCAGATCGTTCGCAGAAGCCAACTTTCTCAGTTTTCTCCATGCTTTCAATACGGTCTCATTGTTTGGATCGAAACGGCCATTGGGTTCTCTGTGCGGAGTCACATACATGATCTTGATGTCGCTTTTGACGGCGGATTTCAGCATCATCAAAGCTTCTTCTTGAGATTGGACTCCATCATCCATTGCCGTAAAGCAATGGTTATGCAGATCGATGAAACTCATGACTGTTTACCGGGATTCGTTTGATTGATACCAACCAGGATCGGAGCGATCATCAACAACACGCCAATCACAAGAAGAAAGATGAGATCTGTCATAGTGTCCCCTCATAGAGTAAGTTATAATCACGCCGATCATTGCGCCGAAACAGCGGGATCAGCGTTAAGGCCAAAACACCCAAGGAAATGATGATGAGCCAGCACAAACGGTAATCGAGAAAATCGACCAGGAATCCAAACGTGATCTGGGCGAGTGCCCCAACGATGGCAGCAATCAAACCGATCATCGAAGAGATCCTGCCTCGATGCGACGCCGGTACACGCCGGGAGAAATAGGCCGCATTGGCGATCGTATTGATGACTTCTCCAAACGTAAAAACGATCATCCCTAAAAACAACAATAAGACAAAATTGCCTAAAAAGGCATAGATCAGAAAGCTGCTCATGAAGAAGAAGATGGCGATACCGAATTTATTGACTTCGTTGATCTTTTTTAGATAGAACGTCAAGACCGGTGTCGCCAGGATCACGACCAAGCCGTTGAGCGAATACATAAATCCATAAACCTGGGAATAATCCGGGATCGTTGCCTCAAGCTGGATCGGTAACAGGAAATTTGTCTGTGTATACATCAATCCCACCAAAGAACTGCAGGCCAAATAGATCCACAAGGTCTTGGATCGAAACAGAATCGACCAGGTCGATTCCCCTTCTTGGGTCTGTTCATACGCATTAAGGGTGTGCTTGATGTCGCTCATCTTGGTTTCTTTCACAAAGAACAGGATCATCAGGGTCCCCAATAAGGAGGTCGTTCCATCAATCAGAAACGCCAGCCATAAATAATCTTGAAACAAGAAACCGCCGATGGCCGGACCCAAGATAAAGCCCAGGTTGAAACCCATGTAGCTTAAGGAATAGGCTTTGGCGCGCTGATCAGAAGTCGATTTGTCTGCCAGCATCGCATCATAGGCAGGACCTTGGATCGTTCCAAAAAAACTCGAAATGAAAAACAGGATGACCGTCATGGAGGAGATCGGAATAAAGGCGTTGATGTAGAAACAGCTCACCATCAGGACATTGGAGATGATGATGATCTTTTTGCGGCCATAATGATCGGTCAGTTTGCCGCCGATCAGACCGGCAGGCAGATTACAGGCAAAACCAACCACCATGATGGCGGCAACCTGAGAGGGCTTATAGCCCAGCTTAACCGTCAGGATCAAAGTCAAAAGAGGCCAAATGAAAGTCCCTAAGGCGCCAATGACTCTTCCCAAAAACAGGATGTAAATGTCGCGGTTCAAGCCGCGGTATTGATTGATGAATTTAAACATAGGACCTGCTTTCTAAGCTACTTTTGATTTTGTTTGCCTTTAAATGGACACAGGAAGTATCCGATCATCGCCCCGATGAAATTCAACAGGACATCATCGACATCCAGCGTACCGCTCATCGACACATACTGTAAGGCTTCCATACTCAAAATAAACAGTAAGGCCAAAAGCACAAAGACCCACCATTTTTTGGTTCTTTTACTGACGATGGGAAAGAAATAGCCAAACGGGATCAGGATGATCATGTTGCCGATGACATTATACAGAAATAGTCCCAGTCCGCTGGGCCGATCCAATACGGCTAGATATCGGTTGATCGTTGCGAAGGGAATCAGGTTGGTTGTGTCGGCCATCACGGCGATGAGTTTGCCGATACCGCCGGTCACGAACCATGAAAAATCCAGGTCTCGGCGATAGATGACCATCCCGTAAACCAAGATCAAAACATAGACGATAAAGATGTTTTTCAGTACTCTGCGTTTTACCATAGACAAACTAATTTTAACACAGGCACCCCTTTTACCCAAGCAAGTTATGACAATCTTCATCAAATCGCCTTATTCAGAGCGCTAAAGGCCGCTTCACGATTCCTTTCCGCAATGAACGGTTTTGTGTTACGCTATTGTTAATCTTTAGGAGAACAACCATGCTGAGCTATTTTCAATGTGCAGCGCTGACGACCTTCAGTGCGATGATCAGTCTTGCATTTTCACTCAAAGCTTACCGTAAAGCCAAAGCCGATCAAGGCGATGCGTTCATCAATGCGCAGTATGCGTTGATTCGAAGTTTTGCCTTGGCCTTCTTTTCTTTGATGCCGCTGTTGATCCAATCTTCAGACATGCTGATCCTGATGGCTTTGCTGATGATCACGGTCCAAGGCTTTGATGCCGTCATCAGTTCTAAGACCAAGCATCATTTCAGGACGATCGGTTCAGTGCTGATCGCAGTCAGTAATGCAGTCTTATTGATGTTGTTTGTCGGATAAGCTTTATCAATTCACGCCAAAAGAAAAACCACGATCGTGGTTTTTCTTTTGGCGTGAATTG
>CAZLWH010000119.1:0-4726 GCA_964563265.1 uncultured Erysipelotrichaceae bacterium
CAGAAACTCCTAAAAGAATACACAAAAAGGCCTCATAATGATAAAATTGATGAGGAGTTAAAGGAACACTATGATCAAACGTATCGGTGTATTGACTTCCGGCGGAGATTCGCCGGGTATGAATGCGGCCATAAGGGCGATCGTAAGATCGGCTTTAGCTCAGGGCCTTGAAGTTGTGGCCATTGAAGACGGATACAAAGGGATGGTCGAAGGGCGGATGTGGCAGATGAACAGCCGCAGCGTCAGCGACATTATCCTTAGAGGCGGCACCATGCTGGGAACAGCCAGGCTGCCTGAATTTACTGACCGTGCAGTGCGTGCTACGGCCGTTCGTAACTTAAAAGAAAACGGAGTCGATGCGGTCGTTGTGATCGGCGGAGACGGAACCTATCGGGGCGCCATGGCGCTGACTGAAATGGGCATCAATTGTATCGGTTTACCGGGGACCATCGACAATGACGTTTCCTCAAGCGATTATACAATCGGGTTTGACACGGCGCTTAACACGGTCATACAAAACATCGATAAACTCAGAGATACTTCTTCTTCCCATCATCGTTGTTCCGTGGTCGAAGTCATGGGTAACCGATGCGGCGACCTTGCGGTTTTTGCGGGGCTCAGCTGCGGAGCGGAACTCATCATTACGCCTGAACGCGGTTATGATGAAGCAGCCGTCTTGGCCAAACTCAAACATTTGGATGAAGTACGTAAGAAACGCCATGCGATCGTGGTCATCAGTGAGAAGATCACCGATGCCAACGCACTGGCGAAAAGAATCAGTGAAGTGACCAGTTTCTCCGGTCGCGCAACCGTCTTGGGCCATATCCAACGCGGTGGTTCACCCACGGCCTTTGACCGTGTGTTGGCCACCAGAATGGGTGACAAAGCTGTTGAACTGCTTGTCAAGGGGATTGGCGGGCACTGTGTCGGCATGCTTAAGAATGAAATTGTGTCGATGCCGATCGAAGAAGCATTGGCGATGCCCAGAAAATCCAGAGAAGATTTACTTGCATTGCATGAAAGGCTGATCTAAGGAGGTCACATGATTACGATCCGTAAAACTAAAATTATTTGTACATTGGGTCCGGCCAGCGAATCCCGGGAGATGGTGATCAAACTGGCTGAAGCCGGCATGAACATCGTACGTCTGAATTTTTCTCATGGTGATCATGAGACCCATGGCGCCAGAATCAAACTCGTCAATGAAATCAACAATGTCGCAGGCTATAACCTGGGGATCATGCTGGACACCAAAGGTCCTGAGATCCGTTGCGGTGAAATGGAAAACGGCATATTGACCTTTAAAAAAGGCGATATCGTCAAAGTAGTCCGTGAAGTCGTTTTGGGCAACAATGAACGTTTCCATGTCGACTGCCCTGAAATGTATGCGGATGTCAAAGCAGGCAATTATCTATTGATTGATGACGGCAAGATGAGACTGACCGTTTTGGAAGTCGCCGACGGCGTATTGACCTGCCGTATCGAAAACTCCGGTACCATTAAAACCAAAAAAGGTGTCAATGTTCCTAACGTGACCTTATCGATGGCGTTTATTTCCGCCAAAGATGACGCAGATCTACGTTTCGGATGCAAGATGGATGTCGATTTCATCGCAGCCAGTTTCGTCAGACGTGCTCAAGACGTTTTGGCCATCCGTAAGATCCTGTTGGATGAAGGCAAATCCAAGATCCAGATCATCGCCAAGATCGAAAATCAGGAAGGGTACGATAATCTCGAATCCATTCTGGAAGTCGCAGATGGTGTTATGGTTGCCCGTGGCGATCTGGGCGTAGAAGTTTCGACCCAACTGGTTCCGATCTATCAGAAGAAAATCATCAAAAAAGCGAATGAAAAGGGAAAACCTGTCATTACCGCGACCCATATGCTTGAATCCATGATGGGCAATCCGAGACCAACTCGCGCAGAAGCCTCTGACGTTGCCAATGCCGTATTGGACGGATCCGATGCGATCATGCTGAGCGGCGAAACCGCTGCCGGGGAATATCCTTTGGAAGCTGTTAAAACGATGGACATCATCGCCACAGCGATGGAAGAAATCCTGCCTTACCGTGAAAGATTGGATCAATCGATCAAGTCATCCCGTAAGACCATTCAGGATGCGATCGGGATCTCCGTTGCTGACTCCGCGTTACAACTGGATGCCGTCAAAGCCATCATCGCATTTACCCAAGGCGGATCGACTGCCAAGAGAATTTCAAAATTCAGACCGTCTGTGCCCATATTCGCAGTCACTTTTACTAAAACCGTACAACGCAAACTCAATTTATACTGGGGCGTCATCCCTGTTTTCTCAGACATCCAGAATACGATGACCAATGATGATGAACTGGCCAGCATCATCGCCAAAGACAACGGTTTTGTTGCCGGGGACTTCGTCATCATCACTGCGGGTTATCCGACCGGTGAAGGCACGGCCAATATGATGAAAATCGTGGAGGTAAAATAAAACATGAAAACGGTTATCGGTATTGATTTAGGCGGCACCAATGTCCGAGTCGCCAAAGTAACAGAAGACGGTAAGATCCTTCAGGAATTCAAGAGCCCTTGTTATGCTCAGGAAGGTCCGGAAAGGGTCACAACCAACATCATTGATCTCTTGGGTAAAATCGACGATCTCAAGTCCTGCTCAGGCATCGGGATCGGCGTCGCCGGTCCGGTCGACACCGTCACCAAACAGCTCAAGATGTCGACCAATCTGCCTGGTTTGGCTTTTTATCCCATCTGTGAAAAAATCGAAGCAGCGTATGGTATCCCAACCTATATGGACAATGATGCCAACGTTGCCGGCTTGGCTGAAGCGCTTTTGGGCGCAGGCCGCGGCCATAAAGTCGTTTACTTCATCATTCATGGAACCGGCATCGGCGGTGCCTTGGTTGTTTCCGGTCAAGTCATTTCCGGTAAAAACGGTTATGCCGGCGAAGTCGGAAACATCATCGTGACCCGTGAAGGTGAAAAGATCAACCATCTCAATGTCGGCGCGGTCGAAAACCTCGCCTCCGGCGGAGCTTTGGTCAAAACAGCCCAGAAACGCATCGATCCTAAGATCGATTCAGCCTATGCCATTTTCAAACTCGCCAAAGAAGGCAATCCTGTCGCTTTGGATATCATCGATAAAATGGCGTTCGATTTTGCGTCAGCCTGTTCTGCGATCGGTCATGTGGTCGATCCTTCGATCTTCGTTGTCGGCGGTGGTGTCGTTGCATCCCATGAACAATACTTCCCGCTGGTCAAGAAATATTATAATCAGTTGGTTCACGAAGGGATGCGCGGGGTCGAATTCGTCCCAGCCGAACTGGATGAACCTGGAATCTTAGGCGCAGCGATGCTGCCGATCTCTCACGGAAAGTAAAAGGAAAAATCTATGCCAAGTCAAAGAATGCTTAGAAAATACGCGAAATTAGCCGTAAGTGTCGGTGCCAATGTCAGAAAAAATCAACCATTACTGATTTCGGCCTCCGTCGAAACGAAGGATTTCGTCCGAATCATGGTTGAAGAAGCCTATAAGGCCGGTGCCTCCGGCGTAACAGTGCGTTGGCTCGATCAGCAAGTATCCCATACCTCTTTCAAATATGCGACCACAGAGAATTTGTGTGAAGTTCCTGATTTTGTCGTTTCACAGATGAAGTACTATATCGACAAAGGCTTTGCGACCATCTCCGTTTCGGCGGACACGCCGGGATTGATGGCGGACATTGATCCGATCAAGCTCCAGAAAGTCGGCATGGCCAACGGCAAAGCGCTGAAATTCTTTAGTGATCATATGATGGGCAATCGTACCCAATGGTGCGTCGTTTCCGTTCCGACTGAAGGTTGGGCCAAGAAAGTATTCCCGAATGAACGTGCTTCAAAAGCCGTCGACAAATTATGGGATGCTATTTTTGCGGCTGTCCGCGTCACCAAAGACAACGATCCGGTCAAAGAATGGAAAGCCCACAATGAGATCCTGCATAAACATAATGAAATGCTCAACAACTACAACTTCAAAGCCTTGAAGTTCAAAAACGGATTGGGTACTGATCTGACGGTCGGACTGGTCAAAAACCATGTCTGGGCCGGCGGTAATGAAAAATCCACCAAGGGCATCGTTTTCAATCCCAACATGCCGACGGAAGAAAGCTTCTCGATGCCTGAAAAGAAGGGCGTCAACGGTAAAGTCGTCGCGACCAAACCGCTCAATTATAACGGAAGCCTGATCGAAGACTTCTGGCTGACCTTCAAAGACGGAAAAGTCGTCGATTTCGATGCGAGAACCTCCAAAGAAGCCTTGACCTCCTTGGTCAATTACGATGATGGATCTTGCTATCTGGGCGAAGTGGCTTTGATCAGTCATGATTCTCCGATCTCCAACGCCAACATCCTGTTCTTCAATACCTTGTTTGATGAGAATGCATCCTGTCACTTGGCCTTGGGTAGAGCCTATCCGATGAACGTTAAAGGCGGCAATTCGATGAATCAGGAACAGCTGGATGCAGCGGGTGCCAATAACTCGATGACCCATAATGACTTCATGTTCGGTTCGGCCGATATGTCTGTCATTGGGATCACTCAGGAAGACAAAGAAGTCATCGTCTTCAAAAATGGAAATTTTGTCTTTTAATTGACAAGAATCCGCATTAGCCTTACACTTATTTCATAAACCACAGAAACGGAACAAGAAGTGCGATCCGCACTCAGAGAGAAAGCCATTGGTGCAAGCTTTCATAGG
>CAZLWH010000120.1:0-4701 GCA_964563265.1 uncultured Erysipelotrichaceae bacterium
GATAAAGAGGGGTATGAAACCCTGACGATCCCCGATGACATCGGAGGCCGTTATTCGGTCTTGACCTCTGTCGGATTACTGCCGATCGCCGCGTGCGGAATCGACATCGATGCAATGATGGAAGGGGCGAAAGCCGCTGCTGTCGATTGTGCCGATGATGATCTGGAAGTCAATACCGCCTATCAGTATGCGGTCATGAGACGTCTCCTTGAAAAAGAAGGCAAAAGCGTGGAACTTCTGGTTTCTTATGAAAGCCAGATGTCGATGGTGGCTGAATGGTGGAAGCAGCTCTTCGGTGAATCCGAAGGCAAAGAAAACAAGGGTCTGTTTCCGGCTTCCGTGAACTTCTCGACCGACTTGCACTCCATGGGCCAATTCGTCCAGGAAGGCAAGAAGATCCTGTTTGAAACCTTGTTGACCATTAGGAAACCGATGCTGAATGCGGTTTTCCCTGAAGATGAAGCCAACCTTGACTCGATGAATTATCTCTCCGGTAAAACACTGGATGATGTCAATAAAGCTGCCATGAAAGGGACCTTGATCGCCCACCATGACGAAGCTCTCATTCCCAATCTGATCCTGACCTTGGATGATTTCTCCGCAGCATCCTTTGGATACATGGCACAGTGGTTCTTCATCGCATGCGGGATGAGCGTCTATCTGTTGAATGTCAATCCGTTCAATCAACCTGGCGTTGAAGTCTATAAGAAGAATATGTTTAAACTGTTAGGCAAGATCTAAACACAAAAAAAGGACCGCAAGGTCCTTTTCATTTAGGGGAGCAGATTATTGATCTGGGTCAAGAGATCATTGATGTCTGTCAGCAATTCAAAACGAACAAGCTGGATGGCGATGATGCTTTCATAGGTCGTTTTTAAGGCAGCCCAGTCTTTGGCCTCAATCAGAGCTTTGACCCCATCGGCCAAAGTTTTAATGTCGCCTTTGGTTTCTTTGAGTTCTGCATATTTTGTTTTCAATTGGGCAGTAAGATCAGTCAGTTGGGTCTTGATACTCTCTTCGAGCACCGTTTCATTTTCTTTGATGTCGATGAGTTTTAATTTGATTTGGGTTCTGAGTTCGACATTTTCAGCCCAAATCAATTTGTTTTCCAGTCTGTTTTCTCTAATTTCAACGGCTTTTTCATGGGCTTGGGCTCTGAGCTGCAGAGCAGTCAATCCGCCTGTGGCGGATACGCTGAGGGCGCCGATCATCAGAAACAGGGCGAAAGCGATAAACGTAATGGTTGTCTTTTTCATGGGTTCTCCTTAGTTGGTCAGAAGGGCATCATCACCGATGTCGTCCTGGGTAGTCTGGAAACTGTCTAGATTCTCGATCACAGACGAGAGATCCTCGATCATGACCGTTTGTGTCTGATCCGGTTTTGGATCGTTTTTCTTTAGTACACCGCATCCTGTCAACAATAAGACAGATAAGCCAATCGCTGCATATTTCTTTATCATCTTTTCTCTCCTTATGAGGCTATTGTATACCATCTTCTGTGTGAAATCATCGGTCAGATTGGGGCAAAGTTGTGGCAATTCTTTCTTTTTCTTCGCATTTGTGTTTTCATAATAAAGAAGGAAACAGACCCATGAAACAACGCATCTATATCGCTGATGATGACGCCAATATCCGTTTCATCATCAGTTCGTTTTTGAAGAATGAAGGTTATGAGGTCCTTGACTTTGAGAACGGGGATCTTCTCTTGGAAACCTTTTTGAAAGAGCCCTGTGATATGGTCATCCTGGATCTGATGATGAGCGGATCGGATGGATTGACCATCTGTATGAAGCTGCGGGAGAAGTATAATGTTCCCATCATCATCGTTTCCGCTCGGGACTCGGAATTGGACCGCATCACCGGGATCACCATGGGCAGCGATGATTATCTCGTCAAACCGTTTTCTCCGGTTGAATTGATTGCCCGCGTCAAGGCCTTATTTAGACGCATCGAGATGGATCAAAAACATCAAAACAATGAGATACTGTCGTATGGAGATCTCAGTTTGAATACCGCTCAGCGGACTGCCAAAATAAAAGAACAGGCATTGGATCTGACACCGACGGAATATGCGCTCTTGTCTTATCTGATTCAGCATTCCGATAAGGCAGTCTCAAGGGCAGAATTACTGAAAAATGTCTGGAATTTCGATTTTGATGCCGATACCCGTGCCACCGATGATCTGATGAAACGTTTAAGAAAGAAATTGATCCTCAGTGAGGTGATGATCGAATCGGTGTGGGGCTTTGGGTTCAAACTCAGCAGGAGGCCAATTCATGAAGACCCTCAATAGAAAGATATCCGGTCCGATTATTGCCTTGTTTGTCATTGTCCCGATCTTGATCATGGTGATATTCAACCTGTCCGCGCGGTACTATGTCAATCAGGCCACGGCCAATGAACTTAAGAATGTCGTAGAAAACATCAAAGGCTTATCTGAAAAGATCTTGGAAAGAGATCTGATCGAATCTGCTGATGAGATCAGCGATGAAAATCTGAAACGGCTTGTCCTCATCAGATCTGCGTTGCAGGTCTCGAAATATTCGATGAATACCGAGATGGTCATTCTCAACGATAACGGAAAAGTCATCTTTCCGCAAAGCTATGATGATTCATTCCTCAATGATGCCCTGATCAACAGAGCCTTGCTGAGAGCGGAACCTGAAAAGACCTTGATCCGATTCCTGAGTCAAGGCAAAAGCTATATGTTTATTTACGAGGATGTTGAAGGAATAGCCCGCGACTATAAAGTGTTTTTTATTGCTTCTGCTGCTTCTTCGGATGCGTTGATCCGATTCATGAATCTGGTCTTGCTGATCGTCTTGATCATATCGACGGTCTTGGCGATCTGGATTACATTGACCCTGACTAAAAAGATTTCTGCGCCTTTGGTGAATGCGGCTCAGACGACCCATAAAGTTGCTTCAGGCAACTATGTCCAGCTTTTGGACACCAGTGACTGTATCGAAGTCCATGCCTTGATCCAAGGCATGAATGCCATGTCACAGAAGCTCAAGACCACAGAGGAAGCACAACGCGATTTTCTTCAAAACGCCTCACATGAGCTTAGGACACCGCTGATGTCGATTCAAGGATACGCGGAAGGATTGTCTAAAGGGATCTTTACTCAGACCAAAGAAACTGCAGATCTGATCGCACAGGAATCGAGAAGGCTCAATGCTTTGGTCGAAGAACTGCTGACCTTATCCAGGATCGAATCAGGCAACTATGCTCCGGAGAATGACAGTGTCAATCTGTGCAATGCGATGAAGGATCTCATCCAAAGGGCTACCGGATATGCCTTGTTGCAAGAAAAGGAAATTCGGCTGATCATCGAGAACGATCCTCTGAATGTCATGGTCGATGAGGATTTGATGTTCAGGGCTGTCTACAATGTTTTGACCAATGCGATCAAATATGCCAAGTCTGAAGTCGTGATCACCTTAAGGCGTGAAGGTAATCAAGCCGTCGCCGTGATCTGTGATGATGGTGAAGGCATTTCATCTAAGGATTTACCTCACATATTTAAACGTTTTTATAAAGGAAAGAAAGGAAATTTCGGATTAGGATTGGCGATCGCCAAAAGTTCGATCGAACTAATGAACGGAAAAATCAGTGCTGAGAACTTAGGCGGAGCCCAATTCAAGATCACACTTCCACTTCACTAAAAAAGGACCGCAAGGTCCTTTTGTTTTGGATGGGCTTATTTGAAGTTGAGGGTCATACCTTTAAGATTGTTGGAGTAAAGCAGGGTATACGGAGCATCCACTTGGGACGATCCGGAATCTCCCAGCAAGAAATCCACGGTATCATAACCGGCAGGGGCCATTTGATAATCAAAGATCCAGATCGCATACAGGGTCTGATCCGGATGATCCAGATTGTATTGATCCAGGTACGCATAGGCTTCTTCGATCGGAAGGATAAACAGGGTCTTAGACAAAGCTTCCGCAATCGTCGCATCTTCCGTGGTGAAGACGGTGACGGAATGACAGCCGTTGTTGACCGGATAAAAGGTCTTGGGATCGATGATGTGATGATAGTATTGGTTATCAGTGCCCTGATAGTAGTTTTGATCATCGCCTGAACTCGAAAGCGTAAAGGATGAAGGGAAATAGACATTATCGAGTTCGACGTAAGGATTGCCTCTGATCGGAGCACGGATGGCCACGTTCCAGTTAAGGCTGTTGGGTTTGGATCCGATGATGACGGAACTGCTGCCTCCAAACGATAAGAGCCCGGATTCCAATCCGGCTTCTTTTAATTTTGCTGCGACAAGGTCTGTGGCGTAGCCTTTGGAGATCCCGCCCAAATCCAGTGAGGTGCGGGCATCGGTCAGATAGACCGTATTGGCTGTATCGTCGATTTCAACAAAGCTCCATCCGGTATAAGGGGCTGCGCCTTGAAGTTCTGTCAAAGTCGGGATCAGCCCAAGCTGTCCGTTCGTATTGAGATCCTGGCCAGCTTCACGGTAATTGTGCCAGATCTTGAGCACAGAACCCAAGGTAACGTCAAAGGTGCCTTGTGATTTGGTCGTCCATGCCTTGGCGATCAGTAAAAGATCGATCAAGGCCTGATCGACAACGACTGGGGCGATGCCCGCATTGTCATTGACGGTTTTGAGGTTATTGACCCCGCTCACATTGTTGTATTTGTCGAAAATATGGTTGAGTCTGAGGTATTCGCTTTTGACCAGATCGA
>CAZLWH010000121.1:0-4697 GCA_964563265.1 uncultured Erysipelotrichaceae bacterium
AGTGCACTACCAAGCTGTGCTACATCCCGATATTAATAAACTGGCGCGCCCAGCAGGAGTCGAACCCGCAACCCTTTGATCCGTAGTCAAATACTCTATCCAATTGAGCTATGGGCGCATAAGTGGTGCTTGGATACCGGCAATACAATAAAAGTGGTGGGGATGGCGGGACTTGAACCCGCACGATGTTGCCATCAACGGATTTTAAGTCCGTTGCGTCTGCCTATTCCGCCACATCCCCTTTTGGAGGTTCCTGTCGGAATCGAACCGACGGTCACAGAGTTGCAGTCTATTGCCTTACCACTTGGCTAAGGAACCGTCTAAACGGTGCCTTCTAATTATACCCAAGGGACCTTTAAATTGCAAGAATAAAAAAAGACTTTGAAAAGAAATCAAGGCCAGGTTTTATCCTGGCCTTGACGGTTCACCCGGATTAAGAAAAAGACACGGATTTCTCCGTGTCTTTATGAGCGATTATTCCGCTTTGACGCGGGTCCACTTGTCGGCCAAAACAGAAACCAACAGCGGAGAATACTGGTGGACTTCATCCAGAGGATTGTCCAAACGAGGGGCATACGCCGGATTACCGAAATAAGCGCCGCCTTCAGCGATGACCGCTTCAAAGGCAGAGGTGACCGGAGACGTATAACCGACATACTCGGTGTTCTTCAAGGCTACATCGTCTCTGAGCATGAAGTTGATCCATTTGTAAGCCAGTTCGACATTTTGGGCATCCGTCGGGATGACCATCGAATCGGTCCACAGGTTGGTGCCTTCTGCAGGAACGAAGAAACCCATATCGGTATTCTGAGACAAGACATACGCAGCATCCCCGGAGAAGTCAACGGCGAGATCTTTGTTGCCATTGATCATGTTGTCGATGAGGGTCTCATCGATGTAAATTGGTTTGGTGACAGAATTCATCTCTTTGAGCCAGTTGAAGGCTTCTTCGATTTGGGCTTCATCGGTCGTATTGATCGAGTAACCCAATGATTTGTACGCCATCATGAAGACATCACGGGCGGAATCATAGACATAGATGCGATCCTTGAATTGAGGATCCAGCAGGAAATCCCAGCCTTCGGCTTCAAGGACGGAGACATCCACGGTCGTTTTGTTGTAGATGATGCCGATGTTGCCGTAGAAATACGGAACACTGTGGGCATTGTTGGGATCAAACGGACGGTTCAGTAAGGCAGCATCCAAGTTATCGAAGTTGGTGATCTTGCTGAGATCCAAAGTCTGGATCTTGTTTTCAGCGATCAAACGTTCGACCATGTGGTCGGTCGGGACCAGGATGTCATACTTTTCGCCGGAGGCGAGTTTGGTATACATCAGTTCATTGGAATCATAGGTATCATAGATGACTTTGCAGTTGTATTCGGATTCGAATTCGGCAATCATATCTTTGTCGATGTATTCGCCCCAGTTGAAGACTTTGAGGGTCTCTTTGGCAGCGGAAGAACAAGCGGTGAGGGCGCCCAAGACAAGGGCCAATATCAATAATTTTTTCATAGTGTGGTGATCTACCTCCTTAAGGTATCGCGTTAATTCAGGGCTTTGACTTTGACCCATAACTCAGAAATGATGAGTTTGATCTTTTCGTCATAGCGGAAGACTTCATCTTTAGAATAATCAAGACGCGGCGTATAGGCATCCAGTCCTTCAAATTCCGTGTCCTTCAATGTGTCATACACACTTTGGATCGGACTGGAGTAACCGACATAGACGCTGTTGAGTTCGGCAATTTCTGGTGACAGCATCGCATTGATCCAATGATGGGCCAAGTCGAGCTGGGTCGCATCTTTGGAGATGACCATGTTGTCGACCCAGAAGTTGGTGCCTTGTGAGGGAACCAGATAGGCCATATCCGGATTCTCAGCCATGATGTAGGCTGCATCGCCGGAGTAAACCATTGCGATGGCTTTATTGCCTGAGATCATGTTGTCGATGACGTCATCGGTCGCATAGACCGGATCCATCGTGTTATTGAGATCTTCAAGCCAGCGATAAGCCTGATCAAGCTGAGCTTGGTTTTGGGTATTCATGGAGTAACCCAGTGCTTTGAGCGCGACCATGAAGACATCGCGTTCGGAATCATAGACAAAGATCTGGCTCTTATAGTCTGTATTTCTTAACAGATTCCAGCCTTGACTCAGATCGTTGACATCAACGATCGTGGTGTTATAGATGAGACCGACATTGCCCCAGAAATAAGGGACACTGTAGGTGTTTTCCGGATCGAATTCCCTTTTCATCAGCTGAGGGATGATGCCGGAAGCATTGAGCAGAAGATCATAATCCAAGGGAAGCAAAGATTCTTCTTCAATCAAACGCTGGACCATATAATCGGAAGGTACCAGGACATCGTATTTTTCGCCACTCAACAGTTTGGTATACATGGCTTCATTGCTTTCAAACATGTCATAGATGACGATGCAGTTGTATTCTTTTTCAAAAGCTGTAATGACCGTTGTGTCAATATAAGCCCCCCAACTAAATACCTTCAGGGTTGGCTTATTAGTTTGGCATCCGCTGAGCATTGCGATGCTCAGCAGGATACTAAACGCTATTTTTTTCATTCAGCACCTCTCAGTTCTTTTTTCTTCAACATGGGCAGTAAGTTGACCGCGAGCAATACGATCGTAATGATGACGACCAGAATGGTTGACAGCGCATTGATCGTCGGATTGATGCGTTTACTCATCGTGTAGACCAAGATCGAGATATTTTTGACCCCGTTTCCAGAGACGAAGTAGGAGATGACGAAATCATCAAAGGACATCGTGAAGGCCAGAAGCGCTCCGGAGATGACTCCCGGCATGATGAGCGGGATGATGACTTTCCAAAGGGCTTGGGCCGGTGTGGCGCCCAGATCCATCGCCGCTTCGGCAATATCAGGATCCAGTCCGCGCAATTTAGGCAATACCGTCAAGATAACATACGGTGTGGAGAAGATGATGTGGGCCACCAGCATCGTGATCATGCCCTTCTCAATGGAGAGGGATGAAAACAGCAGCATCAGCCCGATCGCGGTGACGATTTCCGGATTGAGGATCGGGAAATTGTTGACGTTGATGATGAGTTCGCGGATGATCTTGCGGCTCTTGGAGATCCCGATCGCGGTTAAGGTTCCGACGATGGTTGAAATCAGCGTCGACAGCAAGGCCACGGTCAGCGTCACATAGATGGCGCTCATCATTTCGCGGTTGGCAAACAAAGCGGTATACCACTGGGTCGAAAATCCGGCCCAGCTCGTCAGAGAACGGGAATCATTGAAAGAGAAGATCATCAGGCTCAGGATCGGGGCATAGAAGAAGACAAGGATCCCGATGATCATGAGGGCCCTGACCAGTTTACGGTTCTTGGAGCCTACCATTTGTTGCCTCCCTGTGCTTCCTGAACAATGTCTTTGTCCATCTTGCGGGTCGCATACATCGACAGCATGATGATCATCGCCATGATCAGGGAGATTGCGGAACCGAAGTTCCACTCACCGACGGTAATGAACTGATTTTCGATCAGGTTACCGATCAGCATGTATTGGCCCCCTCCCAGAAACTTCGGGATGATGAAGGTCGATACGGCCGGTAAGAAGACCAGGGTGACCCCGGAGATGACCCCCGGCAAAGACAGCGGGAAGATGATCTTCGTAAAGGTCTGGCGGTTGTTGGCGCCCAAATCATAAGAAGCTTCGATGACCGCTTTGTCCATTTTGGCCAAAGAGGTATAAATTGATAAGATCATGAACGGCAAGAAGTTATAGACCATCCCAAGGATGACCGCAAAGTCGGTATACATCAGTTTGACTGGACCGACATTGATGTACTTCAGGAAGGTATTGATGAGACCGGAATCCGACAGGATACTGATCCAGGCATAGGTACGCACCAGCATGTTGATCCACATCGGAATGGTGACCAACAGCATCAGCAAGGTCTGCCAACGGTCTTTGACCGTCGAGATGATATACGCGATCGGATAACCGATCAGGATACAGACGGTGGTGGTGATCAAGGCCACTTCAATCGATTTCAGCATGACTTTGATAAAAACAGGGTCAAAGAATTTCTTGAAGTTGTCGAAGGTGAACTGGAACGCCATGACGCTGTTACCATGGGTGGTAAAGGCATACAGGACGATCAGCAGCATCGGGATCACGATCAAGGCCGTCATCCAAACCATATAGGGTTTGACCAGGTTCGCAAAGACTCTCATGGCTAGTAACCCATCTTGTTCATGATGTGGATGTCTTCAGGGAAGAAATGCAGACCGACTTCCTGGCCGATGGCCGCATTGTCGGTGGTATGGATGATGAATTCGCGATACGGCGTTTCAACGACGATCTCGAAATGGACGCCTTTAAACAGACTGGATTGGACGATGCCTTTGATCTTGCCCATTTCTACCGGGACGATATCGATGTCTTCGGGACGAAGGACGATGTCGACTTCCGTATTGGGATTGTAGCCGGAATCGACACATTCGAAATCGGCATCATCGAAACGGACTCTGTAATCATCGGCCAAGACCCCTTCGATCAGATTGGATTCTCCGATGAAATCCGCAACGAAGCGGTTTTCCGGTTCATTGTAGATATCGGTCGGGGTGCCGATCTGTTGGATCTCACCTTGGTTCATGACGATGATCGTATCCGACATCGTCAAGGCTTCTTCCTGATCGTGGGTCACATAAAT